>DAOTNL010000105.1:0-9395 GCA_035450765.1 Kiritimatiellia bacterium | reverse complement strand
GGCACGCCCATGGCCTTCGCCAGCGCGGGCAGGAAGACGTCTTCGCGGGCGTATTCCAGCGCCGCGACGGTGGCGGTCAGCACGCCCTCGTTTTCCCGCTGCTTGATGGACAGTTCCTCGATCTGCGGCGGGGTGAATAGCCCCGTCGCGGCGAGGTAGGACGTCCACCGACTGGAGGCGGCGCCGGGCATGCTCCTAGACGGGCTTCTCGGCCCGGATTTCGGCCAGCAGGACCAAAGCGCGGTCGAGCGCGTCCTGGAGGGTCGCGAGTTCCGCCGCGATGCGCTCCAGGCGGGCCGCGCCGGTCACGCGGATCTGCTCGAGAAAGGCGCGGCGTTCCTGGAGGGATTCCTTTTCGGCGGTCAGGCGGTCGATCTGCTGGTTCGCGATCGCCAGCGCCTCGTCGAGCTGCCGGATCGTGTCCCGGGGATCTTCGCCGGCGAGCACGACGGGACGCGGAACGGCGGCGACGGGCGCTTCCGGGGTGGCCGCGTCGGGAATGGGCACCTGCACGGGCTTGCCGCAGCCGACGCAGGGCACCATCAGGCCGGCGCCGGCGGCCTCGATGGCGAGGTTTTTTCCGCAGTAGGGGCAATCGAACAGGATGTCGCCTTCGCGGACTTCCGAGGTGTCGATGATCTGGGTGGGGTCTTCGCTCATGGGGCTCCTCCGTTGGCTGCGGGTGCGGGCGCCGCTTCCGGCGCGGCGAACATGGATGGCTTGGCCTCTTCGGCCTTGCGGCGCGACTTTTTCGCGGATTTTTCCGGCGCGGGCGCCGGCGGCTCCGCCGGTTCGGCGGGCACGGCCGGATCGAACGCGAAGGGCGCGGTCGGCGTAGGCTCTTCGGGCGCCGGCAGCGGCGCCGGCGCCGGCGCGGCGGCGGGTTCGGCCGCGGCGGCGGCCGGGGCGATCAAGGCGACGGGCGGCGCGGAATCCGGGGCATTCGGCACCTGGACGCGGGCGCGATGCGCTTCTTTTTCCGCCCGCCGTTCCGACAGTTCCAGTTCGCGGAGCTTCTGGGGCGAGAACGGCGCCAGCGAGCTGTCCGACCAGCCGCGGTACCAGTCTTCCGCGGCGACGTTGGACGCGCGGTGCAGGCGCTCGGTTTCCTCGCGCGCCTCGCCGGGCGTCATCAGCACGTAGGGCGTGATCAGCACCAGCAGCTCGGTGCGCTTGCGCGTGGTGTCCTCGCTGCGGAACAGGCTGCCGAGCACGGGGATGCTGCCGAGGATGGGCACGCGCGTGTTGAGGTTCTGGTAGTCCGTCTGCACGAGGCCGCCGAGCACGATCGTCGAGCGGCTGGGCACGGAGATCGACGCCGTCATTTCGCGCTTGTTGATCGCGTACATCTTGCCGTTGTTGCCGACGTCGACCGGATCGCCCAGCGTGTCCGCCGACTGGGTGATTTCCAGCGTGACGTAGCGCGACGGGTTGATGCGCGGCTTGACCTTCAGCTGGATGCCGACGTCCTTGTACTCGTAGTCCGACTGGATGGTGCCGCCCGAGGTCGTGTCGCCGGTGCGGATCGGGATCTGCTGGCCGCTCATGATCTCGGCTTCGGTGTTGTCCGTCGTCAGGATGACCGGCGTGGCCAGCACGCGGCCTTCGCCCGAGGAGGCGACCATGTCGAGCACCATGTCGATGTTGAGGTCCGCGAAGGTGAAGAAGTAGCTCAGGCCCGAATTGAGCGCGCTGGCCGAGGCCCGGGTGATGGTGTCGCCGGCCGCCGAACCGAAGTTCTGGTTGCCGAACGCGCCGCCCCAGGAGGCGACCGGCTCGCGCAGGCTGACGCCGCCGTTGGCGCCCGCGGTCCGCTGGCTGTAGGCCGTCATGGACTTTTGCAGCCAGTTGACGCCGTAGGCCACGTTGTTGTTCAGGTTGACTTCGAGGATGACCGCCTCGATCAGCACCTGCGCGAGCATGATGTCGACCTTCTTGACGACGTCCTGCAACGCGGCGATGTCGCCCTTGGTGCCCATCAGCAGCAGCGTGTTGGTGCGCTTGTCCGCCAGGATCTTCGTGCTGGCCGAGAGCTGGCCGATCTTGCTGGCGGCTTCCTCGCCGGCCGCCTGCCGCACGCGGTCCGCGGCCGCCGCGCGCGCCCGCACGAAATCTTCCAGCGCCCGCGCCCGGCCGTCGGCCGAGTCGGCGGCGGCCGCCGGCGCCGCCTTGTCGGTCTCGGACTTGGCCGCGCCGATGAAATCGTTCAGCAGGCCGGCCATTTCCTCGGCGTCGGCGAATTCCAGCGCGACGACCTGCACGACGACTTCCGGATCCACGGGCCGGTCGAGCACCGCCACGATCTTGTCGAAGAACGTGAAGTTCGAGGGCCGCGAGATGACGATGATGATGTTGGTGCGTTCGTCGGCCAGCACCTTGACCTTGCCCGACAGGATGCCCTTTTCGGCCATGGCGGCTTCGAGCGCGGCGGCGGAGTCCGCCGCCGGCGCCGGTTCCGGGGCGACGGCGGGCCGGGCGCGGATCATGCCGGCCGGGCGGCGCACCGCGGCCGCCGGCTGCGCGACCTGGGCGACCTCTTCCTTTTTCTCGCCCTGGCTGTCGCTGACCAGTTCGTTCAGGCGCGCGGCGATCTCGGAAGCCTTCGCGTGCTTGATTTCGTACACGCGCGTTTCGACCTTCAGCTCCGTGGGTTGGTCCACCAGCTCGAGGATCTCGTGGATGCGCCGGAGGTTGGTGGCGGTTTCGGTCACCAGCAGGCTGCTGATGCGGTCGAACCGCTGGACCTTGCCGAAGCCGTGGAGCATGCTCTGGACGATGGTGTTGGCGTCTTCCATCTCCAGGTACTTCAAGGGAATCAGCTGGCTGACGAGCGCGTCGCTGTCGGGGCCCGCGGGCAGGCCGTCGCGCTGGATCGCGAGGCCCTCGGTGGGCGCCTTGTCGATCTGCACGACGCGGAAGAAGCGTTCGCCCAGCGGCACGAGGGCGAGGTTGTTCATGGACAGCAGGCTGTCCATGGCCTGGATCATCTCGGCTTTGGTCAGTTTTTCGCGGGCCTTGAAATTGAAGGTGCCGGCGACGCCGGGCGCCTTGATCATCGTGCGGCCCGTCAGCGGCGCGTAATATTCGTCCAGCAGCACGTCCAGCGACGCATTGCTCAGCTTGAGCTGGTAGAGGGTCTCGCCCTCGGTCGTCGTGGACGTCTCCAGGCTGGATTCGCCCGCCTCCGAAGACTGGGCGGAAAACGCCGGCGCCTCGCCGTCCGCCGCGGAAGCCGGCGGCTGGCCGGCGCGGGCCGCGCGGAACTGGGCGATGCGCTCGCGGGCGCGGGCATCGACGGCCGGCACGTCCTGCGCGAACGCGCCGCCCGGCAGCGAGGCCAGGAGGAAGGCGGCGACCAGCAGCCAAGTCGTGCCGCGGACGAAGGGATTGAGGCGGATGGACGTCATGCTCGGTTCCGTTAGGGTTGGTCCGTTTCCGCCGGCGGCGCGGCCGGCGCGGGTTCAGGTTTGGGCTCCGGACCGCCGGCTTCCCGGCGGTAGGCGAAATCGATCGTGAACGTGCCTTTGAGGAAACCGGGCGGCACGTCGCGGCCGGCGACGGGCTGCACGGAAAGCTGGCGCACGTCCGACACGGCGCCCTGGGATTGCTGGGCATAGAGGAAATTCACCAGCGCTTCGAGATCGCCCTCCCAATAGCAGGTGATGGCCGTTTCGTAGAGATCCCCCGCCTGCCGCTCGGCGTCCGCTTCCCGGCGCGTCAAGCGCAGCTCGTGCTGGCCAGCCGTTTTCTCCAGCGCCTGCAGCAGTTCCGCTTCCGCCTTCTTGCCGGGGGCGAACACGGGCAGGCCGCGCCGGAACGTCTCCAGCCGCGCCTCGACTTCGGGCCGGCTGTCCAGCCGCCGTTGCGCCAGTTCCTGCCGCGCCAGCAGGTCCGCGCGGCGGTCGCGGAACTCGGTCCATTCCCGGAAGCGGGGTTCGAGCGCCAGATAGGTCAGCGCCAGCACCACCACCGCCAGCGTCAGCCCAAGCAAGTTCAGTTCGCGCGCGGCGATTTTCACGGCTCGCCCTCCCCGCCCGCGGCGGGCAGTTTCAGGGTCGCGCCGAACTGCGAGCGCGTGCCCGCGGGAGTGTTGCGCGTGCTGATGCCTTCGGACTTCACTTCGGGAAAGAGCGCGGCCTGCTCGAGGGCCTGGATGAACGCATAGACCTTGTCGGCCGCGTCGGCCTCGCCGCGCAGCGCCAGCGTGGCGCCCTTGCGGTAGACGAACGAGGTGAGGTCCACGCCGTCGGGCAACGCGCCCGACACCACCCGCAGGCACTCCAGCGCCGCATGCGTGCGGTCCGCGTACTGCGCGAATTCCAGCGACTTGGCCTGCAGCCGGCGGATTTCCTGCGCCGGGCCTTCGAGCGCCTCGACGGCCGCCTGCAGGCGCGCCAGGCGGCCGCGCTGCAGATGGAGCAGGGAGGTGAACAGGCCGATCGCCGCCAACCAGACCGCCGCGAACGCGGCGGCCGCGCGCAGCAACTTGCGGCGCGTGCGGCGTTCGGCGTCGGCCGTACGCCAGGATTCCGGCGCCAGATCCAGCGCCAGCGGCCGGGCCGGGGCCGCCTGCCGCCGCGCAAGACCTTCGGAGGCCGTCGGCAACCCGTCCAGCGGATGCGCGAACGCCGCCTCCAAGCCCGCCGCGCTCCGCAGCGCCTCCACGTCCGCCGCGGAAAAATCCGCGCCGTGGAACGCGTGCAGCGTCGGCGCGCCGGCGTTGCCCCATTCCGTTTCCAGCGCCGTGAGCGCATCCGCCATTTCCTCGGCGCAGGCGCCGATCCACTCCGCGCGCGCGGCCGCTTCGCCGGCGAGCGGCATCGCCGGAAGGGCGCGGAACGCCAGCGGTTCGCCGTCGCGGACCACGGCCATTTCCACGCCGCCCGCCTCCGCGCGCAGCGCCAGCTGCGTGCCGTGCGCCGGCAAAACGCCGCTTTGCTTGAGCCCCCACCACCACCCCAGCGCTTCCACGTCCACCGCGTCCGGCACCCCGCCCGCGCCTTGGAACGCCGCGCCCACCGCCTCCACGTCCTCGCGGCGCACCACCGCCAGCGCCACCAGCGAAGACGAACCAGCCGCCTCCAGCACTTCCGCGCCGGCGGCCACGGTTTCCACGGGAAACGGCGAAAACTTGTCCGTCTGCAATTCGGCCATGCCGCGCAATTCGTCCGCGTCCGTGCTCGGCAACAGGACCACCCGCAGCAGCGCGCGCTCCGTCGGCAGCGCCACGACGACCCGGCCCTTGAACTGCTTCAGACGCGCCTTGAGCGCGGCGACCGGAATCCAGCCGGCAGCCCCCTCCGCGGCCGGCATGTCTTCCCGGCCCTGGGCAACGATTTCCCAGACCTCTTTTGCGCGGCGCAACGTCGTCCATTCCAGACGGTTCGGCCGCAGGCAAATGCCGGTGATCCAGGCGGTAGCCATGCCCTACGTAGTCCTATCCATTTTCAACCCCGCATCCTATCTCCGCCGCCCGCGCCAAGCAACCCGATTCCGCGCCCCGGCCCAAGATCGTCGCGCAGCCGAGCGCGCCGAATTCGGAATTGCCATTCCCCGGGCCATCCCGCACACTGGCGCCGGCATGTATAGGTTGGTCATTCAATCCGGACGCCACCGGGGCAAGCGGCTCGTCGTCCGCCAGACCCTCACCTTGGTCGGCAACGGGGCCGACAGCCACCTGCCGCTGCCCGACGATCCCGAACTTGCCCCGCGCCATGCCCGGCTCGAAGAGCGCGGCACGGGCGTCTATGTGGCCAGCCTCTGCCCCGAACGGCCCGTCCTTCTCAACGACCGGCCCGTTTCGACGGAAGTCCGCCTCGCCCATGGCGATCGGCTGACGTTCGGCCAGACGCTCGTCGAATTCCAGGACATCATCGCCCCGCACCAGCGCCTGCGGCCCAGCCATGGCCTGCTGCAGCCGGCCGCCTTGCTGGTCGGGGCCGCGATCGTCGCGCTCGAGCTGGGGCTGCTGGCATTCCTGATCGATTGGCCCCGCCGCATCATCCGGCCGGAAACCGAAGCCGAAGATCTGGCGCGCGGCGAAGAAGCCCGCGCCGCCCTCGCGGCGGAAAGGGCCGCCGAAACCGGCACCGTGGCGAGCGCCGGGGCCTCTTCGGTGGCCGTTCTGCCCGGTTCCGCGCCGGGCGCGGCGGGCGGCGGCGTCACGAATGCCGACGCGCCGCCTACACCCGTCAGCGAAATGCTGGCGCAAGCCGATTTCCAACCGGCCGACACCAACCTCGCCTTGATCGAGCCGCCGCCCATTTCCGCCGCCGATCCGGCCATCGCGGCCGCCCAGCGCAACCTGGCCGAAGCCGCCGCCGCCGCCCAGTTCGCCGATTACGCCCGCGCCTTCCGCCTCCTGAACCAGATCCACCAGGATCTGCCCGCTTTCCTGCCGGCCCACGTCGAACACGCCCGCCTGCTCGAAGCCCGGGGCAACCTCGATGAAGCCTACCGCCGCTGGGGCGTGGTTCTGGGCGTAGCCGCCAGCGGTTCCTCGTTCCGGACCCGGGCCGAGCGCGAACGGCAACGCCTCGCCGAACTCCGGGAACTGCAATCCCGGATCCCGCAAACGCCCGCCGCCGCCGCGCCGGGCACCTGGCCCCGCCAAGTGCGCATCGGCAATCCCCAGCTCCAGAGAATGCCCGCGGACGAAGACGTCGCCGAAATGCGCGTCCTGGACGCCGAACTCGCGCTCGCACCCGACGCCAAGCTGTTCAGCAACGCCGCCATCCAGGTGTTTGTCACGTTCTACGACGCCGATCCGGACGGCAGCGTCCGCCCGACGCACGCCCTCGTGTCGCCGTCGCCCATCGCGCTGGGCCAGGCGTTCGCGGACCGGCGCAGCGCGCCGCTGCACGCCACCTACGTCGTGCCGCGCGGCCTGCGCGAGCAGGAACTCCGCGCAACCGGCAACCGCAGCGAATTCTACGGCTACGCCATCCACGTCTTCGCCGGCCAAACCCTGCAGGACGCCGTCGCCAAGCCCAAGAAGCTCCTCGACCTGCCCATCCACGCCCCCGCGCACGCCAACGCCCCCTGAGACTTTCCCGGCCCGGCCGGCCGCGGTTCAGGCAAGCTCGCGCTTTCGAGGCCGCGCCGCGGGACGCGGGCAAAGAAAAGGAGCGGCCGTTGCCGGCCGCTCCCGCGGTACTCTTGGAACGCAGGACTACTTGCGCATCTTGCGGCGGAGAACCATCGCCAAGGCGCCGAGGCCCAGCAGGCTCATGGTCGCGGGCTCGGGAATCGGAGAGACCGTCATGTTGTTGGCCAACAGGGCGGCGTTGTTGTTGCCGCCCGTGTCGCCGATGTAGAGGCTGAAACCGTCCAGCGTGCCGGCCACCGAGGTGTTGTACGTGCCGGTCCAGGCGCCGCCCGCGCTGGAACCCACGACGGTGATGTCCAGATTCGCGCCGTTCTGGTACGCGGCGATGTTGAACACGATGTCGGAGAAATAGCTCCAACCGGTCGCGCCGTAGCCGGCATTGCTGATGTTGAAATTCCAAAGCGTGTTGTTGCCGGAATCCTGGAGGTCGATGCCCCGGTTGCCATCGCGCCACTGGGTGGCCAGATCGATGGTGAACAGGTAATCGACGCCCCAGACGGAGATGTCGCGGTTGGCGTTGACGTAGCCCGTGCCGTAGTTGAGCGCCAACACGCGATCGCTCGTGCTGATATCGCCGAAATCGTACAGATCCGCATCCGTGGAATACTGCGGCGCCCAGTAGCCGCCCGCCTGCGTGAAGGACCAGGTGCTGAAGCCCGTTCCGTAGCTCGTCACGTTGTCCCATCCGCCCGCGTAGTTGCTCGCGTCATCGTTCGCGAACGCCGCGCCGGCCAGCATCGCCGCCATCGCCAACACAAGAATTTTCTTCATTCCCGTCTCCTTGTTGTTCTTTATTTAAACCGTGCCACTACAGTAGCGCTTCAAGTGACCATACGCAAAATATCGGACGCCCACGGGGCGGGTCAAGCGTTTTTTCATTGATAAAATCGTTTTACTTTGCGATGCCGCAACCGGCTGGAAGCGAAGGAATTGCGGCTCGACGACAACCGCCCCGGGCCGGCCAAACGGCGGTGCGGGGCGGTTGCGGCCCGGGAACGGGCCGGTCGCGAACGGATCTTCCTAGCGGATCTTGTTGGCCGCGCGGCGGGCCTTGATGATCTGCTCGGTCAGGAAGAACGGCACGGCTTCGTAGTGCTCGAACTGCATCGTGAAGCCCGCGCGGCCCTGGCTCATGCTGCGCAGCGCCGTCGCGTAGCCGAACATTTCGCCCAAGGGCACCATGCCGCGGATCAGCTTCTGCGAGCCCTTCTCTTCCATCGTCTCGATGCGCCCGCGCCGCTGGCACACGCTGCCGGTGGCGCCGCCCATGAATTCTTCGGGCGTGTTCACTTCCACGGACATCACCGGCTCGAGGATGATCGGGCTGGCCTTCAGGAACAGTTCCTTGAAGCCCGCGCGGCCCGCTTCCTGGAACGCGAAGTCGGACGAATCCACCTCGTGGTACGAACCGTCGGTCAGCGTCACGCGCATGTCCACGATCGGATAGCCCGCGTAGGGCCCGCTCGTCATCGCCTTGACCACGCCCTTTTCCACCGACGGAATGAAGTTGGCCGGGATGCGCCCGCCGACGACCTCGTTGACGAACTCGAAGCCCTCGCCCGCCTTCAGCGGCTCCAGGCGCAGGCACACGTGCGCGTACTGGCCGCGGCCGCCGCTCTGCTTGACGTGCTTGTACTGGCCTTCGATCGCCTGCGTCGCCGTCTCGCGGTAGGCCACTTCCGGCCGCCCCACCTTCGCCGCCACCCCGAATTCGCGCTTGAGGCGGTCGACGATGATTTCCAGATGCAGCTCGCCCATGCCGGAAATGATCGTTTCGCCCGTTTCCTGGTCGACCCCCACCGTGAAGGTAGGATCTTCGTCCGCCAGCTTGTAGAGCGCGGCGGAAAGCTTCTCGTTGTCCGCCGTCGACTCCGGCGCGACCGAAATCGACACCACCGGGGCCGGGAACTCGATCGAGGTCAGCTGGATCGGATGGTCCTCGGCGCAGATCGTGTCGCCCGTGCGCGTGTGCGCCAGGCCCACGATCGCGACGATGTCGCCCGTCTGCGCGGTGTCGACGTTCTCGGAATGGTTCGCGTGCATGCGCAGGATGCGCCCGATGCGCTGGCTCTTGTCCAGGGTGCTGTTGAGCACGTTCTGGCCCGACGTCAGCGTGCCCGAATAGACCCGGACGTAGGTCAGCTTGCCGGCGTGCTTGTCGGCCACGATCTTGAAGGCCAGCGCGCTGAACGGGGAATCGTCCGTCGGCTCGCGCGTGACGGGCGGCTCGCCATCCGCCGCCACGGCGGAAATGATCGGCGGGATCTCGTTCGGGGCCGGCAGCAGG
>DAOTNL010000104.1:0-9439 GCA_035450765.1 Kiritimatiellia bacterium | reverse complement strand
CGCGGCGACCGAGACCGAAATGAAGGAAAAGAAGGCCCGCGTCGAGGACGCGCTGCACGCCACGCGCGCGGCGGTCGAGGAAGGCATCGTGCCGGGCGGCGGCGTCGCGCTGATCCGCGCGCAGGCCGCGCTGGACGACCTGAAGGTGTCGGGCGAAGCCAAGATCGGCGTGGACATCGTGCGCAAGGCGTGCGAAGCCCCGCTGCGCCAGCTGACGGAAAACGCCGGCGTCGACGGTTCCATCGTCGTGCAGGAAGTCCGCAACGGCAAGGGCGCCTACGGCTACGACGTGGCCACCGGCAAGTACGGCGACATGATCAAGGCCGGCATCATCGATCCGACCAAGGTCACCCGCGGCGCGCTGCAGAACGCGGCCAGCATCGCCGGCCTGCTGCTCGTCACCGAAGCGATGGTGTGCGAGATCCCCAAGAAGGAACCCGCGGCGCCGCCGATGCCCGGCGGCGGCATGGGCGACATGTACTAGACCGGATCCATCCGGAATAGGCGGCGGGGCGCGCGCAGGCGCGCCCCGCTTTTTTCATGGCGAAAAGGAGCCTCGCGGTCTTGCGGGTGGGCCGGGAACGGCTACCCGTTTTCTTCTTCGTCCTCTTCGGGCTCGTCGACGTCGGGCAAGGCGACCCGCCGACCCCGGCGGCGCAGGAGCTTCGGCAGCCACGCCAAGGCGGCGAACAGGCCGGCCCCGGCGAACAGGATGGCCAGCACGCGCCAGTCCAGCTGCCCGCGGACGATCTGGCCCGCGGCCCTGGCGGTCCACATCAGCGCCAGGACGTTGGGGATCACGCCGGCAATGGAGGCCGCGAGGTAGGTGCCGAAGGACAGGCCCGTGAGCCCGTAGGCGTAATTGAGGAAGCCGTAGGGATTGATGGGCAGCAGGCGCGTGAAAAAGACGAGCTTCCAGCCTTCGCGGCGGACGTTTTCCTCCAACCGGCGGTAGATGCGGGTGTGGCCGATGCGGCGCTCGATCCAGTCGCGAGCGAGGTGGCGGGAAAACAGGAAAGCGCCGCCCATGCCCAGCGCGAGTCCCGCCAGGCAGATCGGCAGGCCGCGCGCGATGCCGAACAGCAGCGCCACGAGCACGCACACCAGCGTCGTGGGCAGGAACAGCACGGTGAACAGCGCGTTGAGCGCGATGCACACCAGCGGCGCCCAGGGGCCCGCGGCGCGCACGGCGGTTTCGACGTCCGCCCAGTCCAGCCGCCGGAGCGCCGCGGCGATTTCGGCGCGGTGCGGCGCGGCCAGCGCCGCGCCGGCCAGGATCGCGACCGCGATCCAGGTGCGCTTGCGCTGGAGCAACGGCCGGCTCACGGGGAGTCGCCGGGCAGGACGACGGCGACGGCCTCGCCGGGGCTCGAAAAGATCGCTTCGGCGGCCGCGCGCACGGCGTCGGGCGTCAGGTTCCGCAACCGCTCGGCGGTGGCCAGGGAGTGGCGGTAGCCCAGGCCGAGCAGCTCGTCGAGCGCGCATTGCTGGGCCATGGCCCCGTTGTTTTGGAGCAAGCGGGCCTGTTCGGCGCGGAGCTGTTCGACGGCGCGGGCAAATTCCTCCGGCCGCAGGCCGGCGCCGCGCAGGCGTTCGGTCTGGGCCTGGATCTGCGCTTCGACCTCGGCGCGGCCCTCGGGAGTGGTGCCCGCGTAGATCGTGAACAGGCCGCCGACCGGGCCGGTGAAATGCGTGGCGCCGACGTAGTAGGCCAGGCCGCGCTTGTCGCGCACTTCGATGAACAAATCGGAAGACAGCCCGCTCAGGGCGTCCATCAGCACCGAAACGGCGTCTTCGCGGGGATCGCCGGAGGCGATGCCGGGCCAGGCGCGGACCAGGACGGTCTGCTTGAACGGCAGCTGTTTTTCGGTCCGCACGGCACCGGCCGGGGGCGGCGGCAAGGCCGGCCAGGCGGGCGGGGGATTCGCCGGCAGGTCGGCGAACGCGGCGGCGACGGCGGCCACGACGGCGTCTTTCTTCACGTCGCCGAACACGGCGAGGACGAGATTGGAGGCGCCCAGCAGCTTGCGATGGTGCGCCTGGACGTCGGCGCGGGTCAGCGCCGCGACGGCGTCGGGATCGCCTTGCGTGGAGAAGCGGTAGGGATGGCCGGGGAACATGGCGTCGCGCACCATCTGCTGGGCGTGGGTCATGGGTTTCTCCAGCGCGCGCCGGATGGCGGCCAGCTGGAGCGCGCGCTGCTTCTCGAGTTCGTCTTCGGGGAATTGGGAATCGCGCAGGCATTCGGCAACGGTGCCTAGCATGAGGGGGAGATCTTCGGAAAGCCCCGCGGCGGATAGGCCGTAGCTGTTGCGGCCCGAGAAGCTCGCGAGCGAAACGGCGCGCGATTCGAGGAGTTCGGCCAGTTCCGCGGCGGTATGTTCGGACGTGCCGCGGGTGAGCAGGTCGGAAGCGAGCTGCGACACGCCGGCCTGGCCGTCGGCCTCGGCCAGGAGTCCGCCGCCGAGCACCGCGGCGACGTAGGCCATCGGCAGGCGGGAGTCTTCGCGGACGATCAGGCGCAGGCCGTTGGGGAAGACGTGGTCCTCGACGTGCAGGTCGGCGGCGGCGGCGCGGTCCGCGCCGGCCGCGGACGCGTCCGCGGGCGCCAGAATGGTCCAGGAGCCGTTTTCGGGCCGGAGATATTTCCGGGCGACGCGGGTCAGGTCGTCGGGCGTGACCTGGCGCACTTTTTCCAGATAGACCTCGGTGTGGCGGGGATCGGCGGCGTAGAATTCGCCGGAGGCCATCGCGGCCGCCTGGCCATCCATGGCGGACAGATCCTGGATGGCGCCGACGAGCACTTCGCGGCGGGCTTGCTCGATGCGGGCGGAATCGAACGGCTCCGTTTGCCAGCGCGCGACTTCCGCGCGGAGGGCGGCGACGACTTCGGTTTCCTTTTCGGGCTCGCATTCGGCATGGATGCCGAAGAGGCCGGGATCCTTGGGCGTGTAGCTCCAGGCGTCCACGTCGAGGACGATCTGGCGCTCTTCGCGCAGGCGCTTGACCAGCAGCGAGGAGCGGCCGGAGCCGACGGCGGAGGCCAGCACGTCCAGCGCCGGCGTGTCGGGGTCGGCCAGGTCGGTGGCGTGGAAGACCCAGGCGATGCGCGTGACTTCGTAGGCGCCGGTCTTGCGCGCGAACCGTTCGGCCAATTGCGGAGGCTCCGCCGGCACGAGGACCGGCGCGCGCGGGGTGCGCGGGATTTTTTCGAGCCGTTCGCGGATCGCGGCTTCCAGGTCGGCCAGGGGCACGTCGCCGGCGACGGCGAGGATCACGTTGTCGGGGGAATAGTGGCGGCGGTGGTAGGCGACGAGATCGTCGCGGTCCATGGTGGTCAGCACGTCGCGCCAGCCGATGATGGGCACGCGGTACGGATGGACGCGGTAGGCGGTTTCCCAAGTCAGGCGGTTCAGGACGCGGGCGGGGTCGTCTTCGCTCATGTCCACTTCGCGCAGGATGACTTCGCGCTCGCGGGCCCATTCGTCTTCGGGAAACGCGGGGTGGAAGACGGCGTCGGCGAGCACGTCGAGCCCGACGAGCCAGCGCTCGGCCGGCAGGGTGGCGTGGAACACGGTGCGGTCGTTGGAGGTGTAGGCGTTGATTTCGCCGCCGGCGTCGGCGATTTCCTGCGAGATCTGGGCCGGGCCGCGCGTCGGCGTGCCCTTGAAGATCATGTGTTCGAGATAGTGCGACAGCCCGCCGCCGAGGTTTTCCGCCTCGTGGATGGATCCGGCGCCGACCCAGAACTGGAGGGCGACCATGGGCGCGCTGCGGTCCTCCTTGAGCAGGACGACCAAGCCGTTCTCCAGGACGAGGCGGCGGATGCCGGCATTGGCGGTTTTCAAGACGTCGACGGGATCCTGGGCCATAAGCTGCTCCGGGGTGGCGAGAAGGGCGGCGCAGAGGCCGACCCGTTGGAACCAACGATTCATGGGGGGTAAACTAGCACGGGCGTCGGGAAAAAGAAAACCATCGAAACGTTTCGACTTGCCGGCCCGCGCCTGCGAGGGCTATTTTCCAGAGAAAAGGGGCAAACATGGGCCGAAAAGCGAATTGGCTGGCGCGGGTCGGAATCGTTCCGCTGTTGGGAGCGACGCTGGCCTCCGGACAGGCCTACCGCACGCCCGCCCGGGCCAGTTGGACGGAAGACCCGGCCACGACGGCCACGATCACGTGGGATCGGACGGAAGCGGGCCGCGGCACGGTCCGCTACGGCACTTCGACCAACTACGGCGGTCTCGAACGCGACGGGGGCGGCACGCATCTGCACGCGATCACGCTGCGCGGGCTGGAACCCGGCACGCGCTACTTCTACGAAGCGTCTTCCACCGACGGCTACGCCGAGTCCGGCACCTTCCGGACGGCGCCGGCGGCGGGCCAGCCGCTGCATTTCGTGTTCCACGGGGACTTGCAGGGCGGCATCGACGAAACCGGCGCGCAGGGCGTGGCGGACCAGATCGCGGCGGAAGATCCGCCGTTCATCGTCAGTCTCGGCGACATGGCCGAGGAGGCGTTCAGCGGTTCGGGATTCGAGACCTGGGACGTGTTTTTCCGGATCTGTTCGAACGAATTGGCGCGGGCGGTCTACATGCCCACGATGGGCAACCACGACGCCGCGCCCGGTTCGGACGTCACGCGCGGGCTCTACCAGCGCCTTTTTGCGCTGCCGGAGCCCTCGCTGGGCAACGGGTTCTACTCCTTCGCGGTGGGCAACGTCCGGTTCATCTCGTTGAACACCGAAATCGAAGCCGTGTCGCAGGGCGATTGGCTGGCGCGCGAGCTGCAGGCGGCGGCATACGACCCGGCCGCGGTCTGGACGATCGCCCTGGCCCACCGGCCGCCGTATTCCTACGGCGAGCGCGCGGGCGACGACTACTACAAGACCAACTGGGCGCCGATCCTGACGAAATACGAGGCCGATTTCCTCGTCAGCGGCCACAGCCACAACTACCAGCGCATGGTGCCCATCCGCGGCGTGCGCTATCTCGTCGCCGGCGGCGGCGGCGGGCGGCTCTACACCTCCGCGGTCGGCGAACCCGCGCACGCTTTTGCCACGACCTGCTACCACCACGTGTCGGTCCATGTCACCAACGACGTCCTGCAGCTGCGGGGCATCCGCAGCGACGGGCGGATCTTCGATTCCGAAACCGTCGTGAACCGCCGCCAGGTGCGGGTGGAGCCGGCGTTTCCGCTGCGGGGGCAGACGGCGAAGATCACGTATCGCGCCACGGAAGGCCCGCTGGCCGGAGCGAATCCGGTCCGGATCCATCTGGGCCAGGACGCGTTCGCCAGCGCTTTCGCGGACGAGCCCATGGCGTGGAACGCGGCGAACCAGCGCTGGGAATATGAATTCACGGTGCCGGCGGCGGCCACGCAGCGCGTGGCGTTCGCGTTCCACGACGGGGCCGGCACCTGGCACAACAACTACGAGTACAACTGGCAGGCGCTGCTCGAGCGCGCGTCCGTCGCGCCGGATCCGGCCGTCGCCGGATCGAACGCCACGTTGCGCTACGAAGCCGACATGGGGCCGTTGGCGGGCGCGGGCGCGGTGACGGCCTGGGTGTCGTACGCCGAAGGCTCGTTCGCCGCGACGACCGCCGTGGCGCTGGCGAACGTCTCCGGCGCGCGCTGGGAAGGCATTTTGGCCGTGCCGGCCCACGCCCGGCGGATCGCCGTGCATTTCACCGCCGCCGGACTCTGGGACGACAACGCCAAGCGGGGCTGGGCGTTCCCCGTCGTGGGCGCGACGGCGCCGTACTGGCCGCCGGGCCCGATCGTCGGCGCCGGCTCGCCGGTCGTCACGGACAATCCGCCCGGCGAATTCCCGGACAACGTCGGCGACAACTTCGATCTGGCGGCGCTGGGGCCGCCGCTGCGGAAGCTGGATGCGCCGCGGGGCTTCGGCGATTTCGGCGGCATCTGGGCGAATGCCGACGCCGATTATCTCTATCTCGGCGGGCACGGCCTGGACATCGGCGGCAGCAACAACGTGGCCATCCTGTTCGTGGGGCTCGATACGCTCACGGACAACGCCTGGAACCTGTGGCACAAGAGCGGCCGGCCGTTCGCCTTGGACTATCTGCACAACGTGCGCTTCACGGAGCCGATGGATTTCGCGTTGATCCTGGGCGATACGTTCGGCGACGGTCCGGCCTACACGAATTTCAGCCTGGGCGGCACCGGCGGCTACAACTTCGGGCAGGGCATTTTCTACGTCGGCACCAACTGGGGCGAATTCGTGCCGATGGCCTCCGCGAAGCTCTCGCAGTTCCACGGCACGGGCACGGTGGCGACGGCGACGGCGGGCGAAGCGGCCAATCGGCGGACGACGCGCTGGGAAGCGGCGCTGCCGTGGAGCGCGCTTGGCGCGGCCGGGCCGGAAGCGATCTCGAACCTGTTCATCTGCGGCGTGATCGCGTCGTCCTCGACCAACGGGAACGACCGCTATCTCTCGCGGACCGTGCTGGGCGAGCGGGCCTGGGGCGAGCGCGACGAATACCGCCAATACGGCTTCAACACCCTCAACGTGCGCCCGCAACGGGTGAATCTGTTGCACGCCGAAGTCCGCGGCGACGGCATTTCCAACGCCTGGCGGCAGGAGAACTTCGGCACCCCGTACGGGCCGCCCGCGGACGAAGACACCGACGGCGACGGCTACGACAACGCCGCGGAAGAAACCGCCGGCACGCATCCGCTCGAGGCAGGCTCGTTCTTCGCGATGGACGCGCTGGCGCCTGGACCGCCGGTGGCCTTGCAATGGTCCTTCCTGGCGAACCGCGCCTACGACGTGTGGTTCACTCCCGACTTGCAGCTGCCTTTCCAGCCGCTGGCGACGGGGCTGGCGACCAACGCCTACGTGCCGGAGTCCAACGGGTTCTACCGGTTGCGGATCCGGAAGTAGCCGTCAGGCGAGATCCGATCCGAAGCTGGTCATGTCCGAGAACACGGACAAGTGCAGGCGGCGCAGCGCGAGGATCGTTCCCGCCGTGGCGGCCCGCAAGGCGGCGTCCCAGCGCGCGACGGCCGGGGCGGAAGCCGCCGCGAGGTCCGCGTTCGCGAAATAGCCCAGCGTCACGTGCGGTTCGTAGTCGGGGTGGGGGCGCACGCCGAACCGGCGGCCGAACGCCTCGGAAAGCGCATCGCGCGCGGCGCGCAGCCGTTCCAGGCGCTCGGCGGCTTCGGCATCCGCCGGCGCCAGATGCGCTACCAGCGAGACGTTGCTCCAGTTCTCGATCCGCGCGCAGCGCAGGCGCAAATCCCAATCCGGACAGGTCAGCAGTTCGGAGGCCTGCACGTCGCGGAACAAATCTTCCGGAAACGGTTTCGCGGCGCCGGCGTGCAGGAACCGTTCCCAGGCGGCGCGGAATTCGGGCGCGACCTCGGCCAGCTTGGCGTCGTTGACGCCGTCCCAGGCCGTGACGTGGAACGAGGCCGGCGGCAGCAGGCGCAGATAGAAGTCCGCGATCAGCGCGTCGTTCTCCAGTTCCGCGAGGCCCGCGCGCAGCGCGCCGAAAAAGGAATCCTCCTCCGGCGGATCGAAGACGAGCGAGAATCCCCGGAATGGCGCCCAGCGCGGTTCCAGGCCGCTGAGTTTCGGATTGGTGATGGCGATCATGGTTGCGGGAGCGTCCGCCGGCGGGCGATCCAGTTCCACAGGATGGCCCATCCGGCGCCGATCAGCAAGGCTACAAGCGCGAACGAAGGCAGGAAGAGCGTGCGCGCCACCCACGTGTTCTGGACGTCCACCTGGGGATTGGCGCCGACGATCGCGACGACGGCGAAGCAGAAGAGCGCGACGAACACGAGCAGAAACGCGGCCTGCGCGCGGCGGTCCCGGCGCCGCAGCGCGGCGACCGGCACCAGCGCGAGCGCGGCGAGCGGCGCGGTGAATTGCGCCGCGACGAGGCGGGCATACCAGGCCAGATCGCGGAAGAAGATTCCCGGGTGCGCGAACGGATCCAGCGGGACCATGGCTTCGTATTGTCCGCGGCTGACGACGTGCCAGAAGCCTTCCCACGTGCGGGCGTAGCCCATGTTCATCGGCGGGTTGCGGTCGGAGGCCAGCGGCAGATAGACGTAGGGAACCAACCCGGCGAGCAGGAGCAGGAACAGCCCCGCCACGGGCCGGGTGGGCCGGAAAACGGCGAGGACCCCGGCCAGCGCCAGCGCGATTCCCAGCCCGGCGGCGCCGGTCGCCGGCCGCCGGCTGCCCCATGTGAATTCAGCGAAAAGAAATCCGCCGAACAGCAGCGCCGCGGCGGTCATGCGCGCGAAATCCTTGGGCGACGTGAGCGCGGCGGCCAGCAGCAGAACGGGCAGGAACAAAATCAGCAGCGGGGAAACCGCCAGCCCCAGGCCGGCGAGGAAGGCGAGAAGATAGGGCGACCTCCGATCCGCGGCGTCGATCCAGCGCAGCGAGAGCGCCAGCAGTCCGAGAAAATAGAAGGTCGTCAAGGCATGGGTTTCGGCGATGACCGCCTGCGACCACAGGACCGGCGAAGCGGCGAACAGCAGCCCCGCGGCGATGCCGGAAACGGCGCACGCGGCGCCGGACGCCGCGGCGGCGCGGGCCAGGCGGCAGGTCGTCGCGGCCAACAGTCCGCACGCCAGGGCGCCGAAGAACGCGGACATCCAGTTCACCGCCCAGGCCGGATTGGGATGGCCGTGGTACTGCGCATGGGGAAACAGGCAGATGAAGCCCTTGGCCAGCAGCGTCCAGACGGGATAGCCCGGCGGCCGGGCGATGCCCAGATGGTCGGCGGCCACCACCAGCGCGCCGGAATATTCCAGCGTGACCGTCGGCGCCAAGGTGGCCCGGAAAACGACGAAGGCCAGGAACGCGGCGATGCCGGCCGATTTCCATTCATAGGCCCCGAAAAAGCGCGCTCCGGTCATGGAATCAGGCTACGCCGATGGCGAAAGGCGGTCAAGACGGGCCTCCCGGGCGGGTTTTACGTACTACGTAATTTTTGCGCAAAGTTTTTACGTTCTACGTAAAACCGCGCGAAAGTTTTTGCCGCATCGTTCGCGGAGCCTCACTCGCTCGCCGCGCCTTGCGCGGCGCTATAGACTTCGCGTTCGCCCAGCGTCCCGCGTCCGCGGGACTTGGGCTCGGCACTCGGCTATTTCCGTTCTACGTAAATATGCGCGGGCGGCATCAGGCGCCGGCGACGGAGCCGGCGAGGAAGCCGGAGCAGAAGGCCCACTGGAGGTTCCAGCCGCCGGTGGGGCCGTCGAGGTCGAGGATTTCGCCGGCGAAATGCAGGCGCGGCGCCAGGCGGCCTTCGAGGGTGTCGGGGCGGACCTGCTTGAGGGAGACGCCGCCGGACGTGGCCATGCTGTCGTCGAAGCCGCCGGTGCCGCGGACGGTCAGGGGCAGGGCGACGAGATGGCGGGCCAGTTCCTTTTCCTGCGCGGCGGAGAGGCGGGAAAAGGT
>DAOTNL010000103.1:0-9448 GCA_035450765.1 Kiritimatiellia bacterium | reverse complement strand
CAACGAATCCCTAACGTCCTCCGAGAGTTCGGCGCGCGCCCGCCGCCGGATCCATCCGCTGCTGGGCCTGCTCGTCAGCCTCGGCATTCTGGCGATGGGCTTGGAGGCGGTTTTCCGCGTCGCGCCCTGGGCCATTCCCGCCAAGGCGCTGATCCATTTCGAGCCCGCCTTGCGGTCCCGGCTGGCGCAGGGGCGCTTTCCGACGCGGGCGGACACCGTTCTGCTCGAACGCGACGACGGCGGCCAGGCCATACGGCTCTTGAAACCTTTTGCCATCAAGCCCTACGCCGCCGACACGGCCGGTTCCGTCCGCGAAGTGACCGCCGACGAAATCGGTTTCGGCAATCCGCCCGGCCGCTACGAGGCGCAAGCCGCTTTCGACCTGGTGGCGATCGGCGATTCGTTCACCTGGCCGTGCGCGGTTGCGCCGGCCGACGCCTGGCCGATCCGGCTGGGCGCGGAACTGAACCGGACGACCTGCAATCTCGGCGTCGGCGGAACAGGACCGTACGAATACCTCCAGATTTTCAAGCGGTTCGGTCTGCCCAAAACGCCGCGCGCGGTGATCCTGAACGTCTACGAAGGCAACGATCTGCAGAATCTGGCGGATCACGTGGCCTACCGGTCCGGAACGGCGCACGGCGACGAAAGCGACGGCGACGCCGGCAAGACGTCGGTCCTGTGGCGCCGCAGCTACGGCTGGAACTTCCTCGCGGGTTCCTATCTGTATCTCCGCGACAACGCCCGCAAAAACCGCCTCAAAGGCCGCGTGGACTATCGCTTCGCCGTCGGCGCCGTGCCGTTCAACGACGGCCAGGCCGGCCGCGACGAAATCGTCGTGGCGCGGCAGGCCGTCGCGGGCGAGGTCGCCTATGCCCTCTTCGACGAACCGTTGCGCGAGTTCAAGCGCTTGGCGAACGAACGCGGCTTCCAGCCGATCCTGGCCTACATGCCGGCCGCGGCCACCGCCTACGCCCCGGCGACGTTCCGCGATCCGGCCGTCGGCGAAGTCCTCGCGCGGTTCAGCGCCGACCAGCGGGAGCATCTGCGGCGGCTGGCGCAGGAATTGGACATGCGGTTCGTCGATTTGACGCCCGTCCTGCAGGCGGTGGCCGCGCAGGAACCCGCCACGCCGGACAACCTCCTGTATTTCCCCGGCAACATCCACCTGACTCCGCGCGGCCACGCCGAAGTGGCCCGCGCCTTGGCCGCGGCGCTGGCCGACGTGTTTCCCGCGGGAACTTGAGAAACGCCGAACCGGCGGTAGGGTCTGGACATGGAAAATGCCTGGAAGCCGGCGGACCTGGCCCGGATGCGGAAGGCCTACGATCGCGGCGCGCTGGCGGAGAGCGATCTGGCGCCCGCGCCGCTCCCGCAGTTCGCGCGGTGGTTGCGGGAGGCGGCGGAAGCGGGCATGGCCGAACCCAACGCGATGGTCCTGGCCACGGCGGACGCCGCCGGCCGGCCATCGTCGCGGTTGGTCCTGCTGAAAGGCGTGGACGCGGCCGGCTTCCGGTTCTTCACGAACCGCCGTTCGCGCAAGGCGCGGGCGCTGGCGGAAAATCCGCAGGTCGCGCTCTTGTTCCCGTGGCACGACCTGCACCGGCAGGTCGAAGTGCGCGGCGCGGCGGAACCGATGTCGGCCGACGAAAGCGCGGCGTATTTCAAAACCCGCCCGCGCGAATCCCAGCTGGCGGCGTGGGCCTCGCGCCAGTCGGCGCCGCTGGCCGGCCGCGCGGAATTGGAAAAACGGCTCGCGGAATTGCGCGCGCGCTGGCCGGAAGGAACGGAGATCCCCGCGCCGGAGTTCTGGGGCGGCTACCTGGTGCGGGCCGAGTCGGTGGAATTCTGGCACGGCCGCGAATCGCGCCTGCACGACCGCTTGCGCTACGAGGCCCTCCGGCCCGCCGCGCCGCTGGACGACCCCGCCGCGTGGCAGGTGCGGCGCTACGCGCCGTGAAGGCGAACGCGGCGCGCGGCGAGTTTTACGTAGAACGTAAAAACTTTGCCGGAAAATTACGTAGCACGTAAAAACTTTTGTCGGGTTTTACGTAGAACGTAAAAACTTTCAAACCTTGGCCAGATCGAGCGCGCAGCCGTGGCCGTTGACGTCGACGTCGCCGGCGCCGGGGACGGCGTCGAGCTTTTCGGCGAGGGTCTCGGCGGCGATGGTTTCGCGATGCGCGGCGACGGCGGCAAGCAGCTCGGCGTCGCCCGAAATCTTCAGCGCGATGCGGTCGGCCACGTCCAGGTCCCGGTCCTTGCGGAGATTCTGGATGCGGTTGATGAGTTCGCGGGCGTGGCCTTCCTGCACGAGGGCGGGGGTCAGCGCGGTTTCGAGGGCGACGACGAGGGCGCCGCTGGAGGCGACGGCCATGCCGGCCTTCGGCGTGCGCTGGATCAGGACGTCGGCGGGCTCGAGCGTGACGGGCTTGCCGTCGAGCTCGATCGCGACGGGACGGCCGTCCAGCAGCGTCGAAATCTGCGCGGGGGTGAAGGCGGCGACGGCGGCGACGGCCTTTTTCATGAGACCGCCGAGCCTGGAACCGAGGGCCTTGTAGTTGGCCTTGGCGGAGAGTTCCGCCAGCGCGGTTTCGTCGCGGCCGAAGCGGACTTCCTTGACGTTGAGCTCGTCGGCGACGATGTCCGCCAGCGGGCGGACGAGATCGAGGAGGGCTTCGTCGCGGCAGACGACGTGGAGGGCGGCGAGGGGCTGGCGCACCTTGAGGTTGAAGTCGGCGCGGAGCTGGCGGGCGAGGCCGACGACTTCCTGCACCTTGGCCATCTGGGCTTCGAGGGCTTCGTCGCGGGCGAGGCCGCCGGGCAGCGGGAAATCGCAGAGGTGCACGGATTCGGGCATGCCCGGCGTGCGCAGGTTGCGGTAGATCTCTTCCGAGATGAACGGCACGAAGGGCGCGGCGATCTGGCACAGGCGCAGGAGCACGGCGTGGAGGGTTTCGTAGGCGCGCGTCTTGTCGGCGTCGTCCTCGCTCTTCCAGAAGCGGCGGCGCGAGCGGCGGATGTACCAATTGGTGAGGTCGTCGATGAACTGCACCAGCGGCCGCACGGCCTGCTGCAGGTCGTAGGCGTCCATCGCGGCGACGACTTCGCCGGTGACCCGGTCGAGGGTCGACAAAATCCACCGGTCCATCAAAGATCCACCGGCTGCATTCTGACTCCTGACTCCTGACTCCTGAATACTGGAGCCTTTAGGCGTCCACCCGTCGACGTTGGCGTAGGTGACGAGGAAGGAGTAGGCGTTCCACCACGGGATGAGCAGGTGGCGCAGCGATTGCAGGACGCCCTGTTCGGAGAAGCAGAGATCTTCCGCGCGGACGATGGGCGAATTGATCATGTAGAGGCGCAGGGCGTCGGCGCCGTAGGTGTTCAGGATGTGCGCCGGGTCGGGATAGTTCTTCAGGCGCTTGGACATCTTGCGGCCGTCCTCGGCCAGGACGAGGCCGTTGACGATCACGTTCTTGTAGGGCGATTTCCCGAACAGCGCGGTGCCGAGGAGCATCAGCGTGTAGAACCAGCCGCGGGTCTGGTCGAGGCCTTCGGCGATGAAGTCGGCGGGGAAGAACTTCTCCAGCTCGTTCGCGCGCTCGAAGGGGTAGTGCTGCTGGGCGTAGGGCATCGAGCCGGACTCGAACCAGCAGTCGAGCACTTCGGGCGTGCGGCGGTAGGTCTTGCCGTTGAGCTGGAACGTGATTTTGTCCACGTGGTGCTTGTGGAGGTCGGTCACTTTCTGGCCGGAGAGTTTCTCCAGTTCCGCGATGGAGCCGACGCAGACCATGTCTTTGCCGTCTTCCGACACCCACACCGGGATGCAGGAACCCCAAAAGCGGTTGCGGGAGATGTTCCAGTCCTTGGCTTCCTTGAGCCAGTTGCCGAAGCGCTTTTCGCCGACGGCCTGCGGCACCCAATGGACGGTTTCGTTGTTGGCGACAAGCTGGTCGTGGAGATCCTCGACCCGCACGTACCACGCCTCGATGGCGCGGTAGATGAGGGGGGTGTCCGTGCGCGGGCAGAAGGGATACGAGTGCACGAGCGTGGACTGGTGCACCAGTTTGCCGGCATCCTTGAGCGAGCGGATGATCTGCTTGTCGGCGTCCTTGCAGAACACGCCGTGGTATTCGGGGACGGATTCGGTGAAGGCGCAGACGTCGTCGAGGTAGTCGCGCAGGGGGATGCCGGCGGCTTTGCAGACGCGGAAGTCGTCCTCGCCGAACGCGGGGGCGATGTGCACGAAGCCGGTGCCGTCCTCGGTGCTGACGAAGCCGTCGTTGAGGACGCGGAACGCGCCGGGGGCGTCGTCCTTGAAGACGTCGAAGATCGGTTCGTAGGTGAGCCCGAGGAGGTCGGCGCCCTTGAAGGCGGCCAGTTTCTCGTATTGTTCGGCCTTCTTGTAGTAGGCCGGCAAGCGGGCTTCGGCGAGGACGTAGACGTTCTTGTCCGACAGGTCGCGCACGGCGACGTAGTCGATGTCCGGTCCGGCGCAGATGGCGAGGTTGCCGTAGAGCGTCCAGGGCGTGGTGGTCCAGATCAGGGCGTAAACGGGCGCGCCGCCGGCGGCGAGGCCGGGGGGCAGTTGCGCCAGCTTGACGCGGACGGTGATGGAGGGATCCTGCACGTCCTGGTAGTTGCTGCCGGCCTCGAAGTTCGATAGCGGCGTGTTGAGCTTCCAGGAGTAGGGCATGATGCGGTGCGACTTGTAGACGCGGCCCTGGTCCCAGAGCTGCTTGAAGACCCACCAGATGGACTCCATGAAGGTGACGTCCATTGTCTTGTAGTCGTTGTCGAAATCGACCCAGCGGCCCATGCGGGTGACGGTCTTGCGCCATTCCTCGACGTAGGTGAGGACCATGGAGCGGCAGGTTTCGTTGAAGACGTCGATCCCCTTGGCGACGATGTCGGCGGCGCCGGAGAGCCCGAGCTTTTCCTGCGCGAGAGCCTCGATGGGCAGCCCGTGGCAGTCCCAGCCGAAGCGGCGCTCGACGAGGTGGCCGCGCATGGTCTGGTAGCGGGGCGCGATGTCCTTGATGGTGCCGGCGAGCAGGTGGCCGTAGTGGGGCAGGCCGGTCGCGAAGGGCGGGCCGTCGTAGAAGACGTATTCCTTGGCGCCCTTGCGTTCCACGATGGACTTCTTGAACGTGTCGTTTTCCCGCCAGAACCGGAGGATTTCCTCCTCCATTTGCGGGAACGACAACTTGCTGGAAACGGGCTTGAACATGGGTTTTTCCTTCCGGGCCGAATCAGCCGCACATTCAACGGCGGCGGGGGGCGTTTGTCAAGGATGGGGCGGGCCGCAACGGGCGGCCGGGATTCGATGTTCCGCACGCGATCCATTCATTCGCATATGCACATATGTGTATATGTGGATAAATCAGCGAGCGGAAATGTAAGCGACGAATCGGGGCGGATCAATCGAGGACACCGAACTTGGCGGCGAGGCCCCAGCCGGTGCCGAGGAGGAGCCAGAGCGCGACGCCCAGCAGGAACGGGCGCGGGCCGAGTTCCCGCAGCTTGTCGCGGCTGAGGTTCGCGCCGATGAGAAACAGCGTGGCGACCAGGAGGTATTGCGCCAGGTTTTTCAGGAAGCGGCCGGCGTCGGCCGTGCCGGGGACGTAGGTGACGACGGCCGCCGCCAGCAGGAAGCCCGGAATGAACCACGGGACCTTTGCGCGGGGCCGTTGCGAGCCATCGGCCGTCGCCTCGCCGCGCGCGACGATCCAGCCCACGAAGAGCGCAACGGGCGCGATCCACAGCGCGCGCGCCAGCTTGACCGTGGTGCCGACGTCCAGCGCCTCGGGCCCGTACTGGTAGCAGGCGCCGACGACGGAACTGGTGTCGTGGATCGCCAGGGCCGCCCAGGTGCCGAAGACATGTTGGTCCAGCCCCATCCAATGCCCGAGCGGCGGGAAGACCAGCAACGCGACTGCGTTCAGGATGAATACGGTGGCGACGGAAAGCGCCACGTCGTGCGGCTTGGCCTTGAGGACGGGCGTGACGGCGGCGATGGCGCTGCCGCCGCAGATCGACGTGCCCACCGCGATCAGCCAGCGGGCGTCGCGCGAAACGCCGAACAGCCGTCCGAGTCCGATACCGAGGGCGAGGCCCGCTGAAATGCCGACGACGGTGAGCACCAGGCCGTCCGCGCCGGCTCGGAGCACGTGCAGGAGGTTCATGCCGCCGCCCATGCCGACAATGGCCACGCCCAGCAGCGTGCCGCTGAGCTTCGACGTGCGGGCGAGGAAGGGATTTCCGAACAGCAGGGCGTAGACGACGCCGGAGACGACCGCCACGCCGGCGGCGTGGTTGCGGAACTCCGGCCAGGCCCACGGGCCGAAGAAAAAGAATCCCGCAACCGCGAGAAACGCGGCTTGGGCCAAACGGGGTTTGAAAAAGCGGGTTGTCGACATCTCGGGCTCCAGATGAAATGAAGCGCACTTTCCTCCGGTCGCGGGCGTTTGACGAGCGCAATTTCGAGCCGGCGGAAGCGGCGGGCCTGCACGGCCCCAGCGCCAGGTAAACCGTTTTAATTGGCCTTGACTCGCCGCCGGCTCGCGGCCATCATGCGCGCCGTTTTGCATGGCGAAGGAGCGAGCATGAAGCGATTTGGAAAGACGATGGCGGCGGCGCTGCTGGGCTTGGCCGCGTGGGCGACGGCGGCGGGCGCGTTCCCGTCCTGGATGGGCACGTTCGGCCTCTCGCCCCGGCACGACGGCCGCAATCCCGGCCGGTTCCTGATCATGATGAACGAGGATTACTACGGTCTCGAAGCCGGCGTGGGCATCCGCGTCAACGGCGGCGCCTGGACGGAATACGCCATGACCTACCTGACCAACGCCAGCGGCAATTCGGTTTGGACCTACGTGCCCGCGGAGCCGTTTCCGTTCCAGGCCGAAATCGAATTCTATTTCCACGGCTACGACGGCGCCGGCAACCATATCTACGACAGCGCGGAATCGTCCAACTACCACGGCGGGCCGCTGTTCTGGTCGGAACCGGCCGATACGGGCCTGCTCTCGGCCTATCCCGGCAACTCCTACGGCTCCGCGAAGGCCTGCACCCTGGGCAACGATCTGATCGCCGGGCACGCCAGCGTCGTGCTGACCCTGGCGCGCAAGTCGCCCGGCTGCGAATGGGAAGCCCTCGATTATCCGCTGGTGGATTTCGGCATCGCGGAATTCGCCTTGGCCGGCAACGGCGACGCGCTGCTGGTGGCGTGCGCGACCAACTACGGCGGCGCGCTCGCGGCGCGCGCCAGCGCGGACCGCGGCGAGACCTTCGGGGCGGCCGTGGCATTGGCGACGGCGCCGGCGGGCGGCACGCTCTCGGGCGTGAGCGCGGCGGCGGGCGCAGCGCCGGGCGAGTTCGCCGTGGCCTACGGCGTGAGCACCAACTGCTGCGGCGCGCAGCAGATATTCTTCCGGCGCACAACGGACGGCGGCGCCACCTGGTCCGCGCCGGTCCTGGCCCTGGATTCGGGCGGCTCCGGCGCCTATTTCAGCTGGCTCGAGCTGGGCCGCAACGACGACGGCTGGTTCCTGGCCGCGCGCAACGTCTGGCAAGGCAGCAGTCTCTTGATGTACTGCGCCCGCTCGACGGACGCCGGCGCGTCGTGGACGATGGCCGATCTGGGCGGCAACCGTGCCTGGGGCGATCCCGATCTCGCGCTGGCCACCAACGCGGCGATGCTGGCTGCCGATCCGTACTACGACGACTACGTCCGCACCTGGCGCTTCCAGGACGGCGCGTGGACCACGCAGGACGTCGCGCGGGCGCTGGAAGGCGGCCGCGCGGTCCGGCTGAGCCACGACGGCCGCGGCCGCTGGTTCCTGTACCGCACGATGGACAACAACGCCGGCACGCTCTGGAGCTGGTTCCTGAGCCGCGACGGCGGCGCGACCTGGACCACCAACCGGGCGCTGGCCAACCCGGCGGCGGCGAACGCCGCCAACGACGTCTTCACGCTGGTACAGGCCGTGAACGCGGGGCCCAAGCAATACCTGCTGTGGCAGGCGAACTACTACGTCGGCACCTACCAGCGCATGTACGAAGTCCAGCTGTCGGCCGCCGACGGCTACGAGGAGCGCCTCGAAGGGCTGAGCTGGGAAGGCGACGTGGTCGCGCTGGTCCTGACCAACGCCGCGCCCGGCGCGACGAACCACCTCGAATGCGCCGCCGATCTCGTCGCGCCCGTCTGGACCAACCTGGCGACGTGGACCAGCACGACGCCGGCGACGAACTGGAGCGGCACGGTCGGCAAGGAAGCCTTCTTCCGCATCCGCGTCGAGCGCTGAGCGCCGCGGTCCCGGCGAAGTAAACCGTTTTTTACTGGAAGTTTCTTGCAATTCCGGGATTGACTCGCCGCCGGCGGGGGCGTATGGTGTCGCGCAATTCCGCCGGTTTGCGGACGGAAAGCAACGAGAATTTTAAAAAGAAAACACACGGAGATCACGGTATATGGCTATCAAGGTTGGCATCAACGGGTTTGGACGCATCGGCCGCATGGTGTTCCGCGCGGCGATCAAGAATTTCAAGGACATCGAAATCGTCGGCATCAACGACCTGCTCGAACCTGAATATTTGGCCTACATGCTGAAGTACGACAGCGTGCACGGCCGCTTCCAGGGCACGATCGCGGTCGAAGGCTCCACGCTCGTCGTCAACGGCAAGAAGATCCGCCTGACGGCCGAGAAGGATCCCGCGGCCCTCAAGTGGAACGAAGTCGGCGCCGACATCGTCGTCGAATCCACCGGCCTGTTCCTGGACAAGGCGACGGCGGAAGCCCATATCAAGGCCGGCGCGAAGAAGGTCATCCTCAGCGCCCCCTCGAAGGACGACACCCCGATGTTCGTGTTCGGCGTCAACTCCGCCAGCTACGCCGGCCAGACGATCATCTCCAACGCGAGCTGCACGACGAACTGCCTGGCGCCCGTCGCCAAGGTGCTCAACGACAAGTTCGGCATCGAGAAGGGCCTGATGACGACCGTGCACGCGGCGACCGCCACCCAGAAGACGGTGGACGGCCCCTCCAAGAAGGATTGGCGCGGCGGCCGCGGCATCCTCGAGAACATCATTCCCAGCAGCACCGGCGCGGCCAAGGCCGTCGGCAAGGTCATCCCCGAGCTAAACAAGAAGCTCACCGGCATGGCCTTCCGCGTCCCGACCAGCGACGTCTCCGTGGTCGACCTGACGGTCGTCCTGAAGAAGGCCTGCTCCTACGACGAGATCAAGGCCGCCATGAAGGCCGCCAGCGAAGGCGAACTGAAGGGCGTCCTCGGCTACACCGAGGAAAAGGTCGTCAGCACCGATTTCGTCGGCGAGACCCTCACCAGCGTGTTCGACGCCGAAGCCGGCATCCAGCTCGACGCGAACTTCGTGAAGGTCGTGGCCTGGTACGACAACGAGTGGGGTTATTCCAACAAGGTGTTGGAAATGA
>DAOTNL010000102.1:895-9525 GCA_035450765.1 Kiritimatiellia bacterium | reverse complement strand
CAATGGATCTTCAGTTCCTTGCAGATCTTCTGGACGGGGGTGAGCATTTCTTCCGTGCGCGGGAGCAACTCCCACAGGTCGCGCGCGGGCATGGCCGGATTGTACCCGGTGGTGATGGATTCGGGGAAGACCAGCAGCTTGGCGCCGACGTCGTCGACGGCGCGGCGGAGAAAATAGATGCAGCGGTAGAGGTTCGTCGGAATGTCGTTGGGCACCACGGCGAACTGGGCGCCGGCGATCACGACGCGGCGATCCTTCGTCAGGCGGCGGGCGGCGGAGGGTTTCAAAGTGGGTTTCATAGGTATGGAAAGCGCATCCTAAAGAAGCGTCCGGCGGGATTCAACAGGGAAACGCGGCTTTCTGCGCGGCGCGCATCGGCGCGGGACGGTTGGCGTACGATTATTAATTAAACATCATACGAGATATCGATGAAATATCGCGATTAACTGTATATTATTAATTTATCCAGCGTATCATGATTAATTAATGATCATACGAAATGAATTCGGCCGCGGAGCGGGAGGGGCGCGTCGGCGGATCCGGGACGGTCGGCTCGGCCGGCCGCCGCGGACGGGCGAAACGGTTGAACCGATTTGTGTTTCGCGGCTTGAATCGGGCCTGGGGAAAACGCACCCTGTCCAGAAGCAAATCCAAAGGAGAAACGACATGGCCATCGACGCAATGGAAATGAAACTGCGGCCGCCGGAAATCCAGCTCAAGCCGTACCCCCCGAAACTGATCACGCTCGCCTCGGGCGAGAAAATGGTCGTGCGCGAAGCGAAGCGCGAGGAAGTCGGCGCGCTGCTCGGCACGGTCTATCCGCTGATCGGCGTGCCCACCGATTTCTACGACATCGTCGCCGTGCGCATGTACTCCGAAATCCTCGGCTGGTACCGCTACCGCGTGGCGAACGAGTTCGTGCTCGTCGGCGCCATCGACGGCGTGATCGCGGGCATCGTCACGAGCCGCCACGTCGATGCCAAGCTGGGCATGAGCCTGCACACGCTGACCATCAAGCGCGGCCTGCGCGTCGGCGCCCAGCTCTTCGCCGCCAAGATGGAACACCACATCGACATTCTCGGCGAGGACGAGGTCTGGATCGTCGCGGAAAGCCCCAACGGCTTCAAGCGCTGGATGATCGAATACCAGCTCGAAGACCGCTCGGCGCAGTTCCCCGCGGTGCGCCACGAACTCGGCGGCGTGCCCACGTTCGTGCTGACGCGCGCGCTGTGGAACGCGGTCAAGTCCGTCAAGTGCACCGGCACGCGGCCCATCTCGGACGCCGACCTCAAGACGGCCGACAAGCTGATCATGCCGAAGGAATACTCGCAGCTCCCCGGCTTCAAGAGGCCCTAGATCATGGCCAGGGTCGGGATCGTCGGAATCGGGCATACCCGGTTCGGGAATTCGTCGGAATACGACTTGGCGGACGTCCTCGCCTACGCGGCGACGGACTGCCTCAAGGACGCGGGCTTCCTCGCCCGCCGCAAGGAGATCGACCAGGTCTTCGTGGCCAACATGGCCTCGGGCCTGTTCTGCCACCAGACGGCCGTGGCGTCGTCGATGGTCAGCCGGATGGACATGGAACCCGTGCCGGCCGAGCTGATCGAGAACGGCCCCGCCTCGGGCGCCAGCGCGATCAAGGTCGGCTACATGGCCGTGGCCTCGGGCCTGGCGGACGTCGTCCTCGTCGTCGGCGGCGAAATCATGCGCAAGGTGACGGGCTGGAACGCGACGGACATCGTCGCGACCATGCTGCACACGGAAGCCGAGTACAACATGGGCCTCACGCTGCCGGGCTTCGGCGGCATGTTCACCCGCATGTACATGGAAAAGTACGGCCTGACCGAGCGCGACCTCGCGCTGATCGCCGTGAAGGACCATGAGAACGGCGCGAAGAACAAGTACGCCCACGTGCAGATTCCCTGCACGATCGAGGCCATCGCCGACGGGCCGGAAGCCGACGTGGTGAACAACTACATCGCCGAGCCGCTGCGCATGTACTCGACCTGCCCGGTCACGGACGGCGCCGCCGCCGTGCTGCTGGTCAACATGGACGCGCCCATCGCCAAGGAATTCCCGAAGAAGCCCATCCGCATCGCCGGCGTGGCGAGCGCGACGGACACCCATTGCGTGCACAACCGCAAGGATCCGCTCAAGCTCGAAGCCGTGCGCATCGCGGGCGAAAAGGCCTATAAAATGGCCGGGATGGGCCCGAAGGACATCTCCTTTGCCGAACTCCACGACGCATTCGTCATCCTGGAACTCGCCATCAGCGAGGAAATCGGCCTGTTCGAGCGCGGCAAGTCGTTTTTGGCCGTGCGCAACGGCGAGACCAAGCTCGACGGGCGCATCCCGATCAATCCGTCGGGCGGCCTGAAGTCCAAGGGCCATCCGGTGGGCGGCACGGGCGTGTCGCAGGTGGTGGAGCTCGTCCGCCAGCTGCGGGGCGAAGCCGAGCCGGGCCGGCAGGTCAAGGACCCGAAGGTCGGCATGTCCGTCAACTTCGGCGGCTTCGGGAACAACGTCGTCGCCGTCATCTGCGCCAAGGAATAGGAGACCCGCCATGATCGATTTCAGCATGTACGAGGTCAAGGCGCCCAAGATCCCCGCCTACAAGTGCGAGGGTTGCGGAGCCGTCTACTATCCGGCGCCGATGATCTGCGCGAAGTGCGGCGTGCGCCGCGATCCCGTCACGGGCAAGGGCTGGTCGACCTTCGATCTGGAAGGTCCCTGCACGCTCCTCGCCTGGACGCGGGTGTGGAACCTGCCCGAGGGCTACACGAAGAAGTTCCTCCAGTTCGGCATCGTGCAGTTCGAAAACGGCCTGCGCGCGTCCGGGCGCGTGGAAGTCGAAGCGCCCAAGACCGGCATGAAGCTGACGGCCACCGTCGAGGAATCCGACGAACGCCCCGGCAAGCCGGTCAAGATCTTCGTGTTCAAGTAAAGCCGCGCCTGCGCCGGTTGCGCCCCTGCCGTGCTTGCGGCAGGGGTTTTCGTTTGCGACAAGACGGACGCATGCGGCCGCTGGCGTCGCGTCGCGAACCTCGTTCACCCACGGCGCAAGGCCGTGGGGGTCTCAGACCCCCGCCACCTTGCGTGGCGGGTGAATCAGGTGCGGCTCTTGCCGCGGTCGTGTTCCGTCAACCTCGTCCACCCAAGGCACCAGGCCGCGGGGGGGCTGGGGAAAGCCGCGTCGATTTTCCACTATTTGTTTTGTGGCGGCGGGCCGGTTCGCATATGCTCGACGGCGATGAATCAAAGACTGAAATTCTGGGGTCTGGCCATCGTGGCGTTGTCGGCGTGGGGCGCCGCGTCGGCCTTGGCGGCCAAGCCGAAAGCCGCACCCGAAGCCGTCATCGAAACCGCGGCTTGTCCGCCGGCCGACGTCGCCGTGCGAAAACCGGTGATCCGGCACGTGGACCGCGCGGTCGACGGAGCCGACCTGAAGCGCATCTGGTTCTGGCGCAAGAAGCTGCCGGAACAGTTCTACCGCCGCAACAACTTCGGCTGGGCTTGGGCGGAAATCGAAGGGCTCGAGAAAAAAGAATACTTCGCGCACAGCGGCATCCAGAGCTTGGAAGGATTTTCGTCCGTCGTCGCGCGCCGGCTCGAGGGCATGTCGTTTTCGCCGCCCAAGGGGCAAGCCAAGTTCCAGACGTTGCTCGTGGATTGGCGGGGCAACCTCGGCGGTCGCGACGCGTTGCCGCGCTGGTTCGACACGGAATTCAAGATGCTCGAAGACGTCGCGTCCCGCCTGCCGGACACGTCCGTTTCCGGGAAGATCCGGCTGTACACGAATCTCGAGCCCTGCCCGAGTTGCCGGGGCGTGATGGACCAATTCCTGGCCGTCTACACCAACGTCGAGATGGAAGTGATCTACGAGTGGCCGCCGTAGCCGCCGCAACCGTCAACGGATGAACGATTGTTTTTGGCGCGCGCGCCGGGGCCGAGTAGGATGGGGAAGCCATGAAGGGAATCACGAGGTGAATGCACGCGGTTTAGGCAAGAGGCTGGGGATCGTTTTGGCCGCGGCGACGTTGGCCTGGGGCGCGGCGGCGACGGCGCAGGACAAGCTGCCGCCGGAGCAGATCTTGCCGACGGTGCGCCAGCCGACGTTGCGGAAGATCCACCGCGAGAAAGACGCGCTGGCCCTGGAGCGGATCGAGCTGTATCGCGCCAAGCTGCCGGAACAGTTCCGCAAGCGCAACAATTTCGCCTGGGCGTGCGCCAAGATCAAGGATCTGGACAAGGTGGAATACTATGCGCACAGCGGCATCCAGAGCCTGGACGACTTTTCCGAGGAAACGGCCAAGGAACTGGCCGGCATTTCCGTCCGGCCCGAGAAGGGCCGCTACAAGGCGTTGTGCGTGAACCAGAACGACGTGGTGGACGGCAACGACTGCTGGGTGCGCGTCGTCGACACGGAATACAAGATTATCGAGGACATGGCCGCCCGCATGCCCGATCCGTCGGTGAAGGGGCGGATCAAGCTCTACACGGACTTGCCGCCCTGCGCGAGTTGCTGGAACGCGATGAAGCAATTCATGGCCGAATACACCAACGTCAACATGTCGGTCCTGTACCGGAGCAAATGACGTGGAGCCGGAGTCCTACTACGAACTGCGCTGCGCCGTCGTCGAGACGTTCTACGAGGTGCTGCTGGCCGAAGGCTACACGATCGGACAGGCGACCGGCCGGTGCCTCGTGGAATTCCGGCGCGAAACGCAAGGCGGGGGCCGGACGGGCCTGATCGCGCTGAGCGTCTTGCTTGCGCGCGTGGCGCGGCACGAGCCGACCGCGTTGGCCCGCTTCCAGCCCGAGGTCCGCGCGCTGGCCGCTCTGGCCAAGCAATCCGCCTGCTGGCGGGGACTGGCCTCCGGCGAAAAAGAACGTCTCAAGGAAGACGTCCGCTTCGTCGCGGAAAAAGCCGCGGCCGTTCAGCCGCCGCCGGGCTGAGAGCTCGGTTGCTTTTTCGGCAATTATTTTCCAATATACAGGTTCCGCAGGAGGTTGCGGGATCGGGGGCGCAAGGGATGCCGTGGCAGCGTCGTCTGGCGGCAAAGGGATATTTTAGGTTTCATGTAAGGTCGGTCAGCCAATATTTCACAACGATTTCTCAATAAAAATCGTTTTACTTTGCGGTTGGCTGGTTTCTTCGGTTTTGGGTTCGGCCTTGGCGGGGCGCGGGCGGATGTCTCCGGACCGGTCCGCTCGGAGGCGCGCAAACGACCGTTGCCGGCTTGTCCGCATCGATCGAAGAGGGGGGGAGAAAAGTGTCGCTATATTGTATATAACCCTTGCGCGGCGTTCGCGCGCGTTATATGTTCCTAACAAGCAGAGTTGTGTAACCATGCACCCAAACGAGTTTGCACGCGAGAAAGACGAAGGGGGATTGCGGTCGCCGGCCAGGCGCCGCAGTCCGAGTTCGAAAGCGGGAGATGCCATGAAAATCCATGACGCGAATTTCGGGTTGCGCCGCTGGGCCGTCGCCGGGACGGTCTTGCTGCTGGGGGCGTCGTGCGTCCTCGGCCAAGGCGCCGAAGGCGTGTCGATCCCGCTGTACGTGGGCAACGTCGCGCCCTTGCAGGACGAATTCGGCCGGCCCATGCGGGGCTCGCCGGAAGCGGCCGCGGCCACGCTGCGACCGCGGATCGAAATTCGCCAGGCTTTCTTCCATCCTTGGTTCCAGATCTACACGAATCTGGCGCCGGGCATCCACGGCGAATCCAGTCCCTACAATCCGCTCGTCGCCACGAACCTGCAGTTCGGCATGGGCCAGAACGCCAAAGCGGCAAACTCCGGCCTGTTCTGCGCGGTCTTTCCCGAGCGGCCCGAGGCGGGCACGCGGATCTTTGCGCGCGTTTTCAACGCGCCGAATCCGGCCGAGGCGACGTTCTATGCCGATTCCGACGTCGTGGAAGTGACCTCGATCGACGCGGCCGTGACGGTCCGGTTCGGCCCGATGAAGCCGCTCGACGCCGCCGACGACGACGGCGACGGCCTGGCCAACTCGTGGGAGCAGCTGCTCGGGATCGACGACCGGGCGACGTCCGACTACGACGGCGACGGCATGAGCGACCTGCACGAAATGCTCGCCGGCACGGCGCCGGACGACAAGAACTCGAAACTCGCCTTCCGGCTGGTGCGCTCGGAAGAGTCCACGCAGGTGCGCGGCGTCGGCGAGCCGGCCACCCGCTCCGTGCGGGTGAAATGGCAGTCCGTGCCCGGCAAGACCTATCGCCTCGAGTACGTGCCGCAATTGGCGGCGATCGATCCGGCCACCGGCGAGCCGTATGCGTTCGAGCTCGTGGCGGGCGGCGAAGTCACCGCCGGCCCGGACGAGTACGAGATCGACATGCTGGTGGAGGACGTGCCTGCGGATATCCCGACCGCCATGTTCCGCGTGAAACTGGTCGTGCCTGCGCCCTGAGGAGCCCACGTGTGCCGGAACCGTCCAGCCCAAACTGCGAAAGGCGCGAACGGCAGTCTTGTGGACCAGGGCGCCGCCGCGGCGGGATTTGAATCGCACGGCATCTGGGAAAAAGCATTTTCATGAACCTGCAACTGGACAACCGACTGATCGATCCGATCGTGGCGGCCGTCACGGCGGACAAGCCCGTGCGCCGGATCTGGCTGTACGGATCGCGCGCCGTCGGGGCGGCGCGGCCCACGTCCGACGTCGATCTGGCCGTCGAGGCCGACAACTGGTCGGACATGGACACGAATCTGGCGCACGACCGGTTGGAGGAGGAGGTCCCGACCGTCTTGAAGTTCGATCTGGTGGATTTGAACGCGGTGGCCAAGCCCCGTTTCAGGGAAGCCATCCAACGCGACGGGCAGTTGATCTATGAAGCCTGACCGAGTCAGCGAATTGCAGGCGGATTTCCGCGCGGCGCTTGCGCGCCTGGAAGCGGCGCTGGCGCAGGATACCCGCACCTCCGATCTGGTGGTGGATGGGACGATCCAGCGTTTCGAGTTCGCGTTCGAACTGGCATGGAAACTGATGCAGGCGCTCTTGAAGACGCAGGGGCTCGAAGCGGCCTCTCCCCGGGCGGCCATCAAAGAGGCGTTCCGGGTCGGCTGGCTGCCGGACGGCGACGGCTGGATCGACATGCTGGAAGACCGTAACAAGACTTCCCATTTGTACGACGAGACGGCGGCCCGGACCATCTACGACAAAATCAAACGGCAGCATATCGGCCGGCTGCAGGCCTGGCGCGAACAGGCGGAGAAAACCTGGCCATGAACCGGAACGCACAAACTGCGAATTACGCGAATGGCGCGAAAAGAATCCCTGTAGGCTTGGGCGCCGCCCCCGCGGGATTTGAACCGCGGAGGGCACAGGGCTTCACCGAGGGAAAAGTACTCTCGCAAAGAGCGCGAAATTTGCAATCTCTTGGCGGGCTTGGCTTTCTTGGCGATAGACGGATTTTTGGATCGGGATTGGCTGCAGGCCGGGGCGTGGATCCGGCCCACGCGACCGTTCGCTGCGCGCGGAACGCTCCGTTTCACGGGCGGGCCCCTTTGCAGATCGGTTCGAAGGCAGGGCGGCCGCGTCGAGGGCGCCGGGTTATGGCGGGGCAAGCCAATGAAAACCCAGCGGATCTATCTCGACACCTCGGTGTTCGGCGGATGCTTCGACGAGGAGTTCGCCAAGGAAAGCCTGCGTTTGCTGGCGCAAATCAAGGCCGGAAAATTCCGGTTGGTGATGTCGAGCGCCGTGTTGGCGGAACTGAAGGGAGCCCCGGCCTGTGTTCGCGACGAATTCGAGGGAATTCCCAAGAAATTGGTAGAGACGGTGAGGTCCAATTTAGAGGTGGAGGCCCTCAAGCAAGCCTATCTGGAGGCTCAAGTCGTCGGACCCGCCTCCGCCACCGATGCAGAGCACATCGCCATCGCCACGATCGCCCGCGCCGATATGATCGTGAGCTGGAATTTCAAGCACATCGTGCACTACGAGAAAATCGCCGGCTACCTATCCGTGAACATGCGGTTGGGCTATGGCCCCATTGGATTTTTCTCCCCCAAGGAAGTGGTGAGCTATGAAAATTAAGACGTTTGATTGCGTGAAGATGAAGGAAGAGTGCCAGCGGGCTTGCGAAAAGAGGTATGCCGGCCTGTCCTTCGAAGAACGGCAAAAAAAGATGGAGGAGGACATTCTGGCCGACCCCATCCTGGGCAATTTCTTTCGAAAAACGTTCAAGCCGGATGGGTTGGATGCGGCCTACAAGCCAGCCACATTCGTTGCCGAGGCCGGCGCGGGCTATGGCGCGGAGAAACAGGCGAAATGAGCAGGAACCCAACAGTCGCAACCACGCATGCCCGCCCGTGGCGGGAATCCGCGAATGGCGCGAAGGCGGCCCCTGTGGGCCGGGGCGTTGACGCAGCGGAACCGGAAGCCACGATTTCGAGGACGGAAACCATGACGATTTCTGCGACGACGAACCACGGATCCATCCCCACCCGGGAGAACCGAAAAATGAACATGCTCCAACACCTTTTCGGACGCCGCGTCGGCGCCCGCTGCGCACCGCCGGCGGAGAGCGCCCCCGGAGCCAAACGCAGAAATGCCACAATGCAAGGACTGCCCCCCTTTCCCCCCTTCGGGAGAGAATGAAATGACCGCC
>DAOTNL010000102.1:0-885 GCA_035450765.1 Kiritimatiellia bacterium | reverse complement strand
CGATTCGCCATTCGAATTCCGTCCAGCGGCCGCTGGATCCGGTTGCCGGACGCATCGTGGAGAAGATCGCCGCCGAGGTCTGTCCCGAAAAACTCTATCTGTTCGGCTCGCGGGCGGCTGGAACCGCGGATCCGGAAAGCGACGTGGACGTGCTGCTGGTGCATTCCGGCCGGGAAAGTCCGCGCGAAGTACAGCTCAAGACGCACCGGCTCTTTCCGCGGCCTGAAGTCGCGCTTGACGTGTTCGTGATGACGCCGGAGGAATTCGAGTCGCAGAAGCGCGTGGCGAACACGCTGGCGCGGGAAGTGTCGGAAACGGGAATCTTGTGCCTCCCCTTGTTTTCGAAGGTAGGGCGGCCGCACCGCGGGCGCCGGGCTGCTGCCGGGAGGGCGCGATGAAAACTCCGCGGATCTATCTGGACACCTCCGTGTTCGGCGGCTGCTTCGACGAGGAGTTTTCTGGAAGTGGTGGGCCATGAAGACTAAAACTTTCGATTGCGTGAAAATGAAAGAAGAATGCCAGCAGGCGTGCGAAAAGCGGTATGCCGGCTTGTCCTTCGAAGAACGGGAAAAACGGATGGAGGCCGATATTTTGGCGAGCCCCATCCTGGGCGATTTCTATCGCCGAGTGTTTCTGGCCGGAGACGCTCAGGACAAGGCCAAGCCCCAGGTGGCCGAAGCAGGCGCGGAATACCGCGCGAAGGAACAGCCGTGAACCGCAAGCCAACAGCCCAAACTACGAAACTCGCGAATGGCGCGAATGGAGACGGGTTTGAACCACAGAGCGCACAGAGAAACACGGAGGGTTTTCCCATCCGTGTCCATCCGCGTGCATCCGTGGTCGGCTCGACTGCCCCCGGCGCGCAAAATGCTACGTTTCACGGGC
>DAOTNL010000101.1:0-9550 GCA_035450765.1 Kiritimatiellia bacterium | reverse complement strand
CCGGCCGACGCGGACTTCCCCTACGCCGCGACCGCCCGCACGCGCCTCAACGGACTCGGCACCAACGGCGTCGCTTTCATCAACACCGGCCGCGGCCGCGATCTCGGCGGCGCCGTGCTCGCGCTCGACACCCGCGGCGTCTCCAACGCGCCCGTGTCGTGGCTCGGCGGCACCGTCCTGACCAACGTGCGCGTCTACGCCATCCGCCTCCAGTACCGCGTGGGTGCCACCAACGCCTTCGCCGACGTGCTCGATTCCGGAGGCCAGCCCGTCGAATACGTGCGCAACGCGGCCAACGGCCACGAACAAACCCTCGGCCCCGTCCAGTTGCCCGCCGCCGCCCTCGACCAAGCCTACGTCCAGCTCCTCTGGCGCTATTACCTCGTCTCCGGTTCGAGCGGATCCCGCGCCCAGTTGCGCCTCGACGACGTCCAAGTGGACAACCACGTCGCCGGTTTCTCAGGCTGGCAGCAGAACGCCTTCACCCCCGAAGAACTGGCCGATTCCCTCATCAGCGGCCCGCTTGCCGAAAGCGGCGGGATTCCCAATCTCCTGCGCTACGCCTTCGGCCTGGACCGCGCCGGCGACTACGACGCGGTGCGCCCCACGGCCGACGTGCTGGACGGCGCCCGCGTCTTCCGCCACCGCCGCCTGCTCGCGGCCGACAGCGGCGTCGACTACGTCGTCGAATCCGCTTCCGACCTTCTGCTGGCCGATTGGGATTCCGCGGACGTCGGCACCGACCTGATCGACCAAGGCGCCGTACCGACCGGCGACGGCCTGACCGAAACCGTCGAATACCGCCTCGACGACGTTCTCCTCCCCAGCCCCCGCTTCCTCCGGCTGCGCGTCATCCTGGCCGAATGAGGCCGGCTCCAAAGTTTTTACGTTCTACGTAATTTTCCCGCAAAGTTTTTACGTTCTACGTAAAACTCGCCGAAACTTTTTACGTACTACGTAAAATCGGAATCAGGCGACGATCCGGCCATCGGCGAGCGTCAGCGTCCGGTCGCAGCGCGCCGCGAGCGCCAAGTTGTGCGTCGTCAGCACCAGCGCCACGCCGTCTTCGCGCACCGTCTTCTGGAACAGGTCGAAAATGGCCTCGCCGGTACGGCTGTCCAGGTTGCCCGTCGGCTCGTCGGCGATCAGCACGCGCGGCCGCACCGCCAGCGCCCGGCCGATCGCCACGCGCTGCATCTGGCCGCCGGATAGTTCCTTCGGCAAGTGCCCCGCGCGATCGGCCAGCCCCACCGCATCCAGCACCCGCGCGATTTCCGCCGGCGCCGCCTTCCGCCCCAAAAACAGCAGCGGCAGCGCCACGTTCTCCGCCACCGTCAGGGTCGGGATCAGGTGGAACTGCTGGAAGACGTAGCCCAGCAGCCCGCGCCGCACGCCCACCAGCTCGCGCTCGCTCAGCCCGTCCACGCGCCGTCCGCCGATCGTCAGCTCGCCCGCCGTCGGCGCGTCCAGCGCCGACAGCAGGTTGACCAGCGTCGTCTTGCCCGAGCCCGACGGCCCGAGCACGCACACCGATTCGCCCGCGCGCACGTCGACGTCCACGCCGTCCAGCGCCTTCACCGTTTCGCTGCCGCGCCGATAGTGCCGCCGCAGGTTCCGGCCCGAAATGAGGATGTCGTTTGCCATGGCTATTCTCCGCTCCGGATCGCTTCCACCGGCCGCAGGCCCGCGGCCCGGCCCGCCGGCCAGAGGCCCGCCAGCAAGCCCAGCACCACCGCGCCCAGGATCGCCGCGCCCAGCAGCCCCGGCGTGATGCGCACCAGCGGTTGCGTCACGCCGATGTTCAGCAGGTGCCGCAGCGCCGCGTCCGTCAGCCGCGCGCCGCCCGCCGCCAGCAGGCTGCCCGGTACCGCCCCCGCCAGGCTCGTCAGCAGCGTCTCCAGCCACACCAGCCGGAAAATCTGCGCGCGCCCCGCGCCCACCGCCTTCAGCACGCCGATCTCGCCCGTCCGTTCGTGCACGCTCGTCAGCACGGAATTGACCACGCCGATGATCGCCACCAGCACCGCGATCACCGCCACCGCCGCCACCATCGTCTGCGCCGTGCCCACCAGCGAGACCAGCGCGCCCTTCACCTGTTCGAGGCTCACCACCTGCACTTCGGGGATCTTCAGCCAGCGCCCCTCGAACTCGCGCATGCGGATGCCGTTGAATTCCTTCAGCTTGATGCCGATGATCGTCAGCTCGTTTTCGCGCCCGAACATCGCCTGCGCCGCGCGCAGGGGCAGGAACACCGTGCCGTCGTCCTGCGCCCCTGTACGTTCCAACACGCCCACCACCGTGAACGCGTGCAGCTCGGGGTCCACTTTGCCGTTGGGCACGACGGACACGTAGAAGACGTCGCCCACCTTGCGCTGCTCGTACTCGGCCGCCTCGTAGCCCATCACGACCTCGTTGGTTGAATCCGGCGCAAACCATCGCCCGCCGTCGTAGCCCGCGCCCGTCTTCAGCTTCAGCCACGGCTTCATCGCGCGGAAACTGTCGAGGTCCACGCCCGAGAGGATCGTGAACGCGGAGGCCGCCGCCGAACCGTCCAGCGAATAGTTCTGCTTTTCCGCGATGCCAATGAAGATCGGCGTGATCGCCTCGATGTCCGGATCGGTCCGGATCTGCGCGTGGGCCTCTTCGGGCAGGTAGAGCAGGCCGCTGCCGCCCTTGAGCATCAGCGTCGCCGCCTCGTACGGGCACCCCTTCGCCATCACCATCACCTGGAAGCCCAGTTGCTCGATGCTGCCGGCGATGGCCTGCCGGTAGCCGAGATTGAACCCGCCGAGGCTCACCGCCACCGCCACGGCCAGCGCGACGCCGCCCGCCGTCAGCGCCGTCCGCACCGGACGCCGCACGAGGTTTTTCCAGGCCAGCGCGGAATAGGTCATGGCGCCGCCTCCCCGCCGAACGCGATCCGCGTGCCGACGAACTGGTGGTCCGTCCCCATGGGGATCCATTCGCCTTCCACTTCCGCCTGCTCGCCGACGTGCCGCGGCAGTTCCGCGAAGTAGTCGCCCAGTTCGACGCGGATGGCCCGGCCTTGGCCGTCGCGCAGGAACAGCCAGCAACCTGCCGCCGGACACTGGCGCTCGATCTCGCCTTGCACCCGCACCGTTTGGCGCCGGTACGCGTCCGGCGTTTCCAGCAACTGCGCGATCGCCACCCGCGGCGCGTCCGTGAACGGCTCGCCGAAGTGCTGCGTCATTTTCTTCCCGCAGCCGGCCGTCCACGCCGCGGCCAGCGCGAGCCCGAGAATCAGGATCGTTTTCGTTTTCATGGCGTCGTCTCCTTTTCCCGTTGCGCCGCCTGGGCGCGCTCGAAAAACGGCTCGTGGCGGCGGTCGAACGCGAACAGATCGAGCAAAATCAGGTTTTTGCGCACGCCGCGCCGCGCGGCGTCCCAATCCGGTTGCGCCGCCGCGGGCAGCCCCGCCGGCGGCGCGAGGTTTCCCACCCGGTCGGCTTCGTTGCCCGGATCGGCCGCCGCGAAATAGTCGTGCTTGTAGAAGTCCGCCAGCGACAGCCCGGCGAACTGCCCCGTCGCCGCCGGATTCCGCAGCGCCGCGCCGCCGGGGCTCTCCAGCCGCTGGTAGAACATGCGCCCGATCGCCGCCGTTTCCGGATCCACCGCCAGGAACACCTGGATCACGCCGCCCCGCCCCGGCACGTTCACGCCGTGCACGTAGCCGAGCTTTTCTGCGCCGCGGAACACGGAATACAGCGTGTAGGGCACGTCGTACGCCTCGTAGACCGGATCGAGATCGCCGCCGACCCGCGCGCGCAGCGCCTCGTAGGCCGCGCGCCCGTCCGGCAGCTTGGCCAGTTCCTTCACGTCTTCGCGGTACGACGTCATGTCGGGAAACAGCGCCTTCAGGTCGCGCGCCGGATTCGCCAGCGTGCAGCCGATCGCTCCGAACGCCGCCGGCGCCAGCGCCAACCAGCCGCATAGGATTGCCGTTTTCTTCTTCATGCGCGCCTCACCAATATCGGTAGTACTGGACCATCGCCAACGTGTCCTCGCCGCCGTCCGGGGTGTGCAGCTGCCGCTCCAGCCCCAGCGCGATCCAATGCAGCGCCGCGTTGCCGACGTCGTTGCGAAAATAGCGCGTCAGCGTCGCGCTCGCCCGCTCGTCGATTCCGCCGCCATGCCCGTGTCCGGCCGGCTCGCGCTCGAAATAGAAGTACTGCGCCGCCGCGCCCCAGCGGCGGCTCGGCAGCAGCCAATCCGCCTGCGCCAGCCCCGACCAGACCGTCGCCTCTTCGTCCTCGCCCGCCGCCGCTTCGCCCGTCAGCGTGAACGGGCCGATGCCCGAATCCAACCGCTTGCGCAGGTCGGCCCCCAGCCGCCACGTGCGGATGGGACCGTCGATTCCGGCATGCGGATCGACGCGCTCGCCGAACGCCCCGCTCACGCCGGCCTCCAGCCCGCGCTCATACAGGTAATCGCCGTTGAGCCCGATGCGTCCCACGGCCATCCCCGCCTGTCCGTCCAGCTTCTGGTCGGGCCCCGCGCCGAACACGTAGCCCGCCAGATAATCCAGATGCTCCGAGGCGCTGCCGTAGGCCGTCACCTGCCAATCGCGGTCGGCGCCAAACAGCCGGTCGTTGGACAACTGCAGGAGCGTCCCGTGCGTGTCGGTCTGGGCATTCAGCCCGAACGGCAGATAAAAGCGCCCGACACGCAGGCTGAAGCGTCCCGGATCGCCGAGCAAATTGTGGAACTCCGCGTAGGCGTTGTGGGTTTCGTAGGTCCACCGCTCCGCATCCATGCCCATCGGATCCGCCGCCGTGGGCAGCACGTGGTCGCGGTAGACCAGCCGGCCCTGATAATCGACCGATGCCACCGTCTTCGTGGCCGTGGAAAACTTCTTCTGGATCTCGAAGCCGGCCGACAGCCGCGAATACACGCGGTCGGTCGCCTCGAAATCGTCCTCCCCGGCCGCCCACAGCAGATAGATTTCCTTCCGGAACAGCAGATTGTCTTTCCAACTGGAATCAACCGGCACCGCGGAAGCTTCCGGAACCGCCGGTTCCACGCCGGCGAACGGATCCGCGGCGAAGGCCGCCGCGGTCGTCGCCAGCAGGATCAGGCTGGCCCGGACGAGGTTCATTCCGCTTTCGGGGCCTCCGGCGCTTTCTCGAGCTCCACGCCGGCGGCTTGCAGTTCCGCCACGTACTTCGCGGGATTGGCCTGGACTTCGCGGACGCACCCGCCGCAGCAGACGTAGATGCGGTAGCCCTCGGCATCCACATAGAGCGACTTGTTCACCGGACTGCCCTTCATCACGGGGCACGTCGTCTGGGGCTTGCCTTCCGCCAGGGCCAGCGAGACCGAGGCCAGCAACGCGGCGATCATCAGCATTTTCTTCATGTTCGTTTCCTTTCTTTGCGTTCTCAGTAGGGCTTCTTCATCACCTTCAGCAGCTCGTCCATTTTTTGGTCCGCCTCCGCCGGCGATCCCGACGCGAAGGCGTCGCGCACGCAGTGGTCCACGTGCTTCTTCAGGATTTGCAGCTCGACGGCGCGCAGCGCGGAGCGCGCGGCCTGGATCTGCGTGACGATGTCGATGCAGTACTTCCGGTCTGCGACCATGCGCCGCACCCCCTCGACCTGTCCGGCGATGCGCCGCAACCGGTGGAGGGTCTCGTCGTGCGTCGTGGCGTGGGGCTTCGCTTTCATATCCCCAACATACCCCCATGGGGTATGTATGCAAGTTCAGCGATAGATGTTATTGTATATATGGGTAAGTCATTCAAATCCAACGAAAACGGATTTTGGATCACGGTGGCCGTTCAGAAGAACGGATCGGACGTTGTTCAGACGGAAATCGTCCCTTCCAGATAGACGACGGCCTGCCCGGCCAATTTCACGCGGTCGCCCGCGACCCGGCAGCGCACTTCGCCGCCGCGCGCGGAAACCTGGAATGCCCGCAGGTCGTCCCTCCCCAGCACGCCCGCCCAGTACGGCGCCAGCGCGCAATGCGCCGAACCCGTCACCGGATCTTCCGGAATTCCAAACCGCGGCGCGAACGCCCGCGAGACGAAATCGGCCTCGTTCCCGCGCGCCGTCGGCACCACGCACCGGCAGTTGAACGCCTTCAGCGCCGCGAAATCCGGCTTCAGGTTCCGTACCGTCGCTTCGTCGTCCAGCACCGCCAGCCAGTCGTCCGTCGATTCCAGCACCCGCCGCGGTTCCGCGCCCAGCGCCGCGGCCAAGCCCCCCGGCGTCGCGACCGGCCGCGCCGGCAGCGCCGGGAAATCCATCTCGAACCAATCGCCGCGCTTGGCCACCGTCAGGACGCCGCGCTGGCGCGTGCGGAACCGGATCGCTTCTTCCTTCCACCCGCGCCGATCGAACAGCACCTTCGCCGCCGCCAACGTCGCGTGGCCGCACAGCGCCACCTCCTTCGCCGGCGCGAACCAGCGCAGATCGAAGCCCTCGGCATTCCGCACCAGGAACGCCGTCTCGGACAGATTGTTCTCCGCCGCGATCGATTGCAGGACGCCGTCGGCCAGCCAGTCGTCCAGCAGGCACACCGCCGCCGGATTCCCGGTGAAAACCTCCGTCGCGAACGCGTCCACCTGCCAGATCGGAATCTTCATCGCCTCACTCCGCCTTTGCGATCGGTTGAATCTCGAACACGAAATCCTCGGCCTTGTTCCGGTTGCGGCTGGCCGCGGAAGCTATTTCCGCGCCAGGCAATCCGCATTCTTGGCGATCCATCCGCGCAGTCAGTCGCGCGCCGCGGCGCTGCCGCCCGCGACGGCATTCTCTTCATGCCCGCCAGCCTAGCATTTGCCGGATTCCCCGGCAACGGAAACGGCCGACCGCCGACTTTTACGTAGTACGTAAAATGGTTGGCCGATTTTTACGTAGCACGTAAAAACTTTCGCGCGGTTTTACGTAGTACGTAAAAACTTTGAGCCGCACCGGGGCGCGAAAAAGGGCCGCCCCGCGAAGGGCGGCCCGGCGCGCGCGGGCGCGGATCAGAACGCGTACTTCATGGCGAGCTGGACGCGGTCGTTGACCGCTTCGTCCTTGCCGAGGTAGTCGGTCGTCATGTGGGCGTATTCGGCCATGGCCGTGACGGCGGGGGTCAGCTTGTAGGCGACGTTCCCGAAGATCTGCTCGTTCTTCGAGGGGCGGCCTTCGGCGAGATCCTCGTCCTTGGGATCGTCCACGGAGTAGCCGAAGCCGAACGCCAGCTTGTCGGTGGGATCCCACAGCAGCTGGGCCCAGCCGCCTTGGGCTTCGATCTCGCGGCCGAGGGCGACGTTGACGCCTTGGCCGATGCCGCCGTAGTAGGTGTCGAGGTTTTCGCCCTTCCAGATGTTGGCCTGCACGGCGAACTGCTTGGTCAGGGGCAGGAAGATCGAGCCCTGCGCGGACCAGGTGTCGTAGTCGGTGGCGTCCGTTTCGATCACGCGGGCGACTTCCGTGACCGTGCCGAACGCGTTGGTCGTGGCGGTTTTCTCGACGCCGTCCACGGTTTCCCGGCCGTAGTGGCCGCCGAAGGCGACCTTGGCGGATTTCTCGGTCCAGAGCTTCTGGAGCAGGGCGACGCTCCACTGGACAGTCGGCCAGTCGGCGTCGGCGCCGTCCTCGAACGTGCCGCCGTCGAGGTCTTCGCCGACCGTCTGGGCGGCGGCGACCTTGGCCACCAGCTTGGTGTTTTCGGCGAGCTTCAGCTCCTGGGTCGCGCGGGCCTGGGGCCGGCGCAGGCCGAGGGCGCCGATGTCCGCGAGGTAGGCGAAGTTGACGATGCGGGGCATCAGTTCGCAGAAGGTGTCCCAGTCCTGGCCGAAGCGCAGGGACAGGCCCGACGCATGGGCGAGGTCCAGGTAGGCCAGGCGCATGCGGGGATTGTAGGAGTTGGCCTTGTCGCCGCCGTAGAAGTCCATTTCGAACTTGCCGGTGGTCTTCCAATTGCCGGAATCCGGGCCGGACAGGTTCAGGCCGAGGCGGGATTCGCGGGCGCCGAAGTGGGTCTGGGCGTCCTTTTCGCCGTCCGCTTCAGGCAGGACGAAGAAGGCGAAGTCGCCTTTGGGCGCGGTGGCCTGCGTGTCGTGCGACAGGTCGGCGCGGACGTAGCCGTAGATCTGCAGGCGCAGGCCGGCATCCGGCACGGTCACGTCCATGGCGAAGGCCGGTGCGGCGCAACAGAAAACCAAAGCCAGGGCTATCCAACTCTTTCTCATGGGACGGGTCTCCTTGGGGGTGTTTCTTTTGACTTATGGGGAGATTCTTTCAGAAGAAACAAAGGGGGGTCAACAACCATTCCCGAAAAAATCGCGATTTCCGGGGCTTGCCGGGTGGCGGGATCCCCGGCGGCGTGTTAAGGTGGGGTCCGGTCAAACCCACAAGGAGAACCTCATGTCCGAATTCAACAGCACGATCCAGAACGCCGATTGGAAAGTCGAAAAGCACGCCCCCGTCATCGAGGCGCCGGATTCCGTGAAGGCCGGCGAATTCTTCACCGTGACGGCCGGCCTGGGCAAGGCCATCGCCCACCCGAACACCGTCCAGCACTACATCGCCTGGATTTCGCTCTATTTCCTGCCCGAGGGCGCCAAGCTGCCGATCCAGCTCGCGCACGCCGAATTCAAGGCTCACGGCGACTCGACGACGGACGTCCCCGGCCCGGCCCTGACCAACCCGAGCATGATCGCCAACGTCAAGCTGGCCAAGTCGGGCACCCTGCAGGCGGTCGCCTACTGCAATATCCACGGCGTCTGGCAGTCGTCCAAGGAAATCAAGGTCGAGGCCTGATCCCGCCGGCAACGCCGATTCCGCAGCCGCCCGCAAGGGCGGCTGTTTTGTTTTCGATCTCAATATCCAATGTCCAACATCCAATCATCAAATTCCAAGTGAGCAGCCGGAAGTCAGAGAGAACTCGCCTTGCCGTTTGCCTGGGGCTGTTCACTTGATGATTGGATATTGGACATTGGATATTGGATATTGAGTTCCTCTTGCCCCTTTCCCGCTTTCCGTCCGCCGATTTTTTTGCAAGGGTTTCGGGCATGAGCGCCCTCCGCCTGTTCGATGCCGCCTTTCTCGACCGCCTCGCGGCCGAGGCCGCCGCCGCCCCGCGGCGGCGCAAGAACTTCAATCTGCACGCCGCGAACGAATATCCCTGCCAGCGGTTCTTCAACGCGCTGAGCGCGGACACCTACGTGCAACCGCACCGCCACGCCGATCCGGCCAAGGACGAAACCCTCGTCCTGCTGCGCGGGAAACTCGGCGCGGTGATCTTCGACGAAGCCGGCCAGGTCGTCTCCGCCGCCGTTCTGCTTCCCGGCCAGACCGCGGACGTGCCGCACGGCACGTTCCACACCTGGCTGGCGCTGGAAGACGGCACGATCTTCTTCGAGGCGAAAGCGGGGCCCTACGTGCCTCTGACGCCCGAGGAAAAAGCCGCCTTCGCCCCGGCCGAGGGCGATCCGCGCGCGCCGGAGTACCTCGCCTGGCTCAAGTCGCTCTGCACGGTCCGATGAACCTCCCCCCGCCGCCCCCACCCCCGGTCGCCCACATGGAACAGCAAAATC
>DAOTNL010000100.1:0-9589 GCA_035450765.1 Kiritimatiellia bacterium | reverse complement strand
CACGGCGCGGAAGGCCTCGGCGAACCGGTGGCGATTTGCGCCTCCAAGCGCGCGGCGGCGGATTTCCGGGAAGGGCGGGACCCGATCGTGCTGGAGCCGTGGTTTCCGGATTCCGGCAAACGGGTCGCGGTGGTCGGGGCGGGACCGGCCGGATTGGCCATCGCGCGCGAACTGGCCCGCTGCGGCCACGCGGTGGACGTGTTCGAGCAGGACGACCGGCCCGGCGGCCTGATGGTGCAGGGCATTCCGCTTTTCCGCCTGCCGCGCGCGGTCGTCGAAAATGAAATCAAGCAACTGCTGGCGACGCCGGGCATCCGGCTGCATCTCGGCACGGCCGCGGATCCGGAAGCGCTGCGGCGCGACTGCGACGCGGTGGTGTGGGCGACGGGCGCGCAACAGCCGGTGCCGCTGGACGTCCCCGGCGCCGACCTGCCGGGCGTCCAGCATGGCTTGCCGTTCCTGCGCGCGGTGAACCGCGGCGAAAAGCCCGCGCTGGGTCGCCGCACGGTGGTGATCGGCGGCGGCTTCACGGCGGTGGACTGCGCGCGCATGGCGCGCCGCCTGGGCGCGGAGTCCATCCAGATGTTTTATCGTCGGTCGGAGCGGGAAATGTACGTGTCGGCCGACGAATTGAAGGCGCTGGCGGACGAAGGCATCGTCTTCGAATGCCGGGTCATGCCGGTGGCGTTCCGGGGCGCCGGCCGCGTGCAAAGCGTCGTGCTGGCGCGCACGGAACCTGCGGCGCCGGACGAAACCGGCCGCATCGCCTACCGGCGGATTCCCGGCACGGAATTCGAAGTGGACGCCGACGCGGTTCTGCTGGGCACCGGCCAGCGCCCGGTCCGGCCGGCCGGAATCGGTGCCGGCGCGGGTCCCGTCTTTCTCGCGGGCGATGCGGCGACGGGTTCGACCTCGCTGATCGACGCCATCGGCCATGCGCGGCGCACCGCGCGCCGCGTGGACGAATTCCTGATGGGCGCGCGGCGCCTCGGCGACGACGTGCAGATCGGCCCGACGGTCCGGGGCACGGGCCGCACGCGCGAAATGGACGCGATCCCGCGCCAGCCGATCGGCTTGGCGGCGTTCGCCCCGGACGATCCGGACCGCGAGATGGAAACCGGCTTCGACCGCGCGGCGGCGGCCGTCGAGGCGACCCGTTGCTACCAGTGCCAATACCTGTTCGAGATCGACAACCGGCGCTGCATCTACTGCGACATGTGCGTGATCGCCTGTCCGGTGCCCAACTGCATCGTCAAGGTCGCCGGCGTCGTTCGCGACGGCGCCGGCCGCTGGCGGGGCTTCGTGCCGTCCACGGGGCCGAAGGACTACAATTTGTTGTGCATCGATCCGCAGCTGTGCATCCGCTGCGACGTGTGCGTGAAGGCGTGTCCGGTGAACTGCATCCCGGCGAAACGCCTCGATTTGCGGATCGCGGAGCCGGGCGCTCCGGGATCCTACGAAGAAAGCGCGGCGCCGGCCGCGGAAGAGGAGAAAGCCCATGTCTGACGGTTTGGATTTGCTGCTGGTGTTCCCGAACAACCGCACGCGCGCCTATGGGACGCTGGCTTCCGAAGTCGCGGCGATCACCCCGCCCGTGCAGTCGGGCCTGACGGCCGCCTACGTCCGCGAGCGCGGCTACGCGGTGAAGATCGTCGACGCCGACGCGCGGGAATGGCTGCCCGAGCGGGTCGGCCAGGAAGTCGCCGCGCTCAAACCCCGCCTGGTGATGGTGAGCACGGACCACGTCAATTCGGGCGACGTGACCAAGATGGCTGCGGCGACCGAGACGGTCCGGGCTATCCACGCGGCGGCGCCGGGCGTGCCGGTGCTGCTGGAAGGCGTGGTGCCGACCGCCTATCCGAAATGGATGTTGCAGGACGAGGGCGCGGACTACGTCTGCCAGGGCGAGCCGTACGAGCCGATCGTCCAGCTGCTGGCGAAGCTGAAAAAGGACGGCCCCGGCGCGCGCGTGGCGACCCGCGAAATCCCCGGCATCTGGGCGCGCTACGGCGATGATCTCGTCGAAAGCGTGCGCGCGCCGATGTTCCACGAGGTGGACAAGCTGCCGATGACGGCGTGGGACCTGATGCCGCCGTCCGACTATCGGGCGCACCACTGGCATTGCTTCGACCGGCTCGACCGGCGCAGCCCCTACGCCAGCGTCTTCACGAACCTGGGCTGTCCCTACGGCTGCTCGTTCTGCAGCGTGAACGTGGTGGCCGGCGGCCCCAACTTCCGGACGCATTCGCCGGAATACGTGATGAAGGAACTGACGTTGCTGAACAAGCAGTACGGCGTATCGAACATCCGCCTGCTGGACAACGTGTTCACCATCCGCCTCGACCTCGTCGAAGAACTCTGCGACCGCATCATCGCCGCCGGGCTCGACCTGAATTTCTGGGCGTACGCGCGGGTGGAATCGGTCCGCAATCCGGACATCCTCAAGAAAATGCGCAAGGCGGGCGTCCGCTGGCTGGCCTACGGGATCGAGGCGGCCCACGAACGCGTGCGCGCGGCGGTGGACAAGCCGTCGAATCCCCAGATCATCGAGCAGGCCATCGAGTGGACCAAGGAAGCCGGCATCTGGATCGTCGGCAACTTCATCTTCGGCCTGCCGGAAGACGACCACGAATCCATGCAGATGTCGCTGGACATGGCCAAGCGTTTCAACGTCGAGTGGGCGAACTTCTACTGCGCCATGGCCTATCCGGGCACCAAGCTCTACGACCAGGTCAAGGCCGCGGGCGTGGAGCTGCCGAAGGACTGGGCGGCCTACGGGCAGTATTCCCCGAACGCGCAGCCGCTGGCGACGAAATACGTGACCGCGAAGGAGATCGTCGCGTTCCGGGACCGCGCGTTCCGGGAGTATTACGAGAATCCGCGCTATCTGGACATGCTCGAGAAAACCTTCGGCCGGGACGCCCGCGATTTCGTCGGGCGCATCCTCGCGCACGATCTCAAGCGCGACGGCTGAAACGAGGAACCGAGGTGAACGTGAACGTCGGCGAATTGAAAAAACAAGCGGCGCGGGTGCGGGCGGAAACGCTGCGGATCCACGCCGCGGCGCCGGAGACGCGCGTGGCGTCGTCGCTCTCCGCCGTGGAAATCTACGTCTGCCTCTTTTACGGCGGGTTGCTGCGCCACAACCCGGCCGACCCGCGCGATCCCGCGCGCGACCGGCTGATCGTCAGCAAGGGCCACGGCTCCATCAGCCTGTATCCCATTTTGGCGGACCGCGGGTTCTTCCCGAAAGAAGAGTTGCAGCGGGTCTGCCGGCCGGGCTCGTTCCTCGGCGGCATTCCCGATCCGGTGATTCCCGGCTACGAGACCGTCAACGGATCGCTCGGCCATGGGCCCGGCGTCGGCGCGGGCATGGCCTTGGCGCTGAAGCGGCAGGGCTCCGACCGCCGCGTCGTGGTGGTGACCGGCGACGGCGAACTGCACGAAGGCGCCGTCTGGGAGGCGTTTCTCTTCGCCGCGCAGCACAAGCTCGACAACCTGGTTCTCATCGTGGACGACAATTCCCGCTGCATGATGGACGACACCGCCCGCGTCGTGGGTCTGGCGCCGCTGGCGGACAAATTCCGCGCGTTCGGCTGGTCCGCCGCGGAGGTGGACGGCCACGACGTCGAAGACTTGTGCGCCGCCCTCGGCGCCGCGCAGGGAGGTGACTTCCCCGGGCCGCGCGCGGTGATCGCGCACACCATCAAAGGCAAGGGCGCGCCCTCGCTGGAAGGCGATCCGCTCTGCCACGTCCGCACGCTGACGCCCCAGGAAGTGGAAGAACTGACGGGAGGTGCGCCGTGAGCGGGCCCAAGAAACGCATGCGCGATTCGTTCCTGCAGGCCATGAAGGAACGGATGGCCGCGGAACGCGACGTCTTTTTCCTGACGGCCGATTTCGGCTCGCCCGTCCTCGACGGCGTGCGCAAGGACTTCCCCGACCGGTTCGTGAACGTCGGCATCTCCGAGCAGAACCTCGTCAACGTCGCCACCGGCCTCGCGCTGGAAGGCTTCCGCGTGGTGGCCTACGCCATCGCGCCGTTCATCACGATGCGCTGCCTCGAACAGATCCGCATCAATCTCGCGATCCTCTCGCAGATCCGCCCGCTGAACGTGACGCTCGTCGGCGTGGGCGCGGGCTACAGCTACGAAGTGTCCGGCCCGACGCACCAGGCGCTGGAGGACATCGCCGTCATGCGCGCGCTGCCGAACGTCGGCGTCTGGTCGCCGGCCGACGCCGCGACGGCGGCGGCCATGGCCCACCGGGCCCTGGACGTGGCCGGCGTGCGCTATCTGCGGCTCGACAGCCATCCGCTGCCCGATCTCGGCCCCGCGCCGTCGCGGGACGAGCTAAAGCGCGGCTTCCGCCTCGGCGGCAGCGCCGGCGCGGCGGCGGCGATCGTTTCGACCGGCTACATGAGCCAGTTGGCCGGCGGCGTGCGCGACGAACTGGAAGCCGGCGGCATTCCCGTGCGCACGGTGGACCTGATGGATCTGGCCGCGCCCGATCTGGCCGCGCTGGCGGCGGAACTGGCCGCCTGCCGCGCCGTCCTGACGATGGAAGAGGGGTTCGTCGGCCGCGGCGGCATGGACAGCCTGCTGGCGCAGCATCTCGCGCCGCGCCTGCCGAAGGCGAAATGGACCCATGCCGGACTCGAGCCGCACTACCACTTCGAAATCGGCCCCCGCGACGACTTGCTCGCGGCCCAAGGGCTGTCGCGCCCCGCGCTGGCCGCGCGGCTGATCGAGCGGATCAACGCCTGAGCTTGCGGAACGCTTCGTAGGTCTCGCGCAGGCCCGCGGCGAAATCGGTCTGCGGTTTCCAGCCCAGCGCGCGCAGGGGGGACGCGTCCAGGCGCTTCAGCGGCGCGCCGTCGGGCTTCGAAACGTCGAATTCCAGTTGACCTTCGTAGCCGACGACTTCCTTGGCGGTCGCGGCGACTTCCGCGATGGACAGATCCGCGTCGGGACCGACGTTGATGGGCCCGCGGGCCGCGTCGTATTTCTCCGCCAGGAAAAACAGGGCGTCGGCCAGATCGCGCGAGAACAGGAAATCGCGCCGCGGCTTGCCCGTGCCCCAGACGGCGACGGACGGCAGGCTTTTCTCCTTGGCCTCGTGCAGGCGGACCATCAGGCCGGAGGCCACGTGGGCGTGGTCGGGATCGAAGTGGTCTTCGGGACCGTAGAGCGTGGCGGGAATCGCGGCGAAGAAATCCAGGCCGTGTTCCTGGCGGACGGCCTCGCAATGCAGCAGGCCCGCGAGCTTGGCGGCGGAATAGGCCGCGTTGGTGGGTTCGAAGGGGCCGGTCAGCAGGCTCTCGATGCGCAGGGGTTGCGCGGCGTCGCGCGGATAGCAGCAGGAGCTGGCCAGATAGACCAGCCGCGGCACGCGCAGCTTGGCGGCCGCGCCCAGCACGTTCAGCGCCACGCGCAGGTTCGATTCCAGCAGGCGCGCCGGATGCGCGCGGTTGAGGGCGATGCCGCCCGATTCGCCGGCGGCCACGAACACGACGTCCGGCCGGGCGGCGCCGATCGCTTTTTCGATGGCCGCGGCGTTGGCCCAGCCGCCGGTTTCGGCGGCGGTGAGCACGGTGGCGGCCAGCCGGCGCCGGCGGGCTTCGGCCGCAAGCGCGGCGCCGGCGAGCGTTTCGCCGCCGACGATCTGGATGCGGGCGCTGGTCAAATTCACGGGGGCAGGGTAGCATGGGGGCCGGAAATGAGCCAAGCGAAACCCATCGTGGTCTATCTGCACCGGTATCCGCCGGAAATCGAGGCCTTCCAGTGGCCCGCGCTGCGGGAACTGGCCGCGGCGCTCGCGCCGGATTTCGAACTGGTCTACCTGTGCATGGGCCCCGCCAACGGGAAGCGCGACGAATCCCTGCGCCAAGCCATGCGCGTGATCGAACTGCCTTTCGCCGTGGACCAGACGAACGGGCGCGACAAATGGCTCAAGACCCTGCGGTGGTACGCGAACCTCGGCGGGCTGCTGAAGCAAATCCGCGCGCTGGCGCCCGCGCTGGTCATTTGCAAGGAATCGCTGCCGGGCATTCCGGGGCGCGTCGCCGCGCTGGGCGTGCCCACGATCATCGAAACCAGCGACTGGTGGTGGTCGATCCTGCTGGGCCATTTCGGCTGGGGCCGGAAACTGGCGGACGCGCTGGAGGCGCGCGAGGTGCGCGGCTGGAACCGGCCGGGCGTGGCGGCCACCGTCAGCACGCGCGCCGAAGGCCGCCTGCTGGCCGCGAAGGGTCTCGACCCCGCGCGCGTCGCCGTGATCAACGCGCCGCAGAATCCGGGCATTTTCCGGCCGCTCGATCCCGCGCCGACCAAGGCCGAACTCGGGCTCGATCCTGCCCTCAAGCATTTCGCGATATTCGGCATCATCCGCGGCGGCAAGGGCTACGACCAGTTGCTGGACTGGTGGCAAGCGGCGGTCGCGAAGCATTCCGATTGGCGGCTGGTGATCATCGGCGGCGCCGGCGGCGAGACCTGGTGCCGCAAGGAAATCGCCAAGCGCGGCCTGGAAAACGCCGTGCACATGACCGGCTGGCTGCCGACCAAGCAGGACGTCAACCGCTGGCTGAACGCGATGGACGCGGTGCTGAGCCACCGGCGCAACTCGCCCGACAACCAGGGCATCATTCCCAGCGCGCTCTACAACGGCCTCTCGACGGGCCGGCCCGTCGTGGCCTCGGGATTGCCGGGCATCGCCGAAATCGTGCGCGACGGGGTGGATGGATTCCTCTACGCCCCCGACGACGGTGCGTCGTTCGTCGCGGCGCTGGAGCGCGTCGTGGCCGATCCGGACGCCGCCGCGCGCGTCGGCCGCGCCGGTTGCGCGCGCGCCGCGGAATGTTTCGATCCGCGCGCCGCCGCGCTGGCCCACCGCAAGCTGATCGACGAAATGCTTGCGGCCGCCGGCCGCTGAATCAGGCCAGCCAGAGCCACGCCAAGGCGGTCGGCACCACCTGCATGGTCGCGTTGTCCCACCCGTGCGGCGAGACCGCTTCCGTCAGGGCGGAGAGGATCGCGATGGCGGCGATCTTGAACCAGCCGAACGATCCCAGCGCGAGCTGCGGGGAAGCGGCGACCGCCAGCGCAAGGGCAAACGCCGACGCCAGGCAGACCGCGGCCGAGCCTTCGAGGCTGCGCGTCGCGGGCACCGCCGCGCGCGAAAACACGCGGTAGCGATGCTTCCCGAACCGCGCGCCGACCGGTTCGCCGATCGCGTCGCCGAGTCCGGCCACGAGGAAGCCCGCGATGGCCAGCGGGCCGAACAGCAGGCTGCTGGCGAGGCCGCCGACGAGGGTCGTGAAGTAGGGCACGAGGATGAAGTGGGTCCGGTGCGGTTCGTCTTTTTCCCGCGCCATCGCTTCGTAGAACAGGTTGCCGGACCCGCGCCAAACGGCATAGAACACCGCCAACGAGCACATGGCGCCGAACAAGCACACGGCCGGCGTGCCGCCGCGCCACTGCAAAACCGCGACGGTTCCGAAGATCAGAAAATGGAATGTTTTGCGGGTATAGCCGGTGCGCACGCCGCGCCGTTTCAGCCATCCGGCGAAGCCCAGCGCCGCGAAGGACCACGCCAGGCCCAGCGGCCCGCCGATCAGTAGCGCCGGGAGCGAAGGGAAATTCGCGACGAAGAATTCCGGCACGCGGGCGAGCAGGGCGTTCATGCCGGCTCCGTCCGGGGATGCAGGACGTTGCCGCGCTTTTCGAAGCGCGCGGGCGGCGCGGTCTGCGCCGCGGCCCGGAGGAATTCGCGGAACGTCTGTCGGTCCGCCGCGGCGATTTCCGTCCGGTCGGGCTTGTCGCCGTTGTCCGCGCGCAGCCAGGTCGGATAGTCGCGGCAATCGCCGGAGGCGAACGACCACATCCAGCCGCGGACGCCGGCGGCCAGCAGGCCGACGGCGAAGGGCCGCAGCGAATAGCGGCACAGCGCGAACGCGCCGGCCGCGAACGTGCCGTGTTCGAGCGCCGGCGCGAAGACGTCGAGCAGGATGTCCCGGGCCGACGTCATGACGTAGAACGCGGTGCCCGCGCGCAGGGACAGCAGGCCGAATTCGCGGATGGCGCAGATGCGGCACGGCGCGGGCACGTCGGTCGTCTCGCCGGCCCGGAGATTTTCCAGGAATGCGCAGTCGTGGTTGAACCGGCCCGAGGGGCAGGGCGGATCGAGGGGCTTGAGGCAGAAGCCGACGCCGACGATCGCCCGCGGGCCGCCGAAGGAAGCGGCGGATCCGGGTACTTCGACCAAGCCGCCGGACATGTCGAGCGCGGCGGCCGTCCGCACGGCCCGGGCCGTTTTCATGGGATGGGGCAGGGCGATCCGCCGGATGAACTGCCAGCCGTATTCGCGGAAAAGACTCCGTCCGCAAAAAGCCAGCAGGCTGAGCGGCGAGGAGGTCACGTCACGGCGTTGAGGACGTCGCAGAGCCAGCGGATGCGGTCGGCTTCGAGGGTGGGGTAGTTGCCGACGTAGAAGCCGTAGAAATGGATGTGGTCGATGACGGGGAAGAGGCGGGGGATGTCGGCCTTGGCCGGCGCGATGCCGGCCAGGTAGGGCTGGCGGAGCTGGTTGCCGCCGCCGGCGTTGCCGCGGCGGTGCTCGATGCCGGCGGCATCCATGGCGGCCATCAGGCGGTCGCGCCGGCCGTCGTCGGCCTTTTTCAGCACGACGGGGAAGGCGTAATTCACGGAGCCTTCGAACTTGTAGTCGGTCCAGTAGAGCTGGGGATCGAGCAGGGACAGGAACAGCTTCAGGTTCTCGGTGCGGCGCCGGTTGTTGGCGTCGAGCCGCTTGAGCTGGGAGCGGCCGATGACGGCATTGATTTCCGTGCTGCGGAAGTTGCCGGTGGGCCAGGCGAAAATGAACTTGGGGTTCAGGTCGGGCGCGGCGTCTTCCCACTTCTTGCGGAATTCGGGGCTGTCGGACTCGCGCACCATGCCGTGGCTGCGGAGCATCCGGCAGGCCTGGTAGAACTCCTCGTCGTCCGTGCAGACCATGCCGCCTTCGATGGTGCTCATGTGGTGGGCGAAGTAGAACGAGAAGTTGGAGGCCAGGCCGAAGGTGCCGGCTTTTTTGCCGCCATGGGTCGCGCCGTGCGATTCGCAGACGTCCTCGATCAGCGGGATGCCGCGCTTCTGCAGCTCGGCCAGCAGGCCGTCGTCGAGGCCGTCGAAGCCTTGGCAGTGGGTCAGGAAGACGGCGCGGGTCCGGTCGGTCAGAGCTTCGACGACCCGGCGCGGGTCCATCGCCAGCGTGCGCGGATCGACGTCCACGAAGACGGGCCGGTGGCCGGCGGCGAGGACGGAGGAGATGTCCGACACCCAGGTCAGGGTGGGCACGACGACGTCGCCGGCGCCGCGCAGGTGCCGCAAGGCGGCCATGGTGATGAAGTTGGCGGAGGCGCCGGAATTGACGAACACGCTGCGGCGCACGCCGAGCCAGGCCGACCATTCCTGCCACCAGCTGCCCGGACGTTCGGTGGCCGTGTTCAACCAGGCCTCGGGATCGGCCGGGTAGTTCGCCGGCCCGGTCCAGTAGCTGCGCTTGTTCTTGGTCACCGGATTGATCGCGCCGG
>DAOTNL010000099.1:0-9676 GCA_035450765.1 Kiritimatiellia bacterium | reverse complement strand
AGTTCGCCAAGACCGACACCACCGCCGGCACCTATTCGCAGGCCATCTGCGTCTACGCCCTCAGCGAGGCCTACGGCATGACCCGCATCCCGTCGCTCAAGTCGGTCATGGAAAAGGGCGTCCAGCTCCTGATCGACGGCCAGCAGGCCAAGGGCGGCTACGACTACAAGTTCGCCAAGGGCGATCGGCGCGATACCTCGCTCGGCGGCTGGTGCTGCCAGGCCATGAAGGCCGCCTACATCGCCGGCGCCGAAAATCCCAACCTCCACGAGGCCATGGAAAAAGCCGTCCAGGACATGAAGTCCGCCCAGAAAGCCGACGACGGCGCTTTCTACTACAGCTACGTCGGCCGCAGTCATTCGACCCACAGCATCACCGCCGTCGCGGTCCTCAGCCTGCAATTGCTCGGCCATGCGGAAGACAAGGAAACCCGCGCCGGCCTGAGCTATCTGGGCGGTGCCGACTGCAAGTGGGACAATCCGCCGGAGTGGCCGATGTACGCCTGGTACTACATCTCCCAGACCAAGTTCCACCAGGGCGGCGCCAACTGGACGAGCTGGAACAACCAGTTCGCGCCCCAGTTCATCCGCAACCAGAATCCCGACGGCAGCTGGAACTCCGCCGGCCTGGGCCTGAAGGCCGGCACCACCGGCCGCGAGGACATGCACCCGGTCTACGCCACCACGCTGGCCGCGCTGACCCTCCAGGTCTATTACCGCTTCCTGCCGACCTACCAGCCCATCCAGGTCGAAAAGATCGACCAGAAGTCCGACAACGACGTCACGATCGAGATCCTCTGACGCCCGCGCCGGCCGGATCGGGCGCGCGCCGTTGCGGCGCGCGCCTTTCTATTTTTTGCTCGGGTTCGCTGCGGCCACGTGCTAGAACCGGCGTCCATGTCCGCCCCAGCCCCCATTCGCGTCCTGCCCGACGCGGTGATCAACCAGATCGCCGCGGGGGAGGTCGTCGAGCGCCCCGCCTCCGTTTTGAAGGAATTGGTCGAGAACGCCATCGACGCGGGCGCCGCGCGCATCGAGATCGACGTGGTCGACGGCGGCCGCCGGCTCGTGCGCGTCCGCGACGACGGCTCGGGAATGGACCGCGACAACGCGCTGCTGTCCATCGAACGCCACGCCACCAGCAAGCTGCGCGAGCTGAAGGACCTCGATTCGATCGCCACGCTGGGCTTCCGCGGCGAGGCGCTCGCGGCCATCGCGTCCGTTTCGCAGTTCTCGCTCGTCACCAACCGGGAAGGCGCGTCCGCCGGCACGGAAATCCTGATCTTCGGCGGCAAGATCCAGGACGTGCGCGACGCGGGCGTGCCGCGCGGCACGGACGTCGCCGTGCGCAACCTCTTCTTCAACGTGCCCGCCCGCCGCAAGTTCCTGCGCTCCGCCCAGACCGAGTTCGCCCATATCCGCCAGGCGTTCCTGCTGGAGGCGCTGGCCAACGTGGGCATCGAATTCGTCCTGCGCGCGGACGACGCCGACGTCTACCGCCTGCCGGCGGCCGACAATCTGCTCGACCGCGTCCGGGACCTCTACGGCGCGGAAGTGGCGAGCCATCTGCGGCCCATCCGCTTCGGCAACGGCGTCGTGGAAGTCGGCGGCTACGCCGGGATTCCGCCGTTCAGCCGCCTGGACCGCGAGTGGCAGACCACGTTCGTCAACGGCCGTCCGTCCGGCTCGCCGGTGCTCAATTTCGCCGTCCAGAATGCCTATCGCGACGTGCTGGTCGGCGGGCGCTACGCGCCGCTGTTCCTGCACGTGGATCTGCCGGCCGACCTGGTCGACGTCAACGTGCACCCGGCCAAGAAGGAAGTGCGCTTCCGCCGGCCGACGGAAGTGCGCGACGTCGTCGTCGAAGCCATCCGGCTGGCGATTTCCGGCGGCGAGATGCCGCGCGGCAAGCGCGACGATGCCCCGCGCGAACTTACGCGGCCGGCGTTTTCCGCGCCGTCCGCAGCGCCGGTCCGGCCGGTCGCCGCCTCCGCCCCGGTCCCGCCGCCCATCGCCGCGACCCAGCCCAAGCTGGATTGGGCTCCGCCGCCGGCGCCTGTCGCCGCCACCGCGTCCGAGCGGGCCGCGCCGTGGGCGGAATACCGCCTGCTGGGCCGGGTGGGGGGACAATACGTCGTGCTGGAGACCGCCGACGGCCTCGTGCTGATGGATCCGCGCTCGGCGCACGAGCGCGTGCTCTACGAACGGCTGCTGGGCGCGATGGAAAAAGGGCAAGTGCCCGCGCAAGGGCTGCTGCCGCCGGCCACCGTGGCGGTTTCGCCCACGCAGGCCGCCGCGCTGCGCAAGCACCTCGGTTTGCTCAAGGAACTGGGCTTCGGCGTGGCCGACTTCGGCGCCGACACGTTCATGGTCGATGCCTTGCCGACCTGGATCGCGGGCGTCGCGCCGGGGCCGCTGCTGTCGGACGTCGCCGATGGCCTGCTGCAGGGCGGCAAGGGCGCCGCCCGGGACTGGGCCCTGCCGCTCGTCGCGGATATCGCCGGCCGGCAGGCCGTCGGCCTCCAGCGCGAATTGACCGATGCCGAACTGCACGCCCTGGTCCGCGACCTGTCGCGGACCGAAATGCCCTACACCTCGCCGCGGGGCAAGCCCACCGTCGTTTTGCTCGGGATGCGCGAACTGCACCGCAAATTCGGCCGCGAATGAAAGAACAAACCCCCAAATCCATGCGCCTGCACGTCGGCCTCTTCGGCCGGACCAACGCGGGCAAATCCACGTTCCTGAACCTCCTCGCGGGGCAGGACGTCGCCATCGTCTCGCCGCAGGCCGGCACGACGACGGACCCCGTCGAGAAATCGATGGAACTGCTGCCGATCGGCCCGGTGGTCTTCACGGACACGGGCGGGGTGGACGACGCGACCGCGCTGGGCGACAAGCGCCGCGAAAAGATGTTCGCGGCCTTGCGCCGCATGGACGTGGCCGTGCTGCTGGTCGAGCCGGACGTCTGGACGGAACACGAAGACCGGTTGCTGGCCGAGTTCCAGGCCGCCCGCCGGCCGTTCCTGATCGCGGTGGGCAAGACCGACCTGCGGCGACCGTCGGCCGGGTTCCTGGAAAAACTGCGCGCCGCCGCGCCCCACGTGGTCGAATCCGCCGCCGCGCCGGGCCAGCGCGAGCGCGTGGTGAACGCCTTCAAGGCCGCGCTGGGGCAGTTGGCGCCGGAGGGCGTTTTGCAGGTGCCGGACCTGTACGGCGGCGCGGTGCCGCCGGGCGGCGTGGTGGTGCTGATCATCCCCGTGGACCAGGAAGCGCCGAAAGGCCGCCTGATCCTGCCGCAGGCCCAGGCCGTGCGCGCCGCGCTCGACCTGGGCGCCATCGCCGTGGTCGCGCGCGAAACCGAGTACCTCGCCGCGCTGGCCCGGCTTTCCGCGCCGCCCGACCTAGCCGTCTGCGACTCGCAAGTGGTGGACCGCATGGTGGCCGAGACGCCGCCGTCCGTCCGTTGCACCACGTTTTCCATTCTGCTCGCGCGCCTGAAGGGCGATCTGCCCGAAATGGTCAAGGCCGCGCGCGTCATCGACGACCTTCAGGACGGCGACCGCATCCTGATCGGCGAAGCCTGCACGCATCACGCGCTGGAGGACGACATCGGCCGGCAGAAGATCCCGCGCTGGCTGCGGGAAAAGACCGGCAAGACCTTGCAGATCGACGTCGTCGCGGGGCGCGACTGGCCGGTCGATCTGGAAAAATACCGCCTGGCGATCCATTGCGGCGGCTGCATGATCAACCGCCGCGAGATGCTCCACCGCCTGCAAACCGCCGGCGCGCGCGGCGTGCCCATGACCAACTACGGCGTCGCCATTTCCTACCTGAAGGGCGTCCTTCCGCGCGTGCTGGAACCGTTCCCCGAAGCCGCCGCCGCCCTCCGCGCCTGAACCGGATTTTACGTACTACGTAAAACCGTTGCGGAAAAATTACGTAGTACGTAAAACGGGTGTCGGGGCGGGGGCGGGGACGCCGCGGCGGTGGACGAGGGTGTAGGCAGCGGCCGCCAGCAGCGCGCCGAGGCCGTCGGCCAGCATGTCTTTCTGGGCGTCCCAGATGTCGCCCTGCGAGCCGAGGAATTCCGCGCCGGCGACAGGATCGGCGGAGACGGCGTAGAGCCATTCGACGATTTCGAAGAGCGAGGCCACCGCGAAGATCGCGGCCACGGCGAAGACGAAGCTGAAGGCGCGGCGAGTGCTGAGGCGGCGGGTTTCGACGAATTCCATCAGCGCCCAGGCGTAGAAGCCCACGCTGAAATGCGCGATCCGGTCGAAGTGGTTGCGCTGGGCACCGATGAGATCCGTGACCCAGCCGAAGGGCACTTGGGCGAAGGTGTAGTGGCCGCCGATCGTGTGCAGGAAGATCAGCACCGACATCAGCAGATAGGCCATGTTCGAGAAGCGCACGCCCTTGAGATACATCCAGACCAGCGGCACGACGATGCACAGCACCGTCACGTTCTCGGAAATCCACGTGCCGCGCGAGACCGGACCCACGGCCAGCACGGCGAATTCGAGGAGATAGAGCGCGAACAGCAGGAGGGGCAGACGATTTTTCATGCGCCGGAGCGTAGCCGAGGCCGACGCCGGCCCGAAAGAACATTTTGCGGCTTCCGAGCTGGATGGCTCCGTCGCATCGGCAGCCGCGGGAGGAAAGCCAGGAGCAAAGGCTTCTTCCACGGTTTGCCGGGAGCTGGAATTGATTGCGTTTTGCGAGGCGAGAAGAACGTGCGCGGTTTCGATCGGTTTGAGCCGGGGCATGTCGGCAAGCGGTTCGCTCGCGCTTGGCCCGGCGAGGACGAGCGATCCTTCTGGCCAGGGAAGCCGCGCTCCTGGCGTCCAAGGTTCGGCGGCTGAACTCGGCTTGCCCGGAACGGCGGACCGGCCATCGGCCGGCGGAAACTCGGGAAAGGAGAGAACCGGCGCCCGCATCGCGCGTTGGCGCCGGCAGGGGAAATGGTGCTTGACGGTGGGAGAGGGGGGAGGGCAGTATGCGGCGGTTATATCGGTTGGAAGGCGATTTTCGCATATATAGGAAAGAGTCCAGATGTTTAGCTGGCTTTTAGGTTATTTTTCGAACGATATCGGCATCGATCTCGGCACGGCCAATACCCTGGTCTACGTCAAGGACCGGGGCATCGTGCTGCGGGAGCCGTCCGTGGTGGCGATCCAGCAGGGATCGAACCGCGTGCTGGCGGTGGGCGAAGAGGCCAAGCGCATGCTCGGCCGCACGCCCGGCAACATCGTCGCCATCCGTCCGATGAAAGCCGGCGTCATCGCGGACTTCGAGGTGACCGAGGCGATGCTGCGGTATTTCATCCGCAAGGCGCACAACCGCAAGTGGGTGGTGCGGCCGCGGATCATCATTTCGGTCCCCAGCGGGATCACGGAAGTGGAGAAGAGAGCGGTCAAGGACTCCGCCACCCATGCGGGCGCGCGGGAAGTCTATTTGATCGAGGAGCCAATGGCGGCGGCGATCGGCGTGGGCCTTCCGGTCCAGGAGCCGGCGGGCAACATGATCGTGGACATGGGGGGCGGCACCACCGAGGTGGCGATCATCTCCCTGGCCGGCATCGTGCTGAGCCGCAGCGTCCGCGTCGGCGGCGACGAGATGGATGAGGCGATTGTCCAATACCTGAAGCGGGTCTACAACCTGATGATCGGCGAACGGACGGCGGAAGAGATCAAGATCACGATCGGCTCCGCCTATCCCCTCGGCGAGGAGATGAGCATGGAAGTGAAGGGCCGCGACCTGGTCGCGGGCCTGCCCAAGACGCTCACGATCACCTCCGAGGAAATCCGCGAGGCTCTGCAGGAGCCCGTGTCGGCCATCGTCGAGGCGATCCGCATCACGCTGGAGCGCTGCCCGCCGGAATTGTCCTCCGACCTGGTGGACCGGGGCATCGTGCTGGCGGGGGGCACCTCGCAGCTGCGGGGCATGGACAAGCTGCTCGCGGAGCAGACCGGGCTGCCGGTGCACGTGGCCGAGGACCCGCTGAGCGCGGTGGCCGAGGGCACGGGCGTCGTGCTGCACGAGCTGAACTTCCTGCGCAAGGTGTCGTCCGGCGCCTGAGGCGTCCGGAGCGCCGTCCGTCTCGGTTTCCGTCTCTCTTCCGTTCCGCATAGGCAAGGTGTGTTTGGACGCCGGTAAGGAACGATGAAGGATCGACGTTGGATAGCGCTGTGCGCGATCGGTTTGGTCGTGCTGGCGATGCTGAACCTGCCGGACGCGGCTTCGCGCCGGGTGAAGGGCGCGGTCCGCGACGGCATCAGCCCGCTGCAGGCGGGGTTGCGGGGCGGGGTGCGGGAAATGCGGGAAATCGTCCGCTACGTCCGGGGACTCGGGGATCTGGCGCTGGAAAACCGCGCGCTCTCCGAGGAAATCGTCTACCTGCGCGGGGAAACGCGCATGGCCCAGGAACTCGCCCGCGACAACCAGATGCTGCGCGACCTGCTGGGCTTCGCCCAGCGCTTTCCGAACAAGCTGATTTCGTGCGAGGTGATCGGCCGCGACAGCACGGGCTGGTGGCAGACGGTCCGGCTGGACAAGGGCGCGGCCGCGGGCGTGGCCGAGGGGCGCGCGGTGCTGACGACGGACGGCCTGATCGGCCGGACAACGGCGGTGTCGACCCGCACGGCGGACGTGCTGCTGCTGTCGGACCCGTCCTGCAAGGTGTCGGTGCGGCTGAAGCGGTCGGGGGAATTCGGCCTGGCGGAAGGGCAGGGCGCGCGGCCCGGCCAGCCGCCGGCCGTGCGCGTGGACTACCTGCTGAAGACGGCGGACGTGCAGCCGGGCGACGAGGTGGTGACGTCCGGTCTGGGCGGCCTGTTCCCGAAAGGCCTGCCGGTGGGCCGCGTGGCGGAAGTGGTCATGGATGCCTCCGGGCTCTACCAGACGGCGTGGATCGAACTGGCGGCCGATCTGGGCAAGCTGGAGTACGCGTTCGTGGCGGCGACGGAGAAGGATCTGGCGGCGGTGCGTGCCGCGCCGGTGCCGCCCGACGCGGTGCTGGACGACGAATCGGGCTATCTCGAAGGGGAAGACCCGTGACGCTGCTGATGTTGCTGTTCTGGCTGCTCGTGGGCGGCACGCTGCAGGCGGCGGTGCCGGCCTGGCGGCACATGGGCCAGCCGGCGTTTCCGATCCTGCTGGGCGTGGTGCTCTACGCGGCGCTCAACAAGAAAGCCCGCTACTTCGTGGCGGCGGCCATCTTGGCGGGACTGGTGGAGGACGCGCTGAGCCTCGCGCCGCTGGGCTATTCTTCGTGCGCGCATTTGGCGGCGGGCACGCTGGCGGTGCTGCTGCGCAAGGATTTCTTCGCCGACCGGGCGTTCACGACGTCGTGGCTCGGCGCGCTGTGCGCGGCCGTCGCGACCGGCACGCTGGCGCTGCTGCTGCGGTCGAAGGGACTCGTGGCGCTTTCGGGCCGCGAGATGCTCTGGCGCATGGCGGGCTCGGCGGTGCTGGCCGCCGCGCTGATTCCGCTGCTGTTCGGGCTGATGCGCGGCCTGGAACGCCGGCTGGGCACCTGGGAGGACCGCGCCTGATGGCCCGCGCCCGTCCAGTTCCCGATGTCCATGTCTGGCGCCTGCTGCTGACCGGGCTGGTCATGCTGGCCTGTTTCGGCGGGCTGGTCTTCCGGCTGTGGAACCTGCAGGTCGCGCAGGGCACGGAGTACCAGCGGCGCCTGGCCAAGCAAAGCCTGCGCAGCGTGCGCCTGCCGGGCATCCGCGGCCGCATCTTCGACCGCCGCGGCGTGGCCCTGGCGGACAACCGGCCGAGCTATTGCGTGTCGCTCTATCTCGAGGAATTCCGGCAGGCGGGGCCCTCCCAGCGGACGGTGGACTGCGTGATGGAGACGCTCTATCGCCTGGCGGAAACGATGGACCGTCCGCTCCAGCTCGGCCCGCAGGACGTGCGCCTGCATCTGGGCCGGCGCACGCCGCTGCCGCTGGTGGCGTGGCGGGATCTCGACGCGATGGCCGTGGCGCGTTTCCAGGAACGATCCGCGGAATTTCCCGGCGCGGCGCTGACGGTGGAGCCGGTGCGGGTCTATCCGCAGGGGAAATCCGCGTGCCATCTGCTGGGCTACGTGGGCCGCGCCGACGAAGCGAAGATGACCGGCGCCGCCGACGATCCGGACGAAAAGTTCCACTACTACCTGCCCGAAATGGCGGGCAAGTCCGGCGTGGAGAAGCGCCTGGACGGCGTCCTGCGGGCCTTCGAGGGCGGCAAGCTGCAGATCCAGGTGGACGTGGCCGGGTTCAAGTTCGACGAAGTCTCGCGGCGCGAGCCGCAGCCGGGCAGCGACGTGACGCTGGCGCTGGACGCGCGCATCCAGCGCGCGGCCGAGGACGCCCTGGCGGGCGAGCGCGGAGCCGTCGTCGTGGTGGATCCGCGCAATGGCGACGTGCTGGCGCTGGCGAGCCTGCCGGGATACGATCCGAACGATTTCGTGCCGTCGGTGCCGGCCGCGATCTGGGACGCGCTGCGCAACGATCCGGCCCGGCCGCTCTACAACCGCGCATCCGGCGGCGAATACGCCCCGGGCAGCACCTTCAAGCCGGTCACCCTGCTGGCTGCGCTGCAGGCGGGCGCCGTGTCCGCGGAGACGCGCTACAGCTGCCCGGGCTACTTCCAGCTGGGCTCGGCGCGGTTCCGCTGCTGGCAGCATTGGGGGCACGGCAGCATCGACCTGCAGGCCGCCATCCGCTATTCCTGCAACGTCTACCTCTTCCATGCGGCGCTGGCGGCCGGTCCGGAAGCGGTGCAGGCCATGGCGCGCGCGTGCGGCTTCGGCCGCGAAACGGGCATCAGCCTCGATTTCGAACGGCCGGGCCTGGTGCCGGACAACGACTGGAAGCGCCGGGAACGGCGCGACAGCTGGCGCGACGGCGACACCTGCAATCTCTCGATCGGCCAGGGCGCGCTGCTGGCGACGCCGCTCCAGATGGCGCTGTACGCGGCGGCGCTGGCCAACGGGGGCACGCTGTGGAAGCCGCGGCTGGCGGCGCGGATCGTGTCGGCGGCCGGCGTCACGAACGACATCCCCGCCGAACGGGCGCCGGCCGGGCCGCGCTGGGATGCGCGGCATATCGCCGCGGTGCGCGCGGGCATGCGCGACGCGGTGAACGAACCCGACGGCTCCGGCAAGCGCGCGAAGCTGGACGGCATCGTCGTGGCGGCGAAGACGGGCACGGCCGAATACGGCGTCAAGGGTTCCGGCCGCAAGATGACCTGGATGATCGCCTTCGCGCCCTTCGAAGAACCGCGCTACGCGGTGGCCTTGCTGGTGGAAGACGGCGTCAGCGGCGGCACGACGGCCGCGCCGCGCGTCAAGCAGTTGCTGACCCGGACCTTCAACGAGGTGGAAGGCCTCGGGTTGCCGCCGGTCCCGGCGCCGGACGCGGCGCCGGCCGTTCCGGATGCCGCGGCGCCGGAAGAGGAGCCTGCGTGAAGAAGCGCGCGCAATCCGTCTGGAAACGGCTGCTGGCGCAGGATGGGCTGGCGGTGCTGCTGGCGGCGGTGCTGCTGGGCACCGGGCTGTCCTTCATCTACAGCGCGTCCTGGCGCGGGGAGGAAACGGGAATCGTCGGCGCGTGGTTCGGCGCCAGATCTGGTGGGTGGAACTCGGCGCCGCGCTGGTCAGGGGGCGGCGAAACGCGGTCCGG
>DAOTNL010000098.1:3935-9801 GCA_035450765.1 Kiritimatiellia bacterium | reverse complement strand
CGTAGGACACGCCGCCGCGCAGGGCGCGCGGCGCGCCGAGCGTGCCTTTGACCACCCGGGACTGGCCCAGGTCCGCGGCGGTGATGGCGGACACGGGCACCGCCTGCGAGACGTCCACCGCGGGGGCCGAGGCCGGCGTGTCGTCCACCAGCTTCACCTTGTAGCCGCTTTCGACCTTGAGCTGCGGCCGGTCGCGGTAGACGTCGACCACGCCTTCCAGCTCGAACAGCGCGCCAGGGGTGGGCTTGACGGCGATGACCGCGTCGGCGTTGGACCAATAGGTCGCGCGCAGGGTGGCGGCGCCGTCGCGCAGGACGACGGCGAAGGGCTGCTTGGTGCCTTCCTGCGGCGCCTTGACCGATTCCACGCGGCCGCGCACGCGCACCGTCTGGCCCTTCATCGCGGCGGTGACGGCGGAAACGGAGAGGCTGGTGGAGGCCACCGAGCGGCCGCGGGAGAAGTCGCGCGGGGCGGGGGCGGGGGCCGGCGCCGCCTTCTGCCGGAACGTCGCGGCGGCCTTCTGGGCGGGCGTGGCGTAGGCGTCGGCGGCGGGCGGGCCGTCGAGGATTTCCAGGTCCTGGCCGGAGGCCAGCTTGAGCTGCAGCTTGTCCTGGTAGGCCGCGACGGACACGCGCGCGCGGACGTAGGCGCCGACGAGCACGTCCTTGTCGGCGATCTGGTCGTATTCCGCCTGCCAGAAGTTGATCGTCTGCTCGCCGGAAGCGTCTTGGAGCTTGAGCGCATAGGGACGCTTGGAATCCGCCGGCGGCGGGAACAGGTCCATCACCTTGCCTTCGACCGTGATGGAGGATCCCTTCAGATCCGTGGTGACGTCCGCCAGGCGCATGGCCGCCGCGGGAGCGCGGATCAGCCGGAATTCGTCCACGCTCAGCAGGCGCATGGAGGAGCGGTCGTCGGAGATGTTCAAGCCGCCCGCGAAGCTGATCTGGTCGCCGGCCTTCGGCACGAGGTTGCGTTCGACCATCTCCTGGGCCTGCTTCTGGCTGATGAAGACCATGATCGTGCCGGTGCCGTCGGAGAAATTGAAGCCCATGCCGCCGCCGGTCCGGAAGGTGCGCGCATCGCTTTCGGCCACGCCTTCCACGCGGATCTGGGCGAAATTCATCGTCGGCTTCACGTCCGCCAGCTTGACGACCGGGATTTCGCGGTACTTGGCCATGAGGTAGAGGAGGAAGAGGCCGACGGTCGCCAGCAGGACGGCCGCCCAGCGGATGGCCACCAGGCTCATGCGCTTTTCGACCTTGGCGCCGCAATAAGGGCACTTGGTCACGGCGCCGACGAACCGGCCGCAACTGGCGCAGTTCATCTCGCTGGATTGGGTTTCGTGTCCGGGCAAGGCTTCTTTGTTCACCGTCATGCTCGCATCTCCTGTTGAAGAACTCCGCCGCGGGCGCGGTTTGAATCGCAGTTGGGACACTATACCGGCGCAACGGCCCCGGCACAACGGCCAAAACCGCGGGGCGTCCGATTTCCGGTGGAGCGTTTTCCCGTTTTCGTTTCTTCGCGCATGGTGTAAGTTGGCAAAAAAAGTTCGGGCGGCACGTTCCCGGTGCAGAGTCCATGCGAAGAAGTATCGACAATCGTAAGCCGACGTGCAGACTGGGGCACCGGATGGCCGCCATCGGTTGCGGGTTCGGCCGCCGACAATCCCAATGAGCGCTACCCTCCACATCGGAATCTTCATCATCGCCTACAACGCGGAAAGCCATGTCGCGCAGACCTTGGCGCGCATTCCGCCGGAAATCTGGGAGCGGATAGACGAGGTTTTCGTGGTCGACGACTGCAGCATGGACGAAACCGTGCAAAAAGCGTTGGCGCTGCAAGCGACCTATCCCAAGCTGCGCGTGCTGCGCAACCGGATGAACCGGCGGTACGGCGGCAACCAGAAGATCGGCTTCCAGTACGCCCTCGACCGGGGCTTCGACGCGGTGGTCATGCTCCATGCCGACGGACAGTATGCGCCCGAACATCTGCCGCAGATGATCGCTCCGTTGCAGGCGGGGGTTGCGGACGTCGTGCTGGGCTCGCGCATGATCCGCAAGCAGGATGCGCTCAAGGGCGGCATGCCGCGCTACAAGTTCGCCGGCAACATCGTGCTGACCCAGCTCCAGAACCGCATGTCGGGGATGCGGTTGCACGAGTTCCATACCGGCTACCGCGCCTACCGGACGGATTTCTTGCGCGGGGTGCCGTTCTGGGACAACACGGACGAATGGCATTTCGACACCGAAATCCTCCTCCAGGCCTGGGCCAAGCAGGCGCGGATCGTCGAAATTCCCATTCCCACCTATTACGGCGACGAAATCTGCCACGTGAACGGACTGGCCTATGCCGCCAACTGCATCCTGACCACGCTGCGCTACGCCTTCCACCGCTGGGGGATCTGCTATTCGCGCAACTTCGACCTCAGCGTCTCGGGCAGCAAGTATTCCAGCAAGTTCGACGACCCTTATTCCAGCCACACGCTTTTGTTCCGGCATCTGAAAGGGCTGGGGCTGGCCGGCAAGACGGCGCTGGAGCTGGGCGTCGGGGATTCCTCCTTGACGCGGCGCCTGCACGAGAACGGCGTGGTGCTCGATTGCATCGAGCTGGATCCGGCCGCCGCTCGCGCCGCGGAGCCTTTTGCCCGCCGCGTCTGGAACGAAAGCCTCGGCATTTCCCGCCTCGACCAGATCGGCGAGCGCTACGACGTCGTGATCGCCGCCGACATCCTCGAGCATCTTCTGTATCCGGAAGAGATCCTGTCGAAGCTGAAAACCTGCGTGAAGAAAGGCGGCGTGCTCCTCGTGTCGCTGCCGAACGTGGCGAACGTCTACGTGCGGCTGAACCTGCTGCTGGGGCGGTTCCCCTATCATTCCAAGGGAATCCTCGATAGTTCCCACTTGCGCTTCTACACCCGGAAGTCCGCGGAACTGCTGTGCCGGAAGACGGGGTGGGAAATCGTCGGGCGCGAGTTCACCAGCATACCCGTGGCGATGGTGTTCCCGTTCCTGCGCAAGGGGCCGTTCCGGCTGCTGCTGCATGCGCTGCGCGGAGCCACGCGGACGTTCAAGAGCCTGTTCGGCTACCAGATCCTGCTGTTCTGCCGCAACCCCAACGAATCCGATTTGCTCTAGGTGAACCGCCATGCCCTTTGATTGGAAGCGAATCGATTGGCCGTCCGCCTGCGTCTTCCTCGTCGCCTTGGCGATGGCGGGCGGTCTGCTGGTGCATCGCCTGGAAACCGGCGGCGACAACCTCGATTTCCTGCAGATGGCGAAGTCGATCCAGCAAGGACATCCCGGGGAGATCATCGGCTGGCCGCGGCCGGCGGGGTACGCCTTGTTCATCCTGGCCTGGCTGGGCGCATTCGGGCTGCGGCTCGACGGCGGCGCCCTGTTCGCGCTCTCGGCCGGCGAGATCTATGCGCTGAAGGCGGGCGGAATTCTGCTTTTCGCCTTGTCGGCCCTCGTCGTGCAGGCGTGGGCGCGGCGCTTGCTGGACGATCGGCGCTGGGCTTTCGGTTTGGCTTTGCTGTACGCCACGAACCAGCACGTAGCGGCCTGGGCGTCGGTCATCGGCGCCGAAACCCTGTTCGTTTTCCTGGTTTTCCTGGGGGTGCTGCTGTGGGAACGCTACGCGGCGGAAGAGTCGTCCGGCCGCTTGTGGGCGTTCGTGGCGGTGGCCGTCGCCTGCATGTTCGCGAAATACCAAGGTCTGGTGCTGGGCGCCTCGTTCGGCGGGTGGGTGATTCTGTTTCGCCGGCGCAGCGGGCGCGCCTGGGCGGCGGGAGGCGTGCTGTTCGTCTTTTTCCTGATCAGCGTGGGGCTGATGGTGCTGGGCAATCCGTTTTGCCTGCGGCACGTCGTCTCGAGCGACCCGTACGCCTCCGGCGCCACGGTCACCTGGGGCGCGCGGCTCGCCGCGGCCGCGCGGACCTACTCGCTGAGTTGGCCGGATCTGGTCGCGCCGAAGTTTTTGGGCTATCACGGCGTTCTTGCCAAGGCCGGCGCGGGCTTCCTGGCCTGGCCGTTCACGCTGGGGGTGCTGGGGTTGATGGCGCTCGGCCTCGTGGCCACGCTCCGCCGCGGCGTGCGGCCCGCCCACGTGTTTCTCGGCGGCTTTTACGCGCTGCTGTTCGTCTGGCCGGATTTCCTCTTCCGCTATTTGATGCCCATGCTGCCGTTCGGCCTGTGGTTCCTGATCGAAGGATTCCGGGCGGCAGGCCGTGGACTCGCGCGCCGTTTTCCGCGGGGCTCCCGATTTCCGGTGGAGCGTTTTCGCGATTTCCGCGCTCGTCCGGACAGAATCCAAGGCGGGGACCCCATTCGCGTTCGGCCGTCGGTCCGAAATTTAATGTTCCATCGCCGTGGCGGCTTCATGGTACGGTGCTCGCGATGAATGCCCAATCCGCATCCAATCCGTTGCGCGTGTTGTTCGTCAACCGCATGGCCTGCCTCGAACGGGGCGGGGGAGAGACGTTCGATCTGGAGATTTCCCGCCATTTGGCCAAAGCCGGCGCGCAGGTGAGCTACCTGTGCGGCGCGCCGCTGCTGCGGCCGGCACCGCTGCCGGTGGCCGGCGCCCGGACGTTGCGCACGCCGTGGCTGCGGCGGTTCCCGTGGGACAAGGTCAAGGGCGGCTGGCGCGTGCGGCAACTGGAATTCGAGATCTTCGAATGGCGCGCCGCGCGCTGGATCGCGAAGCATGCCGGCGAATTCGACGTGATCCAGGTCTGCGAACTGCCCAATCTCGTCCACTGGCTCAAGCGGCGCGGCGTGCGGACGCCCGTCGTCATGCGCCTGACCGCCCCGAACTACTACGATCCGCGCGGCGGCGTGAAACAGGCGGACGCGCTGATCGCCAGCGGCACCAGCATCCAGAAGCTGCGCGAGCGTGGCCACGCCGCGGTGGTGGACGTGCCCAACGCGGTGGACGCGGATCTGTTCAAGCCGCAGTCCTCGGATTTCCGGCAACGGCACGGCATTGGTCGGGACGAATTCGTGGCGCTGTACGTGGCACGGTTCCAGGCCTTCAAGAACCACGCGGTGCTGCTGGACGCGTTCGCCCGGTTTGTCCGGGATTATCCTGCCGCGCGGCTGGTGCTGGTCGGCAGCGGACCCTTGCGGGAGGCGTGCGAGCGGCAGGCGGCGGATCTGGGCGTCGCGGAGAAGGTGCTGTTTCTCGGCGAAACGCCGTACGGCGAGCTGCCCGCCGTCTATGCGGCTGCCGATGCGAAGGTGATCTCCAGCGACTACGAGTCGTTTTGTTTCGCCGCGCTCGAAGCGATGTCCACGGGGCTGCCGGTGCTGACCACCGATTGCGCCTGGGTGCCGCGCCTGGTGGCCGACGGGGCGGGTCTGGTGGTGCCTGTCGGCGACGCCGCGGCGCTCGCCGCCGGCCTGAAAAAGCTCGCCGAGAATCCCGCCCTGCGCCAACGCATGGGCGCCACCGGCCGCCAGCAAGTCTTGGAGCGCCACACCTGGCCGGCCAGCGCGGAGAAACTCAAGCGGCTTTATGCCGGCTTGGTCCGCGGCTGAATCCGCCGGCAAACGAACGTGGCCTGGTCGCCGGCGCCCATGTCGTTGAGCCATTTCGCCCAGCGGCCATAGTCGCGCAACTGGCGTTTCGAGAACCGCGTCTGCCGGGGATCGTGGCCGTAGGATTCCTTGGAATTGTGGAAGACGTTCCGCCGGTATTCCTCGCTGCCCCAGAACTGCATTTTGTCCGAATCGTGGATGGTTTGTTCCACATGCAGTCCGACTTGTTCCGCCAGGCGCCGGAAGCTGTCCTGGCTGAAGAGGTTCAGGTGGCGGGGCGCGTCCCATTGGACCCAGTCGGGGCCGTAGCGGAAAAAGGCGAAGGA
>DAOTNL010000098.1:0-3835 GCA_035450765.1 Kiritimatiellia bacterium | reverse complement strand
GGCGGGGCGCGTCCCATTGGACCCAGTCGGGGCCGTAGCGGAAAAAGGCGAAGGAGTCCGCCAGCGGGATGCGCACGACGACGCAACCGCCCGGATCCAGAAGCGTTGCGGAACGGCCCAGGACTTCGCGCGGATTGGGCACATGTTCGAAGGAATGGTTGAACAGGATCGCGTGGTAAGTGCCTTGTTCCGCCAGCAAGTCGCGTCGGCGCAACTGCACGCCCTCGGGCGTCTGCGCGTCCGCGGGCAGGAAGGGATCGATGCCGGCGCATTGCAGGCCGGAGACCTGCAAGATGCGCAGCAGGTTGCCGGCGCCGCAGCCGACGTCCAGCACCCGGTCCCCCAGGCGCAGGCCGGTTTGTCCGAGCCAATAGGCGTAGTAGGGCGGTTTCAGGCGGTTCAGCGCCCGGCCGAGAAGATTCCCGCCGCCCAGCAGGCCGGCGGTGCGCGTGCGATACAGCCATTGGCGCCAACGGGGAATGGCCCGGGCATGGAAGGAGTAGTAGCCCTTGGCGTAGTAGGCGCCGAGGTCGGCCGGCGGGGCCGCCAGATGCAGATGGCCGCATGCGGCGCACTGCACGTAGTCGAAGGATTCCAGCGTGCCGTTCATTTTTTCCCGGGCCGCGAGGATGCGGTTGCCGGCGGCATGGCCGCAGACGAGGCAGGCCGGGGGCGGGAAGATGTCAGCGGTGGAAGGCATAGGCGTAGGCACTGCGTACGAACTCCGCGGTTTTCCAAAGCACGGAACGGGGGGGCGGGGGCGGAAACAACGGGCCGAAGGCGCTGCGGGCGCCGCCGGGCCAATAAACGCCGCGCAGGCGGTTGGCGACGTTTTCCCCGTGGAGGGTCTGGCACCACATGGGGCGGGTCCAGTCGAAAACCACGGGGGCGACGTCGGCCACGTAGCGGTGGTCCACGCCCAGGACGGTGCGGTCGGTCTCCGGCGCGGACACGTAGCTGGCGAAGGGATTGTAGCGGTAGCGCTGGAGATAGAAATCGCCGTCGCGCGCGCAACAGCCGAGCGGAAAGCCGACGTAGAACCCGCGCCGCAGATCCTGCCGCGGCGCCTGGCGCTCGGCCATCCGGCGGACCCGTTCGACGAGGTGCGGATGGATGGCGTCGTCGTTGTCCAGCCGCGTGGTGATGCGCAAGCGGTCCGGCGTTTCGCGCCGCCGGATTTCCGGCAGGACGGTTGCTTCCTCGAACCGGTCGCAATAGACGGGCTGGAGAAAGGGGTGGGCGGCCGCCTGCGCGGCCAGGCGTTCGCGGAAGACATTCGGCGTTGCCTCGTCCAAAAACACCAGCCAACGGAAATCCGGTTCGGTTTGGCGGACCACGGAAGCGAGACAGACCCGTTCGAACAGGTCGAACCGCCGGGCCAGCCAGCCCGGATCGAGTCCGGGCCGTACGGATTGCTGCCCCGGCGGCACGTCGAACCGCAGCGGCACGTTGAAGCGGGTCAGGATGAAATGCCCGAAGGAATTCATGCGCTCCGCATCGTGCCAGCCGCGCGAATCCAGTGCAAGCGATATGCGGCGGTGAATCACGGATGCCGGAGTAGGCAATGGGATTGGGGGGGCGGCTAGATAGGGTGAAATCGACGGTGCGCAGATGAAAGTAAAATCTTTCGTAGGCTCTTGAAATTTGGTTATTGTGTTGCGCCATGAAGCGGAATGCACTGATCTGGGCGGGGGAAATCCTCCTTTTCGGGATTTGGTTGTGTGGGTTGTCGTTCGATCAACTGCGCCTGTTCAATCTGGATGATTTTCCCGCACACGATGGCCATTCGTACATGGCCATGTCTCGCGGAAATTACGACGTGACTCCTCATCACAAATACCGAGTGGTCGTTCCGGGCATGGTTCGCCTGCTCCGCATGGGGCTTCCGGCGCCGGTGGCGGCGGCGCCCAACGCCGACAAAGCGCTTTTCTACGCGGTCAACCTGACTTTGGGCGGTTTGATGCTGGCCGTTTCCCGGCGGTTCCTGTTGGCAAGCGGAGCCAGTTCCGTGTCTGCGCTGGTCGTCGCATTGGTGTTGGGCGGGTGTCGCTTTGTTCTGCAAGCCACCGCTCAACCGATGATCGACATGGGGTTTTATTTGGCTTTGGCGGCACTGGCCTACTTTTTGGCAACCAAGCAGTGGGTCGCTTTATGCCTGTGGATGCCGCTGATGGCTCTGAGCAAGGAAGTCATATATCCTCTTCTCGTTCTGCCGGTCTTTCTGATGCCCAAGCGGCGCTGGCCGATGCTGGCGGGAAGTTATGTTGTTTCGTCAATTCTGGTTTGGGGAATTCGCCATTGGGTCGGCGCCCATTCCGTGGTCGGGATGGTTTCGTCGGATCCCGGGTGGACCTACACTTCCAACAGTCTATTCTACGTCATTCGACGACATTGGGAAGGTGCAAGCGCGAATTTTGCATACCTCGTGACGCCCCGGGGGGGGGTTGATATTCTCATGGCCTTTGGAGTTCTCTGGCCTTTGGCCGTGTTGGGTGCTAGGCGTGGCACGGCCGCAAAAAACGCATGGCTTTGGTTGTGGCTGCCGTATGCGCTATGGTGCGGTCTGCTGAGCCGTCATTGGGGCCGAATGCTCACGGTCGCATTCCCGCTGTTTATCCAAAAGGCGGCAATCGGACTTGACGGCATCGTAGCCCGAAACGGAGTATCCTCCGCCGCAGATCGACGAAACGCAAATGCAACGATTCGGCGCGGAAGTTGTTTTGCTCGTGACCGAGGTGTCGTGTGACATGTGGGGTCGGTGAATGAATTGGCGGTTGGGCATTCGAGACTGGCTTGCGCAGAGCTGCCACTATTGGGCGGCGCTGGGGCCGAGAGACGCCGCGCGCTTCGCGTGGGCGGATCTGCGCGGCATCCGGACGACCCGCGATGTCCGCCTCGGTGGCGTCCGCATCGGCCTGCGGACGGCATCTTCCGATTTCCGCGTGGCAGACGGCATCCTGCGGCGGGGCGAATATGCCGCGGCGGTGCGCGGCCACCCCCGCACGATCCTGGACATAGGGGCCAACATCGGGGCTTCGGCCATCTACTTCGCCGCGCATTGTCCCGATGCCACGGTCTATGCGTTCGAACCCGAGGCCGGCAATTTCGAGTTGCTGCGGCGGAACGCGCGGGATTGGCCGCGGATCGTTCCCCTCCGCCAGGCGGTCTGGAGCCACGGCGCGGTGCGCGAAGTGCAGAGCCGGAGAACCGGCGCGTGGGGCTATACCTTGGCGGACGTGGCGGAAGGCGCCGGCTACGGGCTGGGCCAGATGGTCGAATGCGTGACGATTTCCGATTTCATGCGGCACCGCGGCTTGGATCGGATCGACGTCCTGAAGATGGACGTCGAGGGCGGCGAAAAGGAAATCTTCGAGCATCCGGAGGGCTGGCTGGACCGGGTCGATCTGCTGGTGGTGGAGCTGCACGACCGCATTTGCCCGGGCTGCACGGCGGCCTTCGAGCGCGCCGTGCGGGACTTTCCGCACCGCCGCCAAGACGGCGAAAAGGTGTTGGTGTGGCGGGACCCCCGGCCATGATCTGGGAGCGGTTCAGGATCCGGGCCAACCGCTGGGTGCGGCGCCGGACGGCGTGGGCCGGGATGCGGCGGGTGGACGCGCGGCCGTTGCCGGAATGGAAGCCGGACGAGGTCTGGATGATCGTGGTGTGCCGCAACGAGGCGCTGCGGTTGCCGTACATGCTCAAGTACCACTTCGATCTCGGCGTGTCCCGGGTGCTGCTGGTGGACAACGATTCGACGGACGGCACGCGGGAACTGGCGGCGGCCGATCCGCGCATCCACGTCTGGACGTCGAAGGAGCGCTACAAGGGCCCGTTG
>DAOTNL010000097.1:0-9870 GCA_035450765.1 Kiritimatiellia bacterium | reverse complement strand
GACGCCTTCCACCAGCAGGTCCATGGCGAAGAGCACGTTGGTCTGCGCGAAGCGTTCGGTGACGACGCGCTTGCCGTAGGCGAACATCCCCTCGCCGCCGTTGCCGACCTGCCCGCGCGTCACCAGCTCCGTCAGCACCGCGACGTGGCCGCACTTGATCAGGTAGAGGGCGTAGCGGACGACGAAATGCCAGGCCCAGCCGTAGACGCCGGCACCGACGGCGAACCAGCCCCAGCCGACGATCGGATGGATCTTGTTGCCCGTCCAGGCCGCGCCGCCGAACGTGACGATGCCCCAGACGATGGTCACCAGCGAGACGACGATCAGGATGCCAAAGCGCGCCAGCGCGTACGGCATGGTTTTCAGGAACAGCCCGAAGGCGGTGCCGATGGACGCCTGGCGCACGGCAAGCGGATAATGGTGGCGCACGGCCGAGTCGGCGGCAGGAACGGGGGGCACGGCGGGGGCGATTTCGTTTTCCATGGTCGGCTTTCCTTGGCGAGGCGGGGAACGAAACCGCCGGGTCCCTCGCGAAACCCGGCGGTACTGGTTGCAACGGACGGGAATCAGTTCGCGGGCAGGACGCTCATGCCTTTTTCCGCGCCGGCGACCGGGGTGCAGTAGGAAATCTTTTCCTTGGCCTCGGTGACCTGGGTCGTGCCGAGGGTCTTGATTTCGACGTCGAGCACCTCGCCGGTGTCCGGATCGACCAGCTCTTCGGTCGTGCCGACCTTGAACGACTGGCCGACGGACACGCCTTCGCGGGTGCCGCGGTTAATGACCAGTTTGTCGGCGCCCGCCAGCACGACCGTCGCCTGCCACGGGATGCTTTCGAGCTGCTTCTCGAGGAATTCCACGCATTGGACGACGGCGTCTTCGCAGGCCTTCCCGACGTTGTCGTTCTTGAAGCCTTCCAGGTTGCCGCCGAGTCCGCCCAGCGCGCTGCCGTGGTAGCCCACGCCCAGCCCGCGCCGGCCGGCCTGGCCGACGACCTTCTGGGACGCCTTGACCTGGCCGGTCTCGCTGTCCACCAGATAGATCGTGATGTTGACCTCGGCCTTGCCCTTCGAGCCGCCGATGGAAATGCCCTTGAAGCTCAGGCCGCCGCTGCCGCCGGTGGTTTCATCCTGCACGTGGGTGATCGAGCCGCGCACCAGCAATTGGGCGGGCGTCATCCGGCCGACCTGCGGCGCCTTGTTGCCGCCGGCCATGCGGCCGCTGGCCGCCAGATCCTGTTCCTTCATCGCTTCCTGGCGCATCTCGGAGTCGCCCAGGACGATGAACTTGCCGTTCTGCTGGAGGGCGTCGGTCATGATCGTGGTGAAGCCGTCGCCCACGTCCCACCGGCCCGACCAGCCCGCTTCGTTCGCGAACTTGGAGACCGTGATCGAGTAACGCAGATTGCCTTCCGCCTGCGCCGCCGCCAGGCCCAGCAGGCCCGCCGCGCAGAACGCCGCCGCGATTTTCGCCGTCATCTTCATGCTTGTTTCTCCTTGGCCGGCACGGGCCGGCGCTGTTTTCGATTGCCCGAAAAGGTAATGTCGGCTCCGCCTGCTTGGCAAGTCCATTGGCGCCCGAGCGGCGGTTAAAATCGCATTAAGGGATTGACTTCCGCGCCGCAAACGGGCACAACACGGCCCTTCGATTTAAAGAAGAAAGGCTCCGCACATGCAACCGACCTATCATCCTTCCAAGATCAAGCGCGCCCGCAAGCACGGTTTCCGCGCCAAAATGGCCACGGCCAACGGCCGCAAGGTCCTCAGCCGCCGCCGCGCCAAGGGCCGCAAGTCCCTGACCGTCAGCGACCGGAAGTAATTTTCCCGTTCGCCCCCGCGCCGGGGACGATTTTTCCCATGCAACCCGGCAGCGATCGCCCGGCCGTTCCCGCCTCCCCGGAGAATCGCCGGGCGTTTTGCGTCCGCGCCACGCTGGGCCGCAAGCAGCGCCTCCAACGTCCGGGGCAATTCGAGGAAGCCTACGCCCAGGACCGCCGCTGGCACGGGCGTTTCATGGTGCTTTTTTTGCGGTCGGGGCCCGACGCCTCGCTGCGCCTCGGCGTGGTGGCCAGCAAGAAAGTCGGCAACGCCCCCGAGCGCGCGCGCGCCAAGCGCTGCCTGCGGGAAGCCTTCCGCCGCCAGCGCGCCGGGTTCGCCGGCCGCACCGACGACGTCGTGCTCGTCGCGCGCCGCTCCATTCTCGACGCGCCGTGGGACGCCGTCGTCGCCGAACTGCGCAAGCTGGCCGCCCAGGCCGGCCTGACGCCCCCCGCCGCGACATGAATCCCGTCGCCGCTTCGCTCTGCTTCCTGATCCGCGTTTACCAAAAAACGCTCAAGCACGCGTTCGGCGCCTGCTGCCGATTCGAGCCGTCGTGCTCGAATTATATGCTGGAAGCCATCCGCGTCCATGGAGTAGGGTACGGCGTTTTTTTGGGGCTCCGGCGGATCGTCCGGTGCCATCCGTGGAACCCCGGCGGCTACGATCCCGTGCCGCCCAAGAAACCGTAATTTAGCGAGCACAACCGAATGAAGAAACAAGACCTGATTCCGATCGTCCTGATTTTAGCGCTGTTCCTGGCCTATCCGACCCTCGACCGGAAGTTCATTTCCAAGATCATCCCGCCCAAGGCCAAGCCGGCGGCCGCCGCCGTCGAGAAGGCCGAAGCCCCCGCCCTGCCCGCCGACGTGGCCTTGGCCGCGCCCGAGACAGGCCAAGCCGCCCCGGCGCCCGAGGCGGACGGCGTCACGTCCGCCACTTGGAAGAAGGACGAACCGGCCCCGGCCCCCGCCCCCGCGGAAGAAGAAAAGGCCGTGGAAGTCCTCACCACCCTCGGCAACGAGCGGCTGGAAATCACGACCTCCACGCACGGCGCCGGCGTCGTCCGCGCCGCGATCCTCGGCTATCCGTCCGTCAAGGGTTCCGATGTCCCCGTCACGTTCGATTTCTCCGACCGCCCCGCCGCCGCCCCGATCGGCTATCCAGGCCTCGCCCCGCGCGCCGCGTTCGAGATCGCCGCCTCCACGGACGATTCCGTCACCTACCGCAAGGTCCTGCCCGGCGGCCTCGTCCTGACCCGCACGCTCGTCCTCGGCGACGGCTACCAGGTGCGGCTCGCCGACAAGCTCGAGAATCCCACCGGCGCGCCCGTCGCCCTCCGCGGCTACGGCCTGCAGTCCGGCTTCATGGAAAACCTGCCCGGCGAAGACGGAAAACAGCAGGTCCCGCTCCTCGGCGTGGACACCCTCACCGGCAGCGAAAGCGTCGAATACTGGGGCGGCAAGTTCGAGAAGTGGTTTCCCGTCGGCGGCGACGGCAAGCCCGTGGCCGTGCCCGGCCCCGAAAAAGAGCCCAAGCACGTCGATTGGGCCGCGGTCAAGAACAAGTACTTCGTCCAGATCCTGACGCCCGAAAACGGCGCCGACCAGTGCCTCGTCCGAACCGCCCGCGGCGAGCCCGTCCGCTCAACGTTCATGGGCATTTTCCCGCGCACGAGCGTTCCGTTCGCACGCGTCGCGGCCGAGCTGCGCATGCCCGACTACGAGCTCGCGGCCGGCCAAACGCTCGAGCAGGCCGCCACCTTCTACGTCGGCCCCAAGGTCTATACCGAACTCAAGGCCAACGGCCCGCACCAGGAAGACATCCTCCAGCTCGGTTTCTGGCGCGTCGTCGGCATCTGGATTTTGAAGGTCATGGTCTGGATCCAGGCCCACGTCTGGCCCTACAGCTACGGCGTCGCCATCATCCTGCTGACGTTCCTCATCCGCATCGTCTTCTGGCCCCTGAACCACAAGTCCATGGTCAGCACCCGCCACATGCAGGAGATCCAGCCGCTGATCACCGCCGTGCGCGAGAAGTACAAGAGCGATCCGCAGAAGCAGCAGCAGGAAATGATGGCGCTCTACAAGGAGCACAAGATCAACCCGATGGGCGGCTGCCTGCCCATGCTGATCCAGATCCCGGTGTTCTTCGCCCTGTTCGTCGTGCTGCGCGGCGCCATCGAACTGCGCTTCTCGTCGTTCCTGTGGATCTCCGACCTCTCCACCCCGGAAAACCTGTTCGCGGACGTCCTGCCGTTCGGGCTCAATATTTTGCCGCTGTTCATGGGCGTGACCATGTGGCTGCAGCAGAAGATGACCCCCACCAGCGATCCCCAGCAGCAGAAGATGATGATGATGATGCCCGTGCTCTTCACCTTCATGTTCTACTCCTTCCCCTCCGGCCTCTCCCTCTACTGGTCCGTCAACCAGGTCATGATGATCGTCCAGCTCGCCTGGATGAAGAAGTTCCACCCGCCCCTCGCCGCGAAGAAGTAGGATAAAGGTTCAGGGTTCAGCGGTTGTCTGCGCCGCAAAGTTCTTACGTTCTACGTAATTTTCGGGTCCGATTTTTATGTAGTACGTAAAAGTCCGGCACGCGGTCGTGCCGGCTTCCGTCTTCGGCCCGCGGATTTCCTGTCTCCTGTCCCCTGAACCCTGTCTCCTGTTCCCTGACTCCTGAACCCTGTCGCTTCCCCTCTTCTCTTCGGTTGTCTTCCGCCCTCCATCCGCTATCATCCCTGCCGATGTCCCCGCTCGACCACATCCGGATCGTCCTCGTCAACACCGTCTACGGCGGCAACGTGGGCTCCGTCTGCCGCGCCATGAAGAACATGGGGCTCTCGCAGCTCGCGCTCGTGAATCCGCGGCCGGGCATGGACATGGAAGAGGCCCAGCAGATGGCCTGCCACGCGGGCGACGTCCTCGCGAATCGCCAGGTGTTCGACACGACCGCCGAAGCGGTCGCCGACTGCGGCCTCGTCGCCGGCACCTCGAACCGCGGCGGGCTCTACCGCGACCACTCCAAGACCCCGCGCGAATGGGCCCCGCGCCTGCTCGAGGCCGCCTGCGATACCCCCGTCGCCATTCTCTTCGGCTCGGAAGACAACGGCCTGTCGCTCGAAGACCTCGCGCTCTGCACGCAGTTCATCCGCATTCCGTCGTCGGATGCCTACAAGTCGCTCAACGTCGCCATGTCGGTCATGGTCTGCGCCTACGAGCTGTTCGTCGCCTCCGGCACGTTCGAGCCGCCGCAGGAGCGCTCGGCCGAATGCCCCTCCGCCATGCGCGAGGCCATGTTTGCCAAGTGGCGGAAGGCCCTGCTCGACATCGGCTTCATGACCAACGACACGGCCGACCACATGATGCTGGGCATCCGCCGCATCCTCTCCCGCGGGACCTTGACCGAAAAGGACGTCCAGATCCTGCTGGGCATGGCGTCGCAGACCCAGTGGGCCGCCAACCAGCTGCCGAAAAAGCCATGAGCGCGCAGCACGTCCTTTCCGTCATGGTCGTGGCCCTCAACGAGGCCAAGCACGTGGCCGGCCTGAAGGCGGCGCTGGACCGCCTGCATCTGCCCGCGGGCTGGAGCCTCGAAACCATCCTGATCGACGGCGGCAGCCGCGACGGCACCGTCGAGGCCGCCCGCGAGGCCGGCTTCGACGAATGCCAGGTCCATCCGGGCGCCTCGATCCCCGTCTGCCGCAACCACGCGCTGCGCGCCGCCCGCGGCACCGCCCTCGCGTTCCTCGACGGCGACTGCATGCCCGACCGCCATTGGCTCGAACACGCCGCGCCGTGGCTGCTGAAGCCGGCGCCCGTCCTGATCGGCTATCCCGTCGTCCCCTCGGAATCCGGCAACTGGATCCAGCGCGCGTGGCACGCCCACTGGCACCACAAGAATCCGGCCGCGGCGGCCGGGAGCGGCGAACCGGTGACGGCCGAGGCGTTCCGCCTCATCACCACGCGCAACATGCTCTTCAACCGCGCGCTGCTGGGCGTCGTGCCGGCCTTCGACGAAACCCTCACCACCGGCGAGGACACCGATTTCGCCTTCCGCGCGGCCCAGGCCGGCGCCGAAGTCGCCGCGCTGCCGTCCCTGCGCGTGACGCACCTCGGCGAACCCGCCACCCTGCGTCAATATTTCCGCCAGCAGCTCTGGCACGCCAACCGCAAGGCCTACGGCACGATCCTGAAAAGCTCCCGCGGCAAGGCCGGCGCCAACGCCATTTTCTTCTCCCTCGCCTTCCTCGGCGCCCTGTGCCTCGTGCCGCTCGCGGTCGCGCTGGCCGTTCTCTTTTCCCCCTGGTATCTCTTCCTCTGCGCCCCCCTCGTCCTCGTCACCGCCGGCCCCGCCGCGCTCATCGCCGACCGCGCCAACTCGCCCGTCCTCTTCCTGCGCCTGTCCGTCCTCTACTTCCTCTACGGCCTCGCCCGCTCCGTGGACCTCGTCGGCCTCTCCCCGCGCAAGAAATCGTGGAAGTCGTAGGTCAGGAGACAGGGGTCAGGAGACAGGAGTCAGGAGACAGGGGACGGGAGTCAGGGGACGGGAGACAGGGTTCAGGATTTCATTTGATGATTGGACATTGGATATTGGACATTGGATATTGAGATTTGAAATGCCCTCCATCCCCCAACTCGTTTCCAGCCTCCAGAACGCCGGCATCAAGGAAGTCGTCAAGCTGCGTCAGCGCTCGCACCGCGACGACAACGCCCTGCTGATCGTCGAAGGCTACCGCGAGGTCAAGCGCGCGCTCGACAACCGCGTGCCCCTCCTCAAGCTGTTCTATTGCCCCGCGCTCTACCAGGGGAAGAACGAACCCACGATCGTCTCCCGCTGCGCGGAACAGAACGTGCCGCTGTTCGAGTGCTCCGAGCCGGTCTTCATGAAGATCGCCTACCGCGACCGTCCCGAAGGCCTGCTGGCCCTCTGCCCGCAGATCCGCCGCACCCTCGCCGACCTGAAACTGCCGGCCAATCCCTTCGTCGTGATCGGCGAGCACATCGAAAAGCCCGGCAACCTCGGCACCATGCTGCGCACGGCCGACGCGGCCGGCGCCCATGCCCTCGTCGTCTGCGACCGCTGCACGGACGTCAACAACCCCAACGTCGTCCGCGCCAGCATCGGCACCCTCTTCACCGTGCCCGTCGCCGAAGCCAGCACGGCGGAAACCCTCGCGTGGCTGAAACAGCACGGCATCCGGTCCCTCGCGGCCTCCCCGCACGCCACGAAGAACTACACGGAAGTCGACATGACCCAGCCCATCGCGGTCGTCGTCGGCGCCGAACAGTTCGGCCTGAGCGACGCCTGGATGACGCAGGCCGACGAATTGGTACGCATCCCCATGCTGGGCCAGGCCGACTCCCTCAACGTCGCCGCCGCCGCCACCATCCTGCTCTACGAAGTCGTCCGCCAGCGCGGCGGGCGGTAAAATCGGGGCGGCGGGATTTGAACCCGCGACATCGAGCTCCCAAAGCTCGCGCTCTACCAGGCTGAGCCACGCCCCGTCACTAGTTTTTCAATCTTTCGGGCGCTCTGCCATCCCGACACCCGCCGCCAAGGCGGCGTGGTCGGGAACGCCCCGTCGCAACATGCCGAACCCTGCGGGAACCACGGTCCCGCGTCAAAGAAAAACCTCCGCTCGCGCGGAGGTTTCCGTTTTCAAGTGGCGGGGTCGACGGGACTTGAACCCGCAACACCCAGATCGACAGTCTGGTACTCTAACCAATTGAGCTACGACCCCGTGGCTCAAAAATCACGCAGAAGATAGCGGAACTGATCGGCCATGCAAGTCCAAAATCGAATCATTTCGATCGCCCCGGGAATGCCCCGTCCGCCGACGCCCGAAATCCGCGCTCCGAACTCGACAGCCCCGGGTCTTCCCGCTAGTCTTTGCGGCGTGAATAAGAACGCTCCGGCAGCCGACGCGGCGAACGCCGCCCCCACCGAAAAGATCGCCGAACGCTACGAAATCCGCCGCGCCATCGGCTCCGGCGGTTCCGGATCGGTCTTCCAGGCCTGGGATCTCCAACTGCAGCGGTTCGTGGCCGTCAAGCGCTGGAGCCCGCCGGAGCCGATGCTCGACGATCCCGAGGGCACCGAGCGCCTCTGGCGCGAGGCGATGACCCTCGCCGCGATCCAGCACCCCAACATCCTCACGATCCACGATTTCGGCGTGGACGACAAAGGCCCCTACGTCATCACGGAATTCGTGGACGGAGAAACGCTCGACGCCGTCGTCAAGCGCGCCCCGTTCAGCGTGGACGAGTTCGCCGACGCCGCGCAGCAGACGCTGGAGGCGCTGATCGCCGCGCACCAGGCGGGCATGATCCACCGCGACCTGAAACCGCAGAACATCATGCGCACGCGCCTGCCCAGCGGGGCCTGGCAGTACAAGATCCTGGATTTCGGCCTGGCCCGCTTCGTGTCCCAGCCGACCGTGCAGAGCATGGAAGGCAACAAATCCATCTACGGCTCGATCCTCTACATCGCCCCCGAGCAGCTCCGCCACCAGCCGCTCGACGCCCGCACGGACATCTACGCCATCGGCTGCGTCTTCTACTACATGCTCTCCGGCCACAGCGCCGTCGACGGCGACACGATTCCCGACCTCATCACCAGCCATCTCCAGCACAACGTCAAGCCCCTGGCCGAGCTGCGGCCCGACCTGCCGGCGGCCCTGTGCGACTGGGTCATGAAGGCGCTCTCCTACTCTCCGGACGATCGCTATCCCTCCGCGGCCGCGGCTCTCGCCGCGTTGCGCAAGGCCCTGCCCGGCGCGATCCGGCAGACTTCCTTCCGCGTCGGCGCGCCGGCCCCGGCGCCCACCATCCGGCTGATGCCCACCCCGCCGCACGGTCCGCCGGTGAGGACGTCCACCCTGCCGATCACGCCGGTGGCGGCCAAGCCGCCGCCGCGCGCGGCATGGCCGCGCTGGGCGCTGCCCGGGGCCATCGCCGCGTTTGCGCTGCTGGTCGTCTCGTCCGTCGTTTTTTTGCTGCATGTCCGCGCCCACTCCGCTTCCGCGCCGGCGGAAGCGGCCGCGGCCGCGGCGCCAGCGCCGGCCGCTCCCGCGACCTTGGCGGCCTCCTGGCGCGACGAGGCGCTCCCCGTCGAGGACGTCATCACGCTCTGGCCGGCATCCATCGCCGAGGCGCGCCGCCCCCTGATCCAGAAATACTTCGAGCAGCTGCGCGATCTCGACGCGCCCAAATGGGGCAGCATCGGCGCCATCCTCGAAACGCTGGCCACCATCCAGTACAACGCCAAGCACGACCCCAAAAAATCCCGCGCGCTGTGCAACCTGACCTACCACGACGCCACCAACAAGACGCTGGGCGAGCTGGACGTCGTGATTTGGAACGTGGCCGAAAACCGCGCCGAGATCGTCTACGAAGCCGTCGTTTCCGACCAGCTCAACCGCAAGGCCGTCTCCAGCCGCAACCAGATCCAGCGCTTCGCGGACTGCATCCAGGACGGCCGCTGCGTCAAGATCCTGGACCCGAACGATCCGAAACGCAAATTCGAGCCGGCGCAATTCGCGAACGTCAAAGTCGCCATCATGGGCAACCAGGGCGCGCTCGCCGCCGGCTTCGACTACGAGGTGGACATCACCCGCTTCGAGAACGATTACCTCCAGCGCCGGCTCATCGATTGGCGCAAGGCCAAACAGGCTCAAACCGCCAAAAAGAAGAAGCCGCAGCTCGAGGAAGTCGCCGCCGTGGAAGAACCCGCCTCCGAGCCGGCGCCTTGACGGCCGCGACGCACCGGCGGCCGACTAACAAAACAATCGCCCGCGGCGTTGCTTCCCCGGATTTTCGGGGTAGATTGAAACACTTGGAGATAAACCAATGAAACACGCCCGACAATCCATTCTGTTCGCCGCCATTCTGGGCGTGGCCGTTTTGCCGCGCGCCCAGGCGTGGGGTCCCGAAGGCCATGAAATCGTCGCCGAAATCGCGCTGCGCTATCTGACCTCCGCCGCTCGCGCCGCCGTGGACGACGTGCTGGGCACCTACAAACTGGGCGATTACGACGTCGCGAGCTGGCCCGACAC
>DAOTNL010000096.1:8264-9911 GCA_035450765.1 Kiritimatiellia bacterium | reverse complement strand
GCGCCAGGCCGGCGCGGGTTTCGCCGGCGGCGCGTCCAGTGCCCAGACGCCCCAGGCGACGCCGCCCACCCAGACCAGCACGTGCGGATTCGGAAAAACGTGGAAATTGAAATCGAACACGGCATGGACCAGACCCGCCGCCGCCGCGCCGGCCGCGCCGGCCAACAGGGTTGCGCCGGCGCGGCTGCGCGCGCGCACCACGGCGAGCGTCGCGCCGGCCCCGCCCCAAAGCAGACCGATCAGCAACAGGCCGGAGCCGATGGCGCCGTACTCGACCTGCATCTGCAGGAATTCGTTGTGCAAAAAATCGTAGGTGTGGTGGTGCCGGGGCCGCCGCTGGTAGGCCGGATAGGTCCACACGAACGAGCCGCCGCCGAAACCGGCGACCGGCCGCGCGCGGATCATCGCCGCCGAATCCAGCCACATCGGAACGCGGATGCCGCCCGATTCGGCCCGCGACTCCAGCACGGCGCCGAAGCGGGCCCGCACGCCCGGCAGCGTCTGCCAAGCGAACCAGCCGGCCACCGCGGCCAGCAGCGGCAACGCGACCAGCGCCGCCAGGAACCAGGCCCGGCTCCGGCGCAGCGCCAGCAGCAGCGCGGTCGCGGCCAGGCCCGCCAGCGTCCCGAGCCAGGCGCTGCGGCTGAGGGACCAATAGAGCGGCGCCGCGGCGACGGCCAGGAAATAGAGCGCCATCAACCGCAGGGGCAATCCGGCTTCCGGCAGGAAGAGCAGGACGGCGGCTATCGGCAGCAGCATCGCCAGGACGTTGGCGAAATGGTTGGGGCACAGATAGGTGCCGCTCGCGCGCATGCCGTACTGTTCGGGACGGACCGCCCACAGCACCATCCGCGAACCGTTCATTTCCTGCACCGTCGCGTACAGGCATTGGAACGCGACCGACAGGAGCAGGATGAACAGCACCCCCTGCCAGCGGCGGGCCACCCGGGCCGTTTGCGTCCAGGACCACGCCGCCGCAGTCAGGCAAACCCAGCGCAGCGCTTCCCAGCGCGCCGCGTAGGGCACCGCCGCCGCGGGCACGCGCAGCGCCACGTAGGCCGCCAGAGCGGCGAAAATCCAAAAACCGGCCGGCGCGAACGCGCGCGGCGCCGCGCGGAACACCAGCGGGCGGGCCAACACCAGCAGGGAACCCAGCAAAGAAATCGCCAAGCCCGGCGCGAATCCCCAGGTGCGGGTGGAACCCAGCAACCACATGCCCCCCGTCGCGGGCCACGCGAGCAGCAGCAGCGCTAAACCGTCGTAGATCCGCTGCGTCGCCGAAGGGCGCTGCGCCCCCCATTCATCCCGGCGCGGCATGCGGACGGGCTTCCCGTTAGAACCAGCTCCGCAGGACTTCGACGACGTCGTCCGGCTCCAGCAGGAGATCGTCTTCCGGCGAGCGTTCCAGCTTGCGGGCGTTGCGGATTTCCTTGACGATCTTGCCCTGGCGCTTGACCAGCACCTTGCCGCTGGCGTATTCGGTGTAGCCGCCCGAGGCCGCGATGGCCTGGGAGACGCGCGTGGCGGACATGATCTGGAACCGGCCCGGCGCGCGGACTTCGCCCTGGATGAAATAGTAGCGCGTGGGCACCACCACGTTCACGGTGATGTTGCGGTAGATGTCCTGGTCCAGATAGATCTGGCGGA
>DAOTNL010000096.1:0-8164 GCA_035450765.1 Kiritimatiellia bacterium | reverse complement strand
CGGCTGGTTGCGCTGGGCGACCAGTTCCGCGTAGCGGTCGTAGACCTTCTGGGAAGAAGACGACGAGGCGCAACCCGCGGTCAGGACCAGACACAGGCCGGCCAGCCAGCCGGCGGCGCGGCAACCAACGTTTCGGCGGGCATCATTCATGTCAGGCTTCCGGCGCCTCGTCCTCTTTTTCGTGCTTCGTGCTACCATAGTACTTTTTGGTCGTGTAGTGGTAGTAGTAATAATAGTCGTCGCGCATGATGTTGATGTTGTTGAGCACGGCGCCCATGAGGTGGCCGCCGGCGTTTTCGATCATGCGCTTGGCGCGCAGGGAAATGATCTTGGGATATTTCCGGTACTGCACCACCAGCAGCACGCCGTCGGCTTCGCTGGCCAGGATCGCCGCGTCCGTCACGCCGAGGATCGGGGGCGAATCCAGCAGGACGAAGTCGTAGCGGTCCTTGAGGACGTCGAGCATGGCCCGCAGGCGCGCGTTGTTCATGATGCCCAGGGAGCCCCGGCGCAACCGGCCGCTGGGCATCAGCCACAGGTTCGGCACGCCGGTTTCCTGGACGACGTCCTCGATCTTGAGCTCGTCCGTCAGCACGTTGACCATGCCGGTCCGGTTGGCCAGGCCGACCATCTTGTGCTGCACGGGACGGCGCAGGTCGGAGTCGACGATGAGCACCTTGCTGCCCTGCTCCGCGCAGACGTAGGCCAGGTTGAACAGCGTGGTGGACTTGCCTTCGCCGACGCCGCCGCTGATGACGGTGAAGATCTTCTGCTTGCCTTCGCGGGCCAGCAGCGCCAGGCTGGTCCGCAGCGCGCGGTAGGCTTCGCCTTGGCCGCTGGACGGGCCGGCTTCCGTCAGGGGGCGCGACTGCTGCGGGATGACCGCCAGAACGGGAAGGCCCAGGTACTTCTCGACTTCGTCCACCGTCTTGATGGACACGTCGAGGTATTCCACGAAGAACGCCAGGCCGGTGCCCGCCAGCAGGCCCAGGATCACGCTCAAAAAGATGTTCAGCACGACCAGCGGGCTGGACGGACGCTCCGGCGGCTCGGCTTCTTCGATGATTTCCACGGCCGTGCGGGGCACTTCCACTTCGATGCCCGTCTGCGTGATGCGCGCGCGCAGCGCCGTCAGGATGTCGCGCTGGATGTTGACGTTGCGCTCCGCCCGGTCGAACGGGAGGAAATCCTCGCCTTCGGAAACGATGTCGGAGGTGCGGATCTGGGCCAGTTCCTCGTCGAGGGCCTCGTATTTCTGGCGGGCCACCTCGTAATCGGCCTTGACGCCGGCCTTCAGGCCTTCCAGGGCGGACGAGAGCTGGCGCGACAGTTCGTCGACGGCGCCCTTGAGGCGCATGACTTCCGGATGGTTCTCGCCCATGACGCCGTTCTGGATCATGAGCTGCAGGCTGACCTGGCTGTCGATCAGCTGCTGGCGGATGCCCAGCAGCGTGGGATCCTGCACGATGTAGGCGGCCGCATCCATCAGCTTCTCGCCTTCCAGCCCCTCGAGCTGGTCCAGGCGGGCCTTGCGCACCAGCATCTCGACGCGGGCGGCGCTGCGCTCGGTTTCCAGCATGTTCAGGCGCGTGGCCTCCACGCGGATGCCCATTTGGCCGCGGCCGATGAGGGCGATGCCGCGCTCCTGGCGGATGCGCTCCAGCTCGGCTTCGGCCTCTTCCACGCGTTCCTGCTGCTTGCGCACCTCGTTGCTCATCGCGTCGATGGCGTGCTGGATTTCGCGGCGCTTGGCGAACAGCCGGCGGTCGCGGTAGACGTTGGCGATTTCGTTGGCGATTTCGGCGGACAGCTTGGCGTCTTCCGTGGTGACGCTGATGTTCATCAGCGTCGTATCGCGGTCCTGCTCCACGCGCAGGCTGCGCGAGAGGATCTGCAGGGCCAGTTCCGGGGCCACGGGCGACTTGTCTTCGTTGAGCTGCGCGCCCCAGACCTTCTGGAGATTCAGGTTCCGGATGACCTCCGTGAGCACCGGGCGGGACTTCATGACCTTTTCCTGCGTCATCAGGAAGAACGGATTGTAGCCCATGCGGTTGACTTGGCGCTCGTAGAAGGGATCCACGTCCATGGCGTCTTCGCGGACCTCGAGCTGGGTGGTCGCGGTGTACTTCTTGGGCATCATCAACGTGTAGGCGGTGCCCGTCACGATGGTGAGCAGCGCGACGGCCAGGATGACCTCCTTGCGGTCGCGGATGACGCGCCAGTAGTCGAGGAAGTGGAGGGCCGCGGTCTGGGATTCTTCTGCCATGGGGGTCTTGTCCTACAAATGCCGGGCGGGGCGATTCCGCCCCGCTTGGCTGGCTGGTCCGGAACAGGGAGAAGGCGGCCGTCGCCGGTCGCCTCCCCCGTCCTGCCGGACTAGAACAGCTGGATCTTCCAGCCGATCACGTCCCAGCGGAGCCGGTCGTAGCTCTCGCGGTTCACGATGTCGCTGTCCAGCTCGACGTACTGCACGCCCGTTTCGATCCAGTTGATCCGGTTGATCCGGTAGGACAACCGCGCGCTCACCAGGATGCTGGTTTCGTCGGCGTCTTCCGCGCCCTCGTCCAGCGAGTAGTCGGCTTCGTACGCGTTGATGGCGTAGGCGCCGCTGGCGAAGAAGCTCAGCTTGGCCGTGAAGTCGTGCGCGAAGCTCAGGGACAGATAGGTCCGGTTCTGGCTGAGGTAGGTCGAGATGTCCGACTCGTAGATCGAGTAGGAGGCCGAGCCGGTGATGCGGGTGGCCGGCGACGGCAGGAAGGTCGCCGAGAGTTCGCCGTAGGGCTGGGAGTTGTCGTCGTAATCGTCGTTGTCGTACTGGCGCTGCTCGAAGCCCCCGCGCAGGGTGCCGATCAGCTTCGGATTGAAGGTCTGTTCCGCGCCGAGACCGGCAAAGACGGAGTTGGCGTCGCGGTTGTAGGCGTCTTCCGCCTCGTCGTAGACCAAGGTCTGGTAGCGCAGGTCGCCCAGCAGGGTGGTGCGGCTGGCCAGCTGCTGGCGCAGCGTGAAGCCGCCGACCACGCTGTAGTAGTTGTCGTTCTCGTGGTCGTCTTCGGTGTAGCGCAGCAGGATGTGGCGCCCCGACACGTCGATGCGGGTTTCCGGACGGATATTGTAGGACAGCGTCGCCAGCGCGGAATTGTAGTAGTTGTCGTCGTCCTGGCGCACGACGAAGTTGTCGTCCTGCAGCTCGGGCAACTGGCTGTAGCGCAGGGTGTCGTTGAAGGACAGGGACAGCGCCGGCGAGAACTTCTGGACGAAGTTCAGGTCCAGGTCGTGCCAGAAGTCCGTGTCGTCGCCTTCGCGGTCCGAGAACCACGCCAAGGTCGGGCGATAGCGCAGGCCCAGATAGGTCCGCGGCAGGTTCAGGTTCAGCAGCAGTTCGATCTCGTTGAGGATGCGGAAGCTGTCGGTTTCGTCGTGCTGGACCGTCGAGCCGTCCGGCAACGTGGCCTCGCCGGCCTGGTAGACGTTGTCGTCGTAGCCGATGCGCAGCCGGTTGCTCAGGTGGACGGGCGATTCCGCGAAAGCCGAGGCCGCCCACGCGGCCAGGCACGCCGCAACGGTGAAAATGCGAATTTGCTTCATTTCGGTGTTCCTCATGTGTGCTATCCTCAGATCGGGGGCCGGGCTCAGTAGGGGGTCGGGGAAATCGGGCGGAATTCGCCGCGGATCGCTTCCAGTTCGGTGAAGATCCGCGTCACCAGGGCCAGATCCACGGAATACTGCACCGTGCCGCCCGGCGTGAAGTTCACGTTGTAGACCAGCGGGTCGGTGGACTGCAGCCGCACGTCCTGGCCCATGCCGTCGGGCAGGGCTTCGACCGAACGGATGGCTTCGCTGAGGCGGTCCAGCGAAATGCCCGCGGCCTTCAGCGCGTCGATCCACGACTGCGGATCATTGGGGTTTTCCACTTGGTCCTGCATGTTGAGGGCCTGGACGAGCACGCGCGCAAGGTCCGCCTTCGTGACCACCGCGTCCAGCAGCCAGCCGCCTTGCGGGCTGATGCCGTTCTGCATGAGCAGATCGAACGTCTGCTGGGCGGAGGGGGCGACCGGCAGGTAGCGGACCAGCCCGAGCGCCTTGACGAGGAGTTCCGCCAGTTGGACGTGGGTCACGGGGCCGGAGGGCTGGGACTTGGCGACGGCTTTCTCCTTTGCCGGTTCGGCCTTGGCGGCCTTCTCCTTCGGGGCCGGAGCGGCCGTGGCGACCGCGGCGGCCAGCATCAACCCCACCATCGAAAACGCGAAGATCTTCTTCATCTTTTGTCTCCTTGCCCGCGGGCGGCAAATCCGTTTGACCACGCGGCCCGCCATGGGCCTTTGTTAACCGTGCGTAAATAATGCTTTACCGCCCCCCCGTCCGTCAACTGAAAACCGGCGCTTTTCCGCAACATATTTGAGGTTGATTTTCCCTCCGCCCAAAGGCACGATGGATAGCCTTAAGACGGGTTGACTTCACAGCACGGAGACGATTCCATGGCCAAACTCAGCGGCATGTCCGGCGACTTCAAGGGACGCGAATATCCCATCGAACAGGGCGAGATCACGATCGGCCGCAAGGCCGACAACATGATCCTCCTGGACCACCCGACGATTTCCAGCCACCATTGCCGCATCCTGCGCAGCGGCGATTCCTGCGTCCTGCAGGATCTCGACTCCACCAACGGCACCCGCGTGAACTCCCGCGACGTCAAGGAATCGGCCTTGCACCACAAGGATTTGATCCAACTCGGCTCCATCGAATTCCTGTTCGACGCCCCCGAATTGGCCAGTTCCGGCGCCCGCTACACGGACGCCGATGCCGAAGTCGCCACCGGCACCATGTCCGCCCCGCAGGATTTCGCCAGCATTTCCCCCTTTGGCGCCCCCCCCAAGGAGCGGCGCGGCGTCTGGTATTTTGCGCTGTTCGCCGTCGGCATCGTCGCGCTGGTGGCGCTCGCGTTCTTCCTGCTCATGCTGGCGAAGGCCGGCTGATTCCGGCCCGAGGCGGCGCCATGAACCGGGGTTCTTCGCCCAACCGCTCGCCGGGCTTCACCTTCGTCGAATTGCTGCTGGCGCTGGCGCTGGGCGCCTTGGTCGCCGCCATTTTGGGCACCTTGGTCCACGGCTTGTTTGCCGCCGGCGAAGGCCAATCCGGACGGCTCCGGGGTCCTTTTGCCGCCCGCGCCGCGCTGCGCACCCTCTCCCGCGAACTCGCCTGCGCCTATGCGCCGCCGGTGGAAGACGTGCCGCCGCTGCAACTGTCCGTTTCCTCGGAAATCGGCCAGCCGGAAACGGTTTTGTCGTTCTACGTTCCCGTTCCCGGCCCCTTGGGCTACGACGTCGAACAGATCACCTACGAAATCGCGCCGACCCGCGACGCGCAGCGCGAATGGCGGCGCATCTCCGTCCCCTGTTCCGGCCCGTTCGCCGACGCCCCCGTCACGAACGTCCTGTTCACCGGCCGGTTTGCCCTGACCGTCGAAATCCTGTCTGAGGAGGTCGCCCATTCGGTTTGGCCGCCGCCCAAGGGCGAAACCAAGCCCGGACTGCCCCCGTCCGCGCGGCTGACCTTGGCCTTGCCCGGCCAGGCACCGCAGCAAACCGAAGTGCTCATCCAGGCCGCCACCGGCATCCGTTGCCCCATCGAGCGCGGCGATGCGGACGCCGCCGCCGCGACCAACGCCCCCGCCGGCGAATAAAAGTCGCCGGCGGCGCCGAAAACGCTTGCGGGCGGAAATCCGAACACGTATCTTCTGCGCCCGATCGACCACGAGGTCTTTCCCTCTCCCGGTGCTCGGGTGGTGGAATGGCAGACACGCATGTTTGAGGGGCATGTGGGGCAACCCGTGGGGGTTCGAGTCCCCCCCCGAGCACCATTTTCCGTCCGGCCCGCCGGCCGGAACGGCTTGCTCCGCTCTCCGCCCCGCCGTAGACTGGCCTGCGTGAAGGAGCATCCATGAAAGCCATCGTCGTCTACGAATCGTTGTGGGGCAACACCGCCGCCGTCGCCCGCGCCATCGCCGCCGGACTCGGCCCGGACGCCCGCGCGCTGTCCACCGCCGAAGCGACGCCGGACGCCGTGGCCGGCGCGGACCTGATCGTCGCCGGCGCGCCGCTGTTCGCCTTCCGGCTGCCGACCGACGACATCCGCGAAACCATCCGCAAGAAAGCGGGTTCGTTCGCCGCGCCGCCGGATCTGTCGCATCCCGCCCTGCGGAGATGGCTGGACGCCTTGCCGGCGGGCCGCGGCCGCGGCGCGGCGTTCGAAACGCGAATGTGGTTTTCGCCCGGCGGCGCCACGGGGTCCATCTTGCGGGGCCTGAAAAAGGCCGGTTACGCGCCGCTCGCGCGCGGCAAGCGCTTCGGGGTCGCCGGCATGACCGGCCCGCTCAAGCGGGGCGAACTGGAACGCGCCTGCGCGTGGGGCGCGCGCCTCGCGCGCGCCGCCGGCGCCTGAGTTCAGCGGCCCCGCATCCGTTCCAACAGGCCGCGCAATTCTTCGGCCGCGGGCCCCAGGCGCGCGAACGTCCGCGCGGCTTCCGCCAGCAGCGCTTCGGCGCGGGCGCCGGCGTTTTCGGGGCCGAACAGCGCATAGGCGGTGTATCGTCCGGCCTCGCGGTAGGCGCCGTCCTCTTCCGGGCCGTCGGCGACGTCGTCGAGCAACTGGTAGGCCTGGCCCAGGCGGATGCCGGCCGCGCGCAAGTCGCCGGCGGCGGCTTCGTCCGCGCCGCACAGCAAGGCGCCGCCGGCCAGCGCCGCCGCGAACAGCGCCCCGCTCTTCCGCGCGTAGCAGTCCAGCAATTCCGCCGCGGACGCTTTTTTGCGCGCGAGCGCCAAATCCGCTTCCTGGCCGGCGGCCAGTTCGCCGCCCAGTTCCCCCAGCAGCCGCAGCGCGCGGATCCGGCGTTCCGCCGGCGCCGCGTCCGCGTCCGCCACCGTCCGGTAGGCCCGATTGACCAGAAACGCCGGCAGCAGGTCCACCGCCCAATCCGGAAACACGAGATGGACGCAGGCTTTGCCGCGGCGCGTCGCGGCGTTGTCCATCGAGGGCAAATCGTCGAGCACGAGCGAAGCCGCGTGCATCATTTCCACCGCCGCCGCCAACGGCAGGGCGCAGGCGTCCGCCTCCGCGCGGAACGCCCGGCCGGCCAGCAAGGCCATGCGGCCCCGCCAGCGATGGCCCCCGCCCAGCGTCGCGTAGCGCGCCGCGCGGACCAGCTCTCCCTCCGGATGATCGGCCAGCGCGGCGGCCAAGGCCTGTTCGATCCGGTGGCCGTCGTCCACGCCGCGCGGCTCCTAGAAGCGGACCCGCCAGCCGACGGTCGCGCCGGCCACTTCGGTTTTCGCGCCGCCCGCGTCGGCCCCGAGGGGCGCGGCCACCGCCTGCAGGACGAGCGGCGATTCCTCGGCCGCCTGCGCTGCCCGCGCGATGGCTTTTTCCACGTCGGCCTGCGTGTAGCGGTCCACGTCGGCCCGCAGCGCCACCAGACCGTACACCACGAGCACCGTGGCCATCAGCCCGACGGTGACCGCGGCGCCCATCGAGTCGTCGCCCGATTCCGCGCGCGCCGGCGCCGCCGGCACCGTCGCGACCGCCAAGGCGGCGATCAGCAACGCCGCCGTCATGTTCCGTCCGCGTGTCTTCATGTCGTGCCTCCGCTTCCGCGCCGTCAAAACGCCCCGAAGAAAATGCTGGTGAAGGTGGTGACCGGCGAGGTCTCGCGCATGTCGTCCACCGTGGCGCGGCCTTCGCGCAGCAGCGCCTGGAATTCGCGATAGACGCCTTCGTCGGCCAGCAGCTTGCCGAGCGTGCCCTCGCCGCGGCCGACGGATTCCGCGATGGACCGCACCTGCGCGACGGTGGCGGCCAGATCGCGGTAGACCTGGTCGTCCTCGCTCAGCAACCGGCCCATGGTGCCCTCGCCTTGGGCGAGCCGGTCGCTGAGGTCGCCGAGGTTCGCGGCGATCTGCCGCAGCTGCCCGTAGACCTCGTCGTCCATCACCAGCTTGCCGATGGTGCCCTCGCCCTTCGCGATGGCGTCGCTGATCGTGCGGACGTTCGCGGCGATCTGCTGGACGTCGCCGTAGAGCTGGTCGTCGTTGAGCAGGCGGCTGAGGGTGCCGTTGCCTTCGCCGAGGCTTTCGGTGATCTTGCGGATCTGCGCCATGGCGGCCTTCAGGTC
>DAOTNL010000095.1:0-9932 GCA_035450765.1 Kiritimatiellia bacterium | reverse complement strand
GGACTGGTTCTTCTGTTCCCGCAAACTGGACAAGGAAAAGGTCCTCGCGACCGTCCTCAAGAAGAAATGATTCGCTCCGCCCCCTCCCCGCGGGCCACCGTTCGGCCCCGGGGAGACGGGCGCGGCACGGAAAGGAAACGTCCCATGACAGTGGAAAACGGAGTTCGGATCTTCGCCGGCACGATGGTGCTGGTCTCGGTCGCCCTGGTCTATTTCGTCAGCCCCTGGTGGCTGCTGCTCCCCGCCTTCGTCGGCGTCCAGCTCATCCAGTCGGCCTTCACCGGCTTCTGCCCCCCGGCCGCCCTCTTCCGCAAGCTCGGACTGAAGGACGGCGCCGCGAGCTGTTCTTCAAAATGAACAAGGGCGCCGTATTCATCCTCGGCGTCGCCGCCGCGGCGGCGCTGGTCCACGTCTTAGAAAATACCCCAACCGAAAGGAATCAACCCATGAGCGCAGGAATTCTCGAACTCAACGAAAGCAACTTCGCCGCCGAAATCCAGTCCGGCACCGTCCTGGTGGATTTCTGGGCGCCCTGGTGCGGCCCGTGCCGCATGCAGGGACCGATCCTCGAACAGGTCGTCGGCAAAGTCGCCGGCGCCAAGATCGCCAAGCTCAACGTCGACGACGCCGGCTCCGTCGCCGCGAAATACGGCGTCCAGAGCATCCCCACCCTGATCGTCTTCAAGGACGGGAAGCCCGTGAAGCAGTTCGTCGGCGTCCAGCAGGCGCCGACCCTGATCGCCGCCCTCGAAGCCGCGAAGTAGCCGCGCGCTCGGCGCGTCCACGCCGTCCGGCCTCGCGCCGGACGGCTTTTTCATGCCCGCGCCAGGTGCCGTTCGTACAGCCGGTCGGCGAACTCGATGCAGCGCGCGCACGGGCGCGCGGCATAGTATTCCGCGCCGCGGGCGGAGGGCGCGGCGGAAGCCGCGCAGCCGGCATCGGCCAGCAACCGCGCGCACTGGCTCGTGCCGAACTCGGCCGCGAATTCGGCGTCGAGTTTCTGGATCAGCGCGTAGAAGGCCGTCTTGGACTCGAGGTCGTTGGGATCGTAGGCGCCCCGGCGCAAACCGGCCAGCAGGCCGAGCGCCGTCACGGCCCCGCAGGTGCGGCGCAATCCGCCCAAGCCGCCGCCGAGCGGCGCGGCCAGGCGCCGGGCCAGCTCCGGCGCGAGGCCGAATTCCGCCGCATGGGAAAGAAAAACGGCCTGGGCGCAATTCCACCCTTGTTCGAACAGTTCGCGCGAAGTCATGGCGGAACCATCCTCCCGGCGCGCCGGAAAGAAAAGCCGAATTTTCGGATCGCCTCCGGCGACTCGCGCTCGGCCACAAAGCCCGCCGGCCGCGGCGTTGACGCCTCCGGGTTCCGGGTATATGTTCGTTTGCATGTCCCGACCCGTCCAACCGCGCACGATCGGTTTCGTGCCCCGCGTCGTCTGCTTCAAGCCCGCCGGCGTGCCCCGCGTCGAACTCGAGGAAACCGCCTTGACCCTCGACGAGCTGGAAGCCGTCCGGCTCGCCGACCTCAACGGCCTCTACCAGGAGCAGGCCGCGCCGAAAATGGCCGTTTCCCGCTCCGCCTACGCCCGCATCCTCGAATCCGCGCGCCGCAAGATCGCCGACGCGCTCATCCACGGCAAGTGCCTGCGCTTCGCCGGCGGCCCCGTGCGGCCCGGCCCCGGCCGCGCCGGCGTCTGCCCCCGCGACTGCCCCTGCCGCCAACGCAAAGGAAAACCCTCATGACCCCGCGCGAAGCCTTCCGTCTCCTTCAGGGAGAAATCGTCCAGGTCGTCGGCTGCACCGAGCCCGCCGCCGTCGGCTACGCCCTCCGCACCCTCGCCCGCCACCTGCCGCAACGGCCGACTCCCGCCGCTTTCCGCGCCGAACTGCGCCTGTCGCAGGACACGTTCCGCAACGCCTCCACCGCCGTCGTGCCCCGCCTGAAAACGCGCGGCATCCTCGCCGCCGCCGCCGCCGGCCTCGCCGCCCGCGCGGACGGACTCAACGTCTTCGCCGATTTCGACCTCCGCCGCGCCCGCGCCTTCCTGAAGAACCCCGCCTGGCTGAAAATCATTCCCGTCCGCCGGCGCGGTCTCTTCGTCCAGGCGCAATTGCCCGGACTCCGGACGGGCGTCACCCTCGCCGGCCGCCACGACCGCATCGAAAAACTCGTCGTGTTCGGCCAAGACCTCACCCCGCGCGAAAAGGCGCTGCCCAAACCGCCGACCTTGGCCGACGTCTTCAAACTCGCCCGCGCCCGCGATCCGCAGCTCGAAGCCCTGGCGCGCGATTTCATCCACCGCCAGGTGCCCCCCGAAGCGGGCTATCCGCAGGAAACCCAGATCGCCCGGCGCGTGGCCGGCCGCATGGCGGGCTATGCCCATCCCGTCATGACCCTCACCGGTTCCGGCAACCAGGGCATTTTCATCGGCCTGCCCTACCGCAAGCTCTACGCCGAACAAGGCGAGGCCATCCTGCCGGCCGTGGTTTTCTCGCTTCTGGCGCAGGTCCATCTCAGCGCCAAGCACGACCGGCTTTCCGAAAAATGCGGCCTCGCCACCAAGGCCGGCCCCGCCCTCGCCGCCGGCCTCGCCTTCGCCCGCGGCGCCGAACCCGCCGAAATCCGGCGGATCTTCCGCGAATTCCCCGCCCGCCTGGCCGACCTGACCTGCGAAGGCGCCGAACCCGCCTGCGGCCGCAAGGCCCGCCGCGTGTTCCGCGCCGTCGCCGCGCAGGTTCGGGCTTGACGGTCGCCGGTTTCAGCCGATAATCGTTTATCGCATGAATTGAACGCCGGCAGCGCCGGAGGAGAACAGCCATGGCCTGGAGATTCGTCATCCACAGTCAAGCCTCGGAACCCTATGACGAGGACGCCATCCGCAATCTCATCGAACTGAAGCTGGTGACCCCCGGCACCTTGGCCTGGCGCGAAGGCCTCGCCAACTGGACCCCCGCCGGCCAAATCCCCGAACTGGCCGCGCTGTTTCCCGCGCCGGCCGCCGCCGCTCCCGCAGGCGTCCCGCCCGTTCCGGCGGCGGCCGCCGCCGTTCCGCCGCCGCCGGTCGGCGGAGCCGGCGCCTGGGAGGACCGCGCCCGCCGGTTCGTCTACTGGTGCTTCCGCCCGCGCAACGGCCGGCCCTCGAAGGTGCGCGCGTTCATCGACGAAAAACCCGGCCGCACCATTCCCGTCGCCATCGCCATCCTCGTCGCCTTGGCGTTCTCGTTCCTCCTGTTCATCAACTCCTTCAGCCGGCCGGCGGCACAAGCCGGGGGCGGAGGCGGCGGCGCCCCCATGGCCGGCGGCGGAGGCGGCAACACGATGGAGAACTGGTACATCGCCCGCGACGCCCAGCGCTACAACCAGAACGTGATCGACGACGTCTACCGGAACAACCGCGACTCGTTCGACCGGCAAAGCGAAACCTACCGCCGCGCCAACTACGACTGGTACAACAACAATAACAGCGGCGACTGATCCTCCGTAAATCGCCCGTCAACCAAGCGGACGGGTTTTACGTAGCGTGGAAAATTCACTCGCAATTTTTCCACAGTGTGGAAAACTGCGCGCTCCATGTCCGTTGCCCCTTCCATCCGAGTCCGCCGATGAACGCCGCGCAGGAAACCGCCCGCCGGCGCACGCTGGCCATCATCTCCCATCCCGACGCGGGCAAGACGACGCTGACGGAGAAGCTCCTGCTCTACGGCGGCGCCGTCCAGCTCGCCGGATCCGTCACCGCCCGCAAGAACCAGCGCGCGACCACCTCCGACTGGATGGAGCTCGAAAAGCAGCGCGGCATTTCCGTCAGCTCCACCGTCCTCCAGTTCGAATACCGCGATTACGTCGTCAACCTGCTCGACACGCCCGGCCACCGCGACTTTTCCGAAGACACCTACCGCGTGCTCATGGCCGTGGATGCCGTCATCATGGTCATCGACGCCGCCAAGGGCATCGAAACCCAGACGCTCAAGCTCTTCGAGATCTGCCGCCTGCGCGGCATCCCCATCTTCACCTTCATGAACAAGCTCGACCGCCCGGCGAAGCATCCGCTCGAGCTCATCGACGAAATCGAAAGCACCTTGCAGATGCAGGTCTGCGCCATGAACTGGCCGCTGGGCGACGGCGTCGATTTCCGCGGCGTCTACGACCGCCAGGCCAAGCTGGCCCACTTCTTCGAGCGCACCGTCGGCGGCGCGTACCGCGCACCCGAGGCCGTCCATGCCGTCACCGATCCCTCCGTCCGCGACCGGATGGCGCCCGACGCCTTCAAGGCCCTTGTCGAGGAACTCGACATGCTCGACGCCGCCGGCGAGACGTTCGACGCCGCGGCCGTCCGCGCCGGCGACATGACGCCCGTCTTCTTCGGCAGCGCCATCAACAATTTCGGCGTCCAGCTCCTGCTCGACGCCTTCCTGGAATACGCCCCGCCCCCCGGGCCGCGCAAAGCCGGCGCGCTCGTCGTCCCGCCCGACCACCCCGCGTTTTCCGGCTTCATCTTCAAGATCCAGTCGAACATGGACCCCAACCACCGCGACCAGATCGCCTTCCTGCGCATCTGTTCCGGCGTCTTCGCGCGCGACATGAAGGCCGTCCACGCCCGCACCGGCAAGGTCATCCGCATGTCGAATTCCCGCAAAATGTTCGCCCGCGACCGCGAAACCGTCAACGAGGCCTTCCCGGGCGACGTCATCGGGCTCGTCGGCCATCCCGAATTCGGCATCGGCGACACGCTGACGGAAGACCCGGCCATCGCCTACGATCCCCTGCCGCAATTCGCGGCGGAATGCTTCGCCTGGCTGCACCACTCCAGCCCGGCGCAGTTCAAGCGGTTCCGGGCCGGGCTCGATCATCTGCTCCAGGAGGGCGCGGTGCAGACGTTCACCATTCCGGACTCCGGCTCGCGCGCGCCGCTGCTGGGCGCCGTCGGCCCGCTGCAGTTCGAGGTGCTGCAATACCGCCTCGAAAGCGAATACGGCGCCACCACCCGGCTTGAGCCCGCCCCGTGGTCGATCCTCCGCTGGATCGACCCGGCCGGCGCCCCGGTCACGCCCGAAATGCTCCCCAGCAGTTGCCGGTTCGCCCTCGATTCCCGCGAGCGCCCCGTGGCCCTCTTCTCCGCCGAATGGGAGCTCAAGTTCTTCCAGGAGAAGAATCCCAAGGTCGTCCTCCACAAGCTGCCCGCGGCGCTCCCGGCCTGAGCCCCGCCGGGGCGCGGTTCGGATTGCTTTCCGCCCCCCCGTTTGGTTTCATGCCGGGGTTGATTTTCCGCCATGGCCAAGCCCGCCCACAACTACGACGAAAGCAAGATCCAGACGCTCTCCGCGCTGGAGCACATCCGCAAGCGCACGGGCATGTACATCGGCCGCGTGGGCGACGGCACCCAGTACGACGACGGCATCTACGTCCTGCTGAAGGAAGTCGTCGACAACGCCGTGGACGAATTCATCATGGGCTACGGCAAGCGCGTCGAGATCGCGATCGCCGGCACGAAAGTGTCCGTCCGCGACTACGGCCGCGGCATTCCGCTGGGCAAGGTGGTCGAATGCGTCTCGCGCATCAACACCGGCGCGAAATACAACGACGACGTCTTCCAGTTTTCCGTCGGCCTCAACGGCGTCGGCACCAAGGCCGTCAACGCCCTCTCCTCCGCGTTTTTCGTCCAGTCGCACCGCGACGGCCAGTTCGCCGGAGCCCGCTTCGCGCGCGGCGAGATCGTGAAGGAGGTTTCCGGCAAGTGCCCGGGCGTCCCCAACGGCACCCTCATCGAGTTCGAGCCCGACCCGGACATCTTCGGCCTGACCGCCTACCAGGATGAGCTGGTACAGCGCCGCCTGCGCCTCTACGCTTGCCTCCACGCGGGCCTGGCGCTCGTCTACAACGGCCAGGAAATCGTCTCCGAAAACGGCCTGACGGACCTCGTGCTCGATGAAGTCGGCGACGAGGCCGTCTACGGCCCCCTGCACCACCGCTCGCCCACGCTCGAAATCGCCTTCACCCACACCCAGCGCTTCAACGAGACCTTCTTTTCGTTCGTCAACGGCCAGTTCACCTCCGACGGCGGCACGCACCTGTCGGCTTTCCGCGAAGGCTTCCTCAAGGGCGTCAACGAATTCGCCAAGGCCAAGTTCGACGGCGACGACGTGCGCGAATCCATGGTCGGCGCCATCGCCATCCGCCTGAAGGACCCCGTCTTCGAATCGCAGACGAAGAACAAGCTCGGCAACACGGAAATCCGCTCCGACCTCGTCGCGCAGATCCGCGACGTGGTCGTGGACCTGCTGCACCGCAACCCCGCCGCCGCCGAGACCCTCGTCAAGAAGATCCAGGAAACGCAGGACCTCCGCAAGGAGCTGCAGACCGTCAAGAAGCTCGCCCGCGAGCGCTCCAAGTCCGTCAGCATCCGCATTCCGCAGCTCAAGGACTGCAAGAGCCACCTCGACGCCCGCCGCAAGCGCGGGCTCGACAGCATGATCTTCATCACCGAAGGCCAATCCGCCGCGGGCTCGATCACGTCGTGCCGCAACGTGACGACCCAGGCCGTCTTCACGCTGCGCGGCAAGCCGCTCAACGTGGCCGAACTCGACCGCGCGGTCATGTACACCAACGAGGAACTCTACAACCTCATGCGCGCGCTCAACGTCGAGGAATCCCTCGACGGCCTGCGCTTCCAGAAGGTCATCATGGCCACCGACGCCGACGTCGACGGCCTGCACATCCGCAACCTGCTGCTGACCTTCTTCCTGCGCTTCTTCGAGCCGCTGGTGCTGGCCGGCCACCTCTTCATCCTCGAAACGCCGCTCTTCCGCGTGCGCAACAAGAAGGAAACCCGCTACTGCTATTCCGAAGAAGAGCGCGACGCGGCGATTTCCGCCCTGCGCGGCGCCGAGGTCACCCGCTTCAAGGGCCTCGGCGAAATCTCGCCGGGCGAATTCAAGAATTTCATCGGCCCCCAGATGCGCCTGACTCCCGTCCAGGTCGCGCACGAGCACAAGATCCCCCACCTGCTGCGCTTCTACATGGGCCGCAACACCCCCGAGCGGCGCCAGTTCATCATGGACCACCTCCGCGTCGCCGCGGAAGACTGAGTCCCCGCGGCGAAAAAAAGGCCCGGGCGGGCGCCCGGGCCGTTTTCATCTTCCGCCGGCGTCAGAAACTCCGGGCGAAGAGCTTCTCGAACCGCGGCAGCTTGTCGTTCAGCGTGGGGCGCGCATAGGCCGCGTCGTCCATCACGCGGAAGATCTGGATCTGGCCGATGGCCCGGGGCGAATCGCGCCCGACGATCTCGCCGGTCGTCGGCGAAATCAGCGGCTCTTCGTCCGCGGACACGTAGAGCACCATGCCCGGCACCAGTCCCGCGCCCAGCCCGCGGTCCAGCGAGATCGATTCCTGCCCGAGCTTGCGGCTGATGCGGCACTCGAAGGGCAGCTTGGCGGCGCGGCGCGTCATGTCGGTCTGGATCGTCCGGCTCCAGCCGGCGATCAGCGCCGGATCCAGCGAAGCCGGCGCGACGTGGGACGCGATCTGCTCCTTGCGCGCCGCGTCGACCACCGTCACCTGCACGAAAACCTGCCCTTCCTCGTTCGTCTCGACCGAGCCGTTGACCCGGAAGACGAATTCCGGAAGCGGCCGGGCGCCTTCGAAGTATTCGATGCCCGGCGTGGACTTGAGCATCCGCACCATTTCGGCGTGGTAGAGCCCGGCGACGACCGTGTCGCCCTTGAACGGCGGGCACACCACGGCATGGTTCAGCGCGGGCGGCGCCTTGGCCGTCTTGGCCGCCTCCGCGGCTTCCGCTCCGCCCGCCGCGAGTCCGCAAGCCAATCCGACGATCGCCCCCAGCCACTTCCGCTTGCCCGCCATGGTCCGCATCCTTTCCGGGTTGCCCTAGAACGCCGCGTTGACGATCGGGAAGAACGTCACCGGCCCGCCTTCGACGATGTTGATGAGGCCGAGCTGGATGCCGCGCAGCGACACCGTCCGGTTGATCAGGCCGATCTGGAACCCCTCCACGTCGTCCGCGGCATTGAACACGCCGAGCTGGAAGCCGTTGAGGTCGTGCTTGACCGTGTTGAACAGCCCCCCCTGCACGCCGGTCGCGGAACCCGCCGTGTTGAACAGGCCGGCGCCGACGCCGACGAATTCCGCATCGACCCAGTTGCCCACGTTGAGCTGGATGCCCGTCAGCCGCGTCGCGTGGCTGAACAGGCCGGCGTCGAACCCGAGCACGTCGTCGTTCTCGCTCAGCGCCAGGTTCAGGCGCACGCCCCTCACGCGCGTTTCCGGCCGGAAGATCTGCGCGCTTTCGCCGGCCACGCCGATCTGCAGCGGCGTCACGTCCAGCGCCAGCGCCGGGGCCGCCAGCGCGGCCGCCAATCCCATCGCGATCAGAATCTTTTTCACGTCAGCCTCCGAATACGGACCGGGTCTTCTGCTTGCGGATTTCCTTTTCGTCGGCCCAGATCAGGCGGCCGCTCTTCAGGTCGCGCAGGCTCATCGTGAACTTGTAGTACACGTCCTTCAGGCGGCCCTGCTCCTGCTCGATCTCCGTCAGGTTGGAGGTCAGCATGTAGCGCGGGGCATCCTGCTGGCCGCCGGCGACCGGGTCCTTGGCCGCCGCCTGCTGGTAGGCCAGTTCCTCCTGCAGCGCCGCTTCGGTCGTCCGGTCCTGGAAGCTGAACTTGCGGGAGCGGATCAGCTTGGTGCGGATGCTGTCGGTGACCGACTCGGTGTCGATGTGCTGCATCGTCTTGTTCTTCACCTTGTCCACGATGAGCAGCGGCGGCCCGTCCGCCGAGATCTCCTGCAGGACTTCGTCCATCAGCATCGAATCGACCATCGCCGCCGCGATCTGCTGCAGGTCGGACGAACCGAAGCTCGTGCTGATCGGTTTCGACGACGTGGCGTCCCCGTATTCCACCGTGGTGGCGCAGCCCGCCAGCAGCGCCGCGAGCGCCGCGGCCACGAACCAGTTTCCGAACGATTTCATTGCCTTCTCCTTGGGGCGGCTCCGCCCCGGATCGTTTTCTCTTTCGACGTCTTCGTCACTTGATGATCCAGCGGGTCTTCTCGCCCGCGCGCACGCGGAGCTTGAAGGACGTCGCGGCGGCCGTCGGGGCCACGCCTTGGATCGTCCGCGTTTCCTTGCCGTGGAGGACCAGCGGCCGCCAGGGATCGGTGTCGGGGTCGATTTCCGCCCCGTCCGCGTCGAACCAGGCGAACTTCGACTGGGCCACGATGGACTTGTTCTGGCGCGAGGACAGCTTGACGCCGGCCTTCATCAGGCCGTTTTTCGTCTGGCCGACGGTCAGGTCGTCCACGTGCAGCTGGCGGGCCAGCTTGGCGTTGTCGACCTGCAGGATCTGCTGCAGATTGCCTTCCTCGTCCGTTTCCGCGCCTACGGTGAGCCCCGCGGTGTTCGGCGAGGCGCAGCCCGCGGCCAGCGCGGCGGCCACGGCCGCCATCCAGATCCATCCCCTCTTCATGCGCATGTTCGTCTCCCTTACTTGCTTTGCTGCTGGATCACGTTGATCAAATTCGCGTCCGCGCCGCCCTCGCCGCCGAGGGTCAGCGATTCGTTCGGCATGCCTTCGAGGCGGATGTAGCTGTTGCTGGCCGACTGGCCCACGCCGCCGGCCACGGTCTTCGTGGCGAACGCGTCGGCTTCGCTCTGCTCGCGGGCGATGGCCTGCGCCTCCAGCTCGCCCTTGCGCGCGAGCCCGGCCGCGGACAGCTCCAGCGGCACGTTCAGTTCCATGCCGTCGGCGAACGCCACGCTCTTCTCCCACGTCGCGTAGCCTTCCTTGGTCACGCGCACCTCGTGCACGCCGGGACGGATCCGGAACGTGCCCGGCGCGGTGCCGATCACGACGCCGTCCACTTCCACGGCCGCGCCGGGCGCGGACGCGGTCACCGTCACGCCCGCCAGCACGGGTTCCGCG
>DAOTNL010000094.1:0-10039 GCA_035450765.1 Kiritimatiellia bacterium | reverse complement strand
CGGCGGGAGCTTGCGGTAATCTACCCTCATGACGACGCTGAACGTAGATCTTGCTCTGGTTGAAAAATACAACCAGCCCGGACCGCGCTACACCTCCTATCCACCCGCCATCAAGTTCACCGAGGCGGTGACCTGGTCCGACCTCGCTCCATTGATTGAGGCCAACAACCGCACCCGGCGCGATCTCTCGCTCTATTTCCACATTCCCTTTTGCGAGACGCTCTGCTGGTTTTGCGGCTGCACCACCGTCATCACCCTCAATCACGCCAAAGGAACGCGCTACGTCGAAATGCTCGGCCGCGAAATCGCGCGGATGGCCGCGGAACTCAATCCCGATCGCCGGGTGGTGCAACTCCACTTCGGCGGCGGTTCGCCCACCTTCCTGCGGCCCGACGAAATCCGCCGGCTGGTGGACGGGGTGCGGGCCGCCCAGGAGCTGTTCACGTGAACGACGTCTACCAGGCCGCGCTGCTGGCGCACGCGAAGAATCCCTACGGCGCCGGCGCCGTTCCGCGCGGCACCGAAGACGCCGAGGCGCTCAACAGCGGCTGCGGCGACGAAATCCGCGTGAAGCTGGTCTGGACGCCCGGCGGCGGCCTCGAACGGATGATCTACGAACTCCACGGCTGCGCGGTCAGCGTCGCGGCGGCGTCGATGGCCGCCCGCCGGCTGGAGGGCAAGACGCCGGACGAAATCGCGGCCACGGCCGCCGCGTTCGCGGCGCGCCTCGGCCAATCGGGGTTCGAAGAGGAGTGGGGCGATTTCCGGGCGTTCAACGGCATCGAGCGCTTTCCGGCGCGGCTCCATTGCGCGCGTCTGGTCTGGCAGGCGCTGGAAAAGGCGCTGGCGCTCAAGCGGGCGGCGCCATGAAGGTCGCGCGCTACTGGGAGGCCTTGGACGGCGGCGTGGTGCGCTGCCAGCTGTGCCCGCATCGCTGCCGGATTCCGCCGGGCGGCCGCGGCCGCTGCTACGGGCGCGTAAACCACGGCGGCACGCTCATGGCCGCGACCTGGGGCCGGCCGGAGTCGGTGCAATTGGATCCCATCGAGAAGAAGCCGCTGTACCATTTCCTGCCGGGCACGGACATCCTGTCGCTGGGCACGCTGGGGTGCAACCTGGCGTGCCGGTTCTGCCAGAACTGGTCGCTGAGCCATCCGGCGCGGGACGTGGACGCCGGCGAGGACGAGGTGCTGCCCGAGGAAGTGGCGCGGCTGACGGCGGAACGGGGCGTCCCGGCGGTGGCCGCGACCTACAACGAGCCGGCGGTCTGGGCCGAGTACGCTTTGGACGTCGCCGACGCCTGCCATGCCGAAGGATTGCGCATGGTGGCGGTGACGTCGGGCTATTTTTCGCCGGAATCCCGCCTGGATTTCTTCCGCAAGATGGACGCGGCCAACGTGGATCTCAAATCTTTCCGCGACGAATTCTACCGGGAATGGTGCGGCGCGCGCCTCGCGCCGGTGCTGGAAACGCTCGAAGCCATCCGCAACGAAACGGATTGCTGGCTGGAAGTGACGACGCTGGTCATTCCGGGGCTGAACGATTCCGAGGCGGAAATCGACGAACTGACGGCGTGGGTGGCGGAGCACCTGGGGGAGGACGTGCCGCTGCATTTCAGCGCGTTCCATCCCGACGGGCAACTGCTGGACCGTCCGCCGACGCCGCCGGCGACCCTGCGCCGGGCGCGCGACCAGGCCAAGGAAAACGGCCTGCGCCACGTCTACGTGGGCAACGTCCGCAGCGCGGAAGACGAGACGGCCACGTTCTGCCCGGATTGCGGCGCGCGCCTGATCGACCGGGAAGGCTTCCGGTCGCGGCTCGTGAAAATGGATCCGGACGGCCGCTGCCAGGTCTGCGGGAAGATCTGCGCGGGCGTCTGGAAATAGCGGCGCGATTTGCGAAAAAAAGGAAAACGATGAACGTGAAACGGATGGCACGGTGGGGTCTGGCGCTGGCGATTTGTCTGGGGGCGGGGTGCGGCGACGGCGGCGGTTCCGACGAGGACGCCGGCTACCGCCCGGCGATCGACGCGAACGGCGACTGGAGCGTCCAGGCGGACGGCGCCGCGCTGGGCGTCATGAACCTGACCGTGAGCGCCGCCGGCAAAGTCGGCGGCACGCTGACGACGTTGCAGGGCGCGGTCGCGCAGCTGGACGGCGCCATGGACGGCTACGGCGCCGAATTCAACGTGGTCTTCACGGCCGAGGAATATTTCGCGGCGCTGACGTTCACCGCCGACGGCCAAGCCGCCACCGGCGTCCTGATCGACGCACGCGGCTTCCGGCAGACCTTGCGGTTGGATCGGCTCTTCTACGCCCTGTAAGGGGGACGCGAAAAGCCCCGCGCGGGGGCGCGGGGCGCAGGCCAATCGCCGGGGAACGGCGGCCTAGAACGCGTAGCTGGCCGTCACGCCGCCGAAGAAGATGTCCGTTTCCGGATAGTAGCCTTCGGCATCCACGTCGTCGCGCAGGTCGGAGTCGAGCAGCGAACTGAAACTGCCCTTGAGGCCGACCGACACCGTCTCGCTGAGGGCGTAGGTCAGGACGGCGTCGATCTGGGCGTGGGAGAGGGCGTCGCCGGTGTCGGAGCCGTAGTTGCTGGCGACGTAGTACTTGCCGGCGTAGCCGAGCGCGGCGCCGAGGTCCAGCGACAGCGCATCGGTCAGGCCGAAGGAATGGCCGACGCCGAACAGGACGATCCAGTCCGCGCTGTTTTCCAGATCGTGGCAGAACCGCACGGAGGGCGCGAGGGGCAGGTCCGCGGCGGCGAGTTCGACGTAGAGTTCGTAGCCGTCGTCGGCGGGGGCTTCCGAGACCCGTACGTTGCCGTCCGCGTCGACGAGCGGTTCGCCGGTTTCCTCGTCCGCGAGGACCGCGCTGCTTTCCTGCGGATACAGGAAGTAGGTGGCGCCCACGGTGAGGCCGACCGGGCCTTCCGCCGGGCAGGTCCAGTTGAGGCCCAGATCCACTTCGCCCCATTTGCCGGAGGTGTCCGGATACCAAGGGGACTCGGCGTCCGTCAGGTTCATGTTGGCCCACAGGCTGTAGCCGAAGCCGAAGGGACCGGCCACGTCGAGGCCCGGCTGGAATACGGCTTCGTCGTTGCCGACCACGCCGCGATAGACGTAGGCGGACAGGACGTCGGCGTAGACGTTGGCTTCCGCGGCCGACGCGGCCAACGGCATCGCGACGAGCGCCGCGAGGATCGACAGGGCGAGTTTCTTCATGTTCGTTTTCTCCTTGGCTGGGAACGATGCGGCCGTCCCGAGGGCTTATTTCCGGACGTTTTTGTCCGTTTGTCAACGGGTTTGTGCCCGGAATCTCCTGTCGGCCGCGGCCGGCGGTCCGGCCGGCGGGCCGCGCCGGGCAGGAAAAAGTCCACGCGCCGGCTGGATTCGTCCACGGCGGCCAGGCCGACCTCGAGGGTTTGCCCGAGCCGGAAGGTCGCGCCCCGGTGGGCGGACGCGGACAGGCCGTCGGCGGAAAGGACGAAACGTTCGTGGCCGAGGGCGTAATAGGGCAACATGCCTTGCTGGAGGGAATCGGCGAGTTCCACGATGAGCCCCTTGGGATTGAGGGAGATGATCGTGCCCTTGAACGGGCCGGTGGCGCCTTTTTCCAGGAGGTCGGCGAAATAGCGGATGCGCTTGATCTGGATGGACTGGCTTTCCATCTCGGCGGATTCCCGCTCGGTGTCGGAGCAATGCAGCGCGAGCTTCTCGATCTCGGCGGCGGTATAGGCCGGCGTCTTGCGGCCTTCCTCGAGGCCGATCAGGATGCGGTGCAGGACGAGATCGGGATAGCGCCGGATGGGCGAGGTGAAGTGGGCGTAGTGGGTGAAGCCCAGCCCGAAATGGGGCCGGCATTCGGCTTCGTAGGTCGCGCGCTTCATGTTGCGCAGGAGCGTCAGGGTCGTCATGTACTGCTCCGGCTTGCCGAGGACGGAACGGGCGATGCGGTTGAGGTCCTTGGCGTTCGCGGGCGCCGTGCGGTGGCCCAGCGCGCGCAGTTCGGCGGCCATGCGCGCCCATTGCTCGTCGGAGGGCTCGTCGTGGACGCGGTAGATGCCGGGGACGCCGGCGGCATGCACCTTGCGGGCGACCGCCTGGTTGGCGGCCAGCATGCATTCCTCGATCAGGTTGTAGGCTTCGGTGGCGCCGCGCCGCGTGAAGCCCACGGGGTTGCCCGCGGCATCGAGCTCGCAGTGCACTTCGGGCAGGGCGAAATCGAGCGCGCCGTTGGCGAACCGGAGCGCGCGGATCTTTTTCGCCAGCCGGCGCAAATTCCGCAGGGCCCCGCACAGCTCCGGAGCGGCGCCGGGCAGCCGGCCGGAATCGAAGAAGTCCTGGACCTGTTCGTAGGCCAGGATCGCCTTGCAGCGGATGATGGACCGGAAGGTCTTGGTTTCGAGGACCTGGCCGCGGTCGTCGTAGACGAGCTCGACGGTGTGGGCCAGATGGTCCTCGCCGGGCAGCAGGCTGCAGACGCGGACGGTGAGGTCCTTCGGCAACATGCGGATGACGCGGTCGACCAGGTAGGTGCTGTTGCCGCGGCGCAGGGCCTCGCGGTCGATCGCGGAGCCCGGCTCGACGTAGGCGGCCACGTCGGCGATGTGCACGCCCAGCTTCCAGCGGCCGCCGGGCAGCGGCTCGATGGAGACGGCGTCGTCGTGGTCGTGGGCGGTGGCGGGATCGATGGCCACGATGAGGGCGCGGCGCAGATCGACGCGGCCGCGCGGATCGGCGCCGTGCCGGACCAGCCGCGCGTGGGTCTGCTGGGCCGCCTGGCTCACCTCTTCGGGGAACGTTTCCGCCAGGCCGCGGTCCTTGAGCAGGGCCGGCACGTCGTTGGCGGCGCTGTCCGGGTCGCCGAGGTCTTCGGCGAATTTCGCGGTGACGGGCTGGCCGGCGGCGGGATCGTCCTCGACGATGCGGGCGACCACGAGGTTGCCCAGGTGTTTTTCGAGCTTGGCGAGCGGATCGACCAGGCGGATCCGGGCGCGCAGCAGCGGATCGCGCGGCGCGACGTAGGCGTGGTGCGGCGTGGCCTGCAGGATGCCGACCACCCATTGGCGCTTGCGTTCCACGATGCGGACGAGCCGGACCGCCTGCGTGTCGGGCCGGGCTCCCAGCATGCGCGCGAACATTTCGCGGCGGATGGGCACCGCCTGGATCTTGTCGCCGTTCATGACCGCGCCGGCGGAGGCGGGATCGATCCACATCGGCGGCTGTTTCGGGCCGTCGGGCACGAGCCAGAGCGAACCGTTCGGGCGGACGCAGCAGGTCCCGGCGATCGGTCCGGCCGCGGCGGCGGGCCGGCCCCAGCGGCCGCCGCCGAGCGCGGCGGCTTGGCCGCGGGCCTGGAGATCGCGCAATGCCTTGCGCAACAGGCCGCGCTGGCCGGGCTCCAGATGGAGGCTTTTGGCCAATTCGCGTTCAGGGAGGGGACGGTAGCGGGGGGCGGAAAAGAGCGCAGCCACGCGGCGCGCCAGGTCGTTGGAATTTGTCATCGGCCGGCATCATGCGCGAACGAACGGCGCGCTGGCGAGCCTTTTTTGGCCGGGCGCACCGCGCGCCGCTCAGGCGCGCAAGGCGCGGCGCACGGTTTCCAGCAGCACGGCGGCGCCAAACGGCTTGAGCAGGAATTCGGCGGATTCCGCCTCCAGCGCCTGCGCCATCTCGGCGCGGGAGAGGCCGCCGGTCATCGCGATGGCCTTGAGGCCGGGCGCGGATTGCCGCAGATGCCGCAGCAGCGCCGCGCCGTCCATGCCGGGCATCATGAGGTCCGTGATCACGAGCTGGAAGCGGGGCGGATCGCGGTCGAAGAGCGCCAGCGCTTCCGCGCCGCCGGCGGCGGCGGAAACCCGGTAGCCGTGGCGCTCGAGGATTTGCCGGACGACGTCGCGCGCGGCGGGTTCGTCGTCCACCACCAGGACGCCTTCGCCGCGGCCCGGCGGCGGCGCCGCGGCGGCCGCCGCGGCGTCGGCCGGGCTTTCCGCGGGGGCGGCGGGCAGATAGATTTGGAACCGCGTGCCGGCGCCGGGCCGGCTGTCCACGCGGATGAAGCCCCGGTGGCTGCGGACGAGACCCAGCACCGTCGACAGCCCCAGGCCGGTGCCTTGGCCGGCCGGTTTCGTCGTGAAGAACGGATCGAAGATCTTGTCGAGGATTTCGGGCGGGATGCCGGTGCCGGTATCGGCGACTTCGAATACGACGTGCGGGCCGGCGGCGGGGGCCGCGCAGGCTTTCGCCAGGTCGGCGTCCACGGTTTCGGCGCGGGCGTCCAGCGTCAGCCGGCCGCCGGCGGGCATGGCGTCGCGCGCGTTGATGCAGAGGTTCATCAGCACCTGGTGCAGGTGGGTGGCGTTGCCGAGCACGGGCGGCAGGTCCGGCGCGACGCGGGACTGCACGGACACGTTCTTCGGGAACGTTTCGGCGACGATCTTGAGCATGTCGCGGATCAGCGGCTCCGGCGCGAGGACCCCATGGCCTTCCTCATCGCCGCGGCCGAACATCAGCAGCTGCCGGAGAATGGCGGCGCCCCGCTCGGCGCTGGATTTCATCATGGCGAGCAGGTCGCGGCCGCCGGGATCTTGCACGGAATCGAGCAGGAGGTCCGCGCCCAAGAGCACGGGCGAGAGAAGGTTGTTGAGGTCGTGCGCGATGCCGCTGGCCAGGCGGCCGACGCTTTCGAGGCGCTGGGTGCGCAGCAGCTGGCGGTCGCGCAGCACGCGTTCGGTGACGTCGAACACGAGCGAAAAATAGCCCAGGACGGTGCCGTCGCTGGCGCGGCGCGGCACGTACTGCACGTCGAAGCAGTAGTATTTGCCGTCGCGGCCGGTCATCTCGTGCTCGTAGCGGACCGTTTCGCCGGCCAGCGCGCGCCGGCTGTAGGGGCGCATGACCGCGTAGGTCTCGGGGCGGTGGACGTCTTCCAGGCGGCGGCCGATGAACTGCCGGCGGGAGTCCTTGAACCAGTTCTCGTGGTACCGGTTGACGAACCGGTAGCGCTCTTCGGCGTCCACGTAGGCGCCGAAGCCCGGCACGGAATCGACGAACGCGTTGAGCGTGTCGGTCGTGGCCTGGGCCTCGGCCTCGGCCCGCTTGCGGGAGGTGACGTCCTTGACGGCGCCGTAGATGCCGACCAGCCGGTTCTGCTTTTCGTCCCAGACCGGATGCGCGGCCACTTCCACCCAGACGACGCGGCCGTCCTTGGCCAGCGTGCGCAGCTCGCTGCGCAGGTCGCGGTTCTGCCGCAGCGTGGCCAGGTCGCGGTCGTCCTGGGCCAGGTCGTCCGGATGCACCGCCGCGCGCCACCCGCCGCGCGCGACGTACTCGTCGAACGTGTATCCCGTGATCTTTTCGAACGCGCCGGCCACCCAATTCAACGCGAGCTGGCCGTCCGGCGCCAGCGCCGATGAAAAGACGTAGTCGGTCGCCACGGCCGAAATCAGCCGGTAGCGTTCTTCGTTGGCCGCGGCGATTTCGGGCGGCGGGCCGGCGGCGGGGCTGGGGCGGGACGGTTCGCTCATGGCGGCACCGGGAACCAGTCGGCTTGGTCCGTTTCGAGATCGAGCAGGGCGACGGTGGGCGGACCCGCGCGGGGGCGGGCCGCCGAACCGGGGTTCAGCAGCCGGGTCGGGCCGGTCCGCCGGTCGGCGGGGGCGTGGGTGTGGCCGGTGAAGACGAAATCGAACCGGCCCGATTCCAGCGCTTGCCGCAGGACTTCCGCGCGGTCGCCGTGCAGGACGAGGCACCGCTTGCCGGCCAGGACGAAATCCGGCGCTTCGGCGCGTTCAAGGCCGGCGGGACTGGTCCGGAACCGGGCATCCTCCAGATGCTCCCGGTCGCAATTGCCGACCGCGACGTGGGCGCGGATGCCGTGCGTCCGGCAGACGGCGGAGACCAGATCCACGACGTCTTCTCCGGCGTCGCCGCAATGGACGAGATGGCCGGCGCCGCGCGCCACCAGCAAATCCAGCGCGCGCCGCGCTTCGCGCAGGTGGTTGTGGGTGTCGGAAATCAGGCCGATCTTCACGCGGGAAATTGTTGTCCGTTCCGCCGCGCGACGCAATCCCAAAACGCGCTTTTGGCTTGTCCGCCGGCGGGGGGCGCGCCATCATCCCCGCCCGTCATGGATCGCGAAGCCTTTTTCGACGCCTTGGCCGGCGAGGAAAACCCGCTGGCCTTCAAGCCGGAGCACGAGCCCCGGCTCGAGCGCTTGCGCCGGCGCCTGGGCGATCTGCGCGGCAAGCGGGTCTACGAGCCCGGCTGCGGAGCGGGGCCGCTGACCGCGCGCCTGGCGGAATGGGTGGGACCGGCGGGCCGCGTGCTGGCGCTGGACGCCTGCCCCGGCATGGTCGCGCGCTGCGCGCAGGGAACGGCGGCCCACGGGCACGTGCGGACCGTGCGCGGCAAGGCCGAAGAGGCCGATCTCGAGGCGGGCGCGTGGGACCTGGTGCTGTGTTTCCGCCTCTATCCCCACCTGGAAGATCCCGCGCTGTTCCTGGACCGCTGTGCGCGGGCGCTGGCGCCCGGCGGCGAACTGGTGGTCGCCAACCTCGAAGGCAGCCGCGAACTCAACGCCTGGCATGCCGGCCGCACCGGCGTTCACGCCGACGTCATGCCCGCCGGCGCCGACCTGGCGCGGCAGCTGCGCGCCGCCGGCTGGCAGGTGGACGAGGTCTGCGACGAACCGGACGATTTCTTCCTCCGCGCGCGGCGCGGCTAGGATTTTTCCACGGCATGGAAAAACCGTATCCACCGCATGGGAAAATGCCGTTCGGGGCCACGCCGTGGCAGATCGGCGTGCGGGCGGCGCGGGCCAACCTCGTGCCGGGGCTGGTGCTGCAAGCGGCGGCGGCGGGATTCGTCGCGGCCTATTATTTCTCCCCGGGCTTTCATGCGGGCCTGCAGATCCTGGTGGAATGGCAGACCCGCTACGGCATCGCTTTCACCGTGCTCATGCGCATGGTGTTCAACGGGATCGTCCCGGCGGCGTTCTGCGTGCTGGTGCCGGGCTTGCGCGTGCGGCGGCCGTGGGCCGCGCTCGTCTTCGGCATGGCCTGGTGGGGCTTCATGGGGGCGAACACCCATCTGTTCTACGCCCTGCAGGCGCGGCTGTGGGGCGCGGACGCCTCGCTGGCGACGGTCTTGCTCAAGACGGCGACGGACATGCTGGTCTATTCGCCGTTCTACGCCTCGCCGATCGTGGCGGTGGCGCATCTGTGGCAGGACCAGAACTATTCGTTCCACGCCACGAAACTGCAACTGGGCAAGGGCTGGTACCGCCGGATCGTGCTGCCGAACCAGGTGCCCGGCTGGACGTTCTGGGCGCCGTGCCTGCTGGTGCTCTACGCTCTGCCCACGGCCCTGCAGATGCCGATGTCGGCCCTGCTGGGCTGCTTCTGGTCGCTGATGTGCCTGCAAATCGCGCTGCGGACGCCCGCGCAGGGGAGGGCCGTGCCGTGAGCGGGTGGCTTTGGCTGTGCGGCTTGCTGTGGCTGGCGGGCGGATGCGTCCGGATCGAGGTGCCGCCGCCGGCGCCGGAACCGCCGCGCGCGGCGCCGGCCGGCACGGTCCAGGTGGATGTCGTCTGCGTCCTGCCCGCGGCGGGTCCCGCCGTGAGCAACGGCGTGCTGGTGGCGCGGCTCTACGAATACGAGCCGCGGCGGGCCGATTCCCAGGCGCGCGAGGTCGGCCGGACGACCTTGCCGGGCATTGTCCACCAACCGGGGCGGGAAACGGCCGTGCGTTTCGCCTGCATCGGCCGGACGGACGTTCCGAGGGCCTACTACCTGACGGCGGTGGTATATCCGGAAGGCGCGCCGGCCGGCCAGTCGGGGCTGTACCGCCTCGAAGGCTTCCAGCGCGTGCTGGCGAACGGCACCCGGGAAACGCTGCGCGTGACGCTGGCCCCGGTGCCCGACGAGGGCGAACCGACGAACTAGGCGGGGCCCGCGTTTCCCGCTTGCTCCGGAACCGGAAGCGGCGCAGACTTTTCCCCAGGTCAAGGAGGATCGCGGTCCATGAAAACTCGGC
>DAOTNL010000093.1:7116-10061 GCA_035450765.1 Kiritimatiellia bacterium | reverse complement strand
CGCCTTGCCGTTGATCGTGAGATGGATCATCGCGCCGCCCCCCTGACCTTGCCGGTCTTGCCGTAGTCGCACCGCAGGCACCGCCGCGCCTGCCGCCGCGCCGTGGCTTCGTTCCACGGCTGCTCCACTTCGTCGAAGTTGTTTTTCCGCCGGTCCAGCGCGATGAGGTTGAGGTCCTCGCGCGGATACGGCACCGGATCGGCCTCGGGATCGTAGTCCGTCGGCACGTCCGGATAGCCGCGCCAGAAGGCGTGGTCCGCGCCCGTCAGCATCCGGTCGATGCCGACCGCCGCGCGCTCGCCCGCCGCGATGGCTTCGACCACGGACGACGGACCCGTCACCGCGTCGCCGCCCGCGAAGAGCCACGGCACCGCGGTCTGGCCCGTGACGGGGTCGGCCTGGATCCAGCCGCCGGCCGTCGCCGCCGCCACCTTGCCCAGCGCCGCCTTCGCGTCCAGCCGCTGGCCGATCGCCAAAATGGCCTGGTCGCAGGGAATCGTCTCCAGCGCGTCGTCGCTTTCGGCCCGCGCCGCGCGCCGCCCGCTGCGGTCGTAGTCGCCCAGCGTCATCCGCCGGCAAACCAGCCCGGCGATCTGGCCGTTTTCGACCTCGAACCGTTCCGGCGCGCACAGCGTGCGCAGCTTCACGCCTTCCTGCTGCGCTTCCTCGATTTCCTCGGCGTAGGCCGGCATCTGCTCGCGCGTGCGGCGGTAGACCACCGTCACCCGCGCCGCGCCCAGCCGCAGCGCCGTCCGCGCCGCGTCGATCGCCGCGTTGCCGCCGCCGATCACCACGACGTCCTTGCCGACCGGCGCCGACCCGCGGATGTTGTATTGCCGCAGGAAGTCCATCGAATCCACGACGCCCTTGGCGTCGCCGCCCGGCAGCTCCAGCCCGAGGCCGTCCGGCGCGCCCACGGCCAGGAAGACCGCCTCGGCGCCTTCGTCGCGCAGCTGCTGGAGCGTGAAGTCCTTGCCCAGCCGCTGCAGGGTCTTGATCTCCACGCCCAGCGATTCGATCATGCGGATTTCGCGCGCGAGGGTTTCGCGCGGCAGCCGGTAGGCGGGAATCGCCTGCACCAGCATCCCGCCCGGCCGTGGCTCGGCCTCGTACACCGTCGGCTTGTAGCCCAGCCGTGCCAGAAAATACGCGCAGGTCAGGCCCGCCGGCCCCGCGCCGACGATCGCCACCTTGCGCGCCGCGTTGGCCGCGTTTTCGCGCGCCTCCGGCTTCACGATGGTCACTTCCTGGTCCACCATGAAGCGCTTGATGCCGCGGATCGCGACGGCCTCGCCGTCCAGCCCCGTCCGCCGGCAATGGTCTTCGCAGGTGTGGAAGCACACCCGCGCGCAGATCGCCGCGAACGGATTGCGCTCGCGGTGCAGCTTGAGCGCCTCGGCGTAGCGGCCTTCCGCCGTCAGCGCCACGAATCCCGGCACGTGCACGCCCGCCGGGCACGCGCTCAGGCACGGCGCCAGCACCAGCGCCGGACACACGCCCGCCGCGCAGTGCTTGTCGCGGATGTGCTGCACGTATTCCTCGCGGAAATGCCGGATCGTCGACAGCACCGGATTCGGCGCCGTCTGCCCCAGTCCGCACAGCGACGCTTCCTTGATGAACGCCCCCAGCTTTTCGAGGCGCTCGATGTCCGCCAGCTCGCCCTCGCCGTCGCAGATGCGCTGCAAGATCTCGCCCATGCGCTTCGTGCCCACGCGGCACGGCACGCACTTGCCGCAGGATTCCTCCTGCACGAATTCGATGAAGAACCGGGCCACGTCCACCATGCACGTGTCCTCGTCCATCACGATCAGGCCGCCGGAGCCCATGATCGCGCCCAGCTCCTGCAGGCTTTCGTAGTCCAGCGGCACGTTGAGGTTCTGCTTCGGGATGCAGCCGCCCGACGGCCCGCCGATCTGCGCGGCCTTGTAGGCCTTGCCGCCGCGGATGCCCCCGCCGATGTCGTAGATCAGCTCGCCCAGCGACGTGCCCACCGGCACCTCCACCAAACCCGTGTTTTGGACGCAGCCAGCCAAGGCGAACACCTTCGTGCCCTTGCTCTTCGGCGTGCCCCATTGGGCGTACCACGCCGCGCCGTTGAGCAGAATCGCCGGCACGTTGGCGTAGGTCTCCACGTTGTTGAGCACCGTCGGCTTGCCCCAGAGCCCCTTCTGCGCCGGGAACGGCGGCCGCGGCCGCGGTTCGCCGCGCTTGCCTTCGATGGACGCGATCAGCGCGGTTTCCTCGCCGCACACGAACGCGCCGGACCCCATGCGGATGTCCAGGTCGAACGAAAACGCGCTGCCCAGGATCTTCTTGCCGAGCAGCCCGCAGGCGCGCGCCTGCTCGATGGCTTTCTTCAGCCGCGCCACGGCCAGCGGATATTCCGCCCGCACGTAGACGTAGCCCTGCGCCGCTCCGATCGTGTAGGCCGCGATGGCCATGCCTTCGATCACGCTGTGCGGATCGCCTTCCAGCACGCTGCGGTCCATGTACGCGCCCGGATCGCCTTCGTCCGCGTTGCACAGCACGTATTTCAGGTCGCCCGGCGCCCGCCGGGTGAATTCCCACTTCATGAACGTCGGGAAGCCCGCCCCGCCGCGCCCGCGCAGGCCGGAGCCCTTCATTTCCTCGACCACCTGCTCGGGCTGGAGCGCGGCCAGCACCTTCGCCAGCGCCGCGTAGCCGTCGCGCGCGACGTATTCCTCGATGCGTTCCGGATCGATCCGCCCGCAGTTGCGCAGCACGATCTGGGTCTGCTTCGTGAAGAACAGAACGTCCTTTTCCTGCGCCTGCGGCTTGCCGCCGGCTTCGTCGTGGGCGATCAGCCGGTCCACGACGCGCCCGCCGACGAGATGCTCGCGGACGATGTCCGCGGCGTCTTCCGGCTTCACGCCCTGGTAGAACGTGCCGTCGCCGAGGCGCAGCACGGGCCCGCGCACGCACGG
>DAOTNL010000093.1:0-7016 GCA_035450765.1 Kiritimatiellia bacterium | reverse complement strand
TCCAGCAGTTCGCCGATCTTCGCCGGCTTCACGCGCTGGTGCAGGTCGTCGTTGACCATCAGCACCGGTGCCATGCCGCACGCCCCGAAGCAGCGGCCCACTTCCAGCGAGAACAGCCGGTCCGGCGTCGTGCCGCCCACGTCGATCCCCAGCTTGTCCTTCATCGCCCGCAGCACCTCGTTGCCGCCGCGCACGTAGCACGCCGTGCCCAGGCACACCCGCACCAGGTATTTCCCGCGCGGCACCGTCGAGAAGAACGAATAGAACGAAACCACCCCCGCCACTTCGCTGTACGACTTGTCGAAGGCCTGCGCCACGCGCCGCAGCACGTGTTCCGGCAGATAGCCGAAAATGGCCTGCGCCGTCTGCAGCGCCGGAATCAGCCCGCCCGGTTTGTCCTTCTGCTCGGCCAGGACCTCCTCCAGCCGCGCCAGCAGTTCCTTTTCGTCCGGCGCGGCTTCCGCGCAGGCGCACGTGCAGGTTTTCGTCATCGCTCCGCTCTCCAATTCTTCCGGCCGTCAACTACCGCAAATGGACGCGAATGGACGCAAATAGGATCAAGGCCCCTTTTTCATTTGCGTGGATTTGCGTTCATTTGCCGTGAAATATCCGTGGTTCCCATCCGCGGTTCAGAACGTCCCCGTGATGTATTTCTCGAGGCTTTGGATCGTCGCCTGCTGGGCATCCAGCATGAACTTCACCACGTCGCCGATGGAAATCATCCCCACCAGGTGGCCGTCGGCCAGGACCGGCAGATGCCGGTGGCGGCGACCGCTGATCAGCGCCATGCACTCCTCCACCGTCTGGGACGGCGACACGGTCTGCATCTGCTTCAGCGGCGTCATGGCGTCCTTGACCGTCTGGGTCTTGGGCGACTTGCCCGCGGCGACGATCTTCCAGAGCACGTCGCGTTCGGACACGATGCCCGAGAGCTTGCCGGCCTTGGTCACCACCGCGAGGCAGCCGATGTGCTTGGCGCTCATGCGGCGGATGGCCTCGAGCAGGGGTTCCCCCGCCGCGATGGTTTCCACCTTGTTCCCCTTGCTCCGCAACAGATCGCCGACCGTCGTGCTCATGATGTCGTTCTCCGGATGGATGCGCCGAATGCGCTACCCGGAACGGCACTCTAGCCCCCGCCCCCGCTTGCCGTCAACGGCGATCCGCCGTTGCGGCCATCTGTCCCCTGTTTCCCGGGCGCTTGGTTTGTGCTAGGTTCCGCGCATGGCGAATTCCTATTCCATCGGCAACGTTTTCGGCATTCCGATCCGGGTGCACGTCACCCTGCTGGTCTTTTTGCCGCTGTTCGCGTTTTCGTTCATGCCCGTGGGCGGGCCGCAGGGCCTGTTCTACGGCGCCTTGGGCGCGGTCGGCCTGTTCGCCAGCGTCGCGCTGCACGAGATCGGCCATTCCCTCGTCGCCCGTGCCAAGGGTTCGCGCATCCTCGAAATCCTGCTGCTGCCCATCGGCGGCATGGCGCGGCTGAACGCGCTGCCGCGGCGGCCGATCGACGAAATCCAGACCGCGCTCGCCGGCCCGGCCGTCAGTCTCGTCCTGGGTCTCGCGGGCCTGTTTTTCGCGCCGCCGCTGTTTTCCTTCAATCCGCTGCTGGCCGTCGTGGTCCACGAACTCGGCCGCATCAACGTCATGCTGGTGCTGTTCAACCTGATTCCGTCGTTCCCGATGGACGGCGGGCGCGTCTTCCGCGCCGCGCTCGTGCCGCGCATGGGGCGCCTGCCGGCGACGCAACTGGCCGCCAAGGTCGGCCGCGGCTTCGCGTGGCTGTTCGGCCTGTGGGCGATCTGGCCGATGTTCCATGGCGGCACGATCCGCTTCACCCTCCTGCTCATCGCCTATTTCATCCACCAGGCCGCCGGTGCCGAAGCGCGCCAAGCCGAATGGGAAGCCCTCGCCGAGCTCCAGCAGGGCCAGCCCTCCGGCCTCTTCGACGACCTTCTGCGCAAGTGGCGATGAAAATCATGCGCCTCCTTCTGGTCGGTCCCATTCTCTTCTTCATTCTTTCGATGGAATCCTTGGCCCAATGGAAGGTTTGGGTTCGGGACGGAAAAACAGAAAGTGTCGAAATCAATCCGTTGCCGGCCAAGACCATTTTCACGAACTATATCGAAAACTTGCGGTTGATCGGCGATTGGAACATGCCTCGAACCAATCCCCTTCCCGCGGAGTACGATCTTGAAAACTTCAAGGTTCGGCAAATCGGCCCTTGGCGCCATTTCGAAGTGTTCGACGTAACCAACGAAAAGCTTAAGCTCAAAACGATCATTCTGCGGGATCCGTCCGGAACCCACAAAATCTTGTACGCGCAGTTCTATTTCTCCACCGCTTCCGTCGACGACTATCCGCGAATTCGCACGATAGCGGGAGAAAGCGTTCTGATTTATCGGACCAGGGTTCCCGGAACCGGAAACTTTTACGATGAATATTATTGGCTTCTCAACAACGATACCGGACTTCCTGAAGCCATTGATCTCTCGCCCATCGATGTCGCCATTAAGAAAATATTGCCTGAAAAATGCGGAGTGTGGAAGGGTGGCGGACTGAATTTCGAAAACCTGTCCTATTCATCTGGAGTATGGCAAGAAGGCGATGGCAACTGTTGCCCGACCGCCGGAAGGATCGATCTTATCTTGGACTTGGTCAACGGCAAGTTGACAGTAACCGCACGTCGCTACAACCCAAACTTTAAGTGGCGATAATGGCTGTACGAACTTGCTGACGCCTTGCGGATTGCTGTTGAAACCCCGGCCCGCCCGGCCTTACCCTGTCGGCACCATGCCCGACCGCGAGCCCCTCATCCCGCCGCACGGCGGCTACCGCAAGCTCAAGAGCTTCCAGGTGGCGCAGCTGGCCTACGATCTCACCGTGCGCTTCTGCGACCGCTACGTCTCGCCCCGCAGCCGCACCCGCGACCAGATGGTGCAGGCGGCCCGTTCCGGCGTCCAGAACATCGCCGAAGGCAGCCAAGCCAGCGGCACGTCCAAGAAAACCGAGATCAAGCTCACCAGCGTCGCCCGCGCCAGCCTCGAGGAACTCCGCCTCGACTACGAGGATTTCCTCCGCCAACGCGAGCTGCCGCTCTTGCCCCCAAACCATCCCGCGCTGCTGCGCTTCAAGGCCAAGCGCTGCGCCACCCTGAAGGAAGTCCAAGCCTGGGTGGCCGAGGAAGTCGGGAGGAAGAACGCGGACGAGCACGGACGAACACGGACAGCCACGGACCAGGTCTCATGTCCTTCGTCCTTGCCGGTCCCTGACCATCCATGTTCGTCCTTGTCTTCCTCCGCCCTGGCGGCCAACGCCGCGCTTTCGCTCCTGAATCTGGCCTGCCACTTGCTCGACCGCCAGTTGGCCGCCCAAGCCCGGGATTTCACCGAACACGGCGGCTTCACCGAACGCCTTCACCGCGTCCGCTCCAACGCCCGGCAATTTCCCGTTTCGCCGCCCCCAAGGAAACCCCGATGAAAAAACTTCTCTGGCTCCTCCTGCTTCCCTCTCTTGCCGTTGCGCAACGACCAGCTTCGATCAACATGCGGAAAGATCCCGTGTATATCTCCGTCAACTCCCAGGGCATCGTGCTCTATCCAGATGAGCGCAGTTTTCTGCCCCGCGACCTGGGCATGCCGAACAGCGACTTCGAACGTCTTCTCGACGACATCGAAAAAGTCGGCCGCGTTCGCTACGTCGTCCTGCTTCTTTCACCGGACAGTTCCCACCTGCAACGCCGTCTTCGAACCTTGATTGACCAGCGCGAGATTGATCTAGGCCTCGAACCCTGGGACCCCGGCACGAAAATCGACACGACCAAGATAAACAAACACTTTATTCCTCTCGTGCCGGAATCAGCCCTATTCATCACTACTCGGCTGGAACACCGGCTATGGCACGAATGGCGCGCTCAGCGCGGCAACTGCGAGATCCAGGTGTATTCCAATTCGGTTTTGTTTCTGACCAACAACCTTTCGGTGTCCTGGGAAGAACTTCAAATCCCCGATAATCCCTTTGATCAAATGCTGGATCGCTGGGAAGCCGGCGACTATTTCCCCAGCGTTTTCTGCAAGGAATCCGGCAGCGATGATTTGTATGCATGGATCATGGATAGAATCTATGATCGCGGAGCCAAAATGAACGAATGGACTGCAGCTGGCACCCCCATCGAAGTCCCCGCCGCCGGCCGCGCACCCTTTTATCTGGAATGCCGCGGCAACCGGCTCTTCGCCGTCTCGGGCGACGCTCCGTCCGCGGAGTTCGAAATCTCCGGACTGAACGGCCTCGATCCCGCCGCGCAATACGTCTGCTTCCTGGTCCGGCCCGATGGATTCGAAATCTTCCGCCAGGCGCGCAAGGCGGCCTGGGAACACGGCCTCGACGTCTCCTGCGAATTGCAGGACGAATCCGGCCCCTTCGCCATCGGGCCCCAAGGCACACCCTTGATTTCCGAATAAGCCTCGCAAAAACGCTTTACCCGGCGGTTTCCGCCGGGTATTTCTATTGTTTGCGCATGAAGAAGCTTCTCCCGATCTTCTGGCTCGCGTTCGCCGCCGCCGCTTCCGCCGCCGACCTCGAATGGGCCGGATGGGCGAAAAGCACGGCCGATCGCGGCGTGCTCGCGCCGGCCCAAGACCTGATCGTCGTCGTGGACTCCAAACCCCTCGGCGCCGCCACGAACGTCCAGGTCCGGTTCGCCGTCGCCGGCGGCGCGGAACAAACGCGCGTCCTCGCGCACCACGGCACCGCCAACTACGATACCCACGACCGCTGGACGGCGAACCTCGGCCGGTTTCCCGATGGCGCCCGCATCGCGTGGTCCCTCGACGTCGCCGGTGCCAACCAAACCGTGCGCCTCGACGACGGCGGCCGCCCCTTCTCCGCCATCGTGAGCAGCGCCGCCGCGCCCATCCGCTGGATCGGCAACCTGCGCACCGAACCCGCCGCCGTCGACCTGAATCCCGGCGAAGACCTGCGCGTGTTCTCCGACATGCAGCCGCCCGGCGTCGCCGTCGCTGCCGAAGTCGGCGTCTCCAGCGACAACGGCGCGACCTGGAAAACCGTGCCGATGGCCCGCGGCGATACCGCCGACGGCCGCGATTTGTGGAGCGCGAATCTCGGCGGTTTTCCCGCCGGCACCGCGCTCCGCCTCTACGTCCACGCCCAAAACGCCGCCGGCGATTCGTTCTGGGACAGCAACGGCGGCGCCGACTACCGCCTGCGCGTGAATTCCCCCATCCGCGACGTCTATCTAGACAAAGGCCGCTACGCCCCCGGGGAAACGGCCCGCATTCACGTCGAACTGAACGCCTTCGGCCCCGAAACCAATGCCTTCCTCTACCTGCGCGTCAAGCATCTGGAAAACGGCCTCCATCTCATCCACCGGAGATTGTCCGGCGTTTCAAACGAAACCCAAGCCATCGTCTTCCCCTGGAAAACGCCCACCAACGACTTCCGCGGCTACGGCATCGACGTCGATTTGCTCGTGGACGGGATAATCCGCGATTCGCGCTCGACCGCGCTCGACGTCGCCAGCGACTGGACGCGTTTCCCGCGCATGGGCTTCTTCTCGGAATATCCCGCCGGCGACGGCGCCGACGCCCTCGCCGCCGGGCTGGCCAAGTTCCATCTCAACGCGATCCAGTTCTACGACTGGAAATGGACCCACGACCGCTTGGTTCCCTATGACGCCGACGGCCAGCCGCTCAACGTCTTCACCCAGGTTGGCGGGCGCGTGCAGTCGTTCGCCGCCGTCACAGCCAAGGTCGCCGCGGTGCAATCCCGCAACATGGCCGCGCTGTCCTACAACCTGATGTACGGCGACAGCGGCAACGCCGAGCCCGAGCACGTCGAGCGGGCCGCCTTCAAGGTGCCCAACTCCACCCATCTCCGGGACATCCGCCAGCACGACGCCGGCAGCTACAAGATCTGGGTCATGGACGTCTCCCATCCGGATTGGAAAAAACACATTTTCAGCCAGTTCGACGAGGCCATGGACCGGGCCGGCTTCGACGGCATCCATCTCGACAACCTCGGCGGGGCGTGGTGCTACAAATACGGTTCCGACGTCGGCATTCCCGAGCGCGAGGAATTCCCGAAATTCATCGCCGAAGCGCGCGCAGCTCTGCGCCGCACCCACCCCGGCGCGATCGTCACCCACAACGACGTCATGGGCAACTACCTGCCCGAAATCGCCCGCTCGGACGCCGACGTCTATTACAGCGAAGTCTGGAGCCGGCACACCTATCGCGACCTGCGCGACAACGTGCGCGAGGTCCGGGAAGCCGCTCCGGACAAGACCATCGTCTTCGCGGCCTATATCAACCGCAAGCCGTGGGACGAAATGGGCGATCCGTCGCAGCCGCCGCTGCCGACGTTCGTCAACGACGCCTCGGCGCGGCTGCTGGACGCGGCCCTCTTCGCCCACGGCGCGGGCCATATCGAGCTCGGCGACGACGGCCAATTGCTGGTGAACGAGTATTTTCCGGCGCGCGTGCCGCGGATGCATCCGGGCCTGTTGCGCGCGCTGCGCGATCTCTACGACTTCGCCGTGCGCTACGAGGAATTCCTGTTCGCGGACCTGCGCGATGCCGACCTGCGCATCGACAGCCCCACCCACCGCCTGAGTCCCGACGCCGAATCCGGCGCGATCTGGACCGCGGCGCGCGAGCGCGCCGACGGCACCCTCGCGCTGAACCTGATCAACCTCAACGGCGTGGACGACCAATGGCGCAATCCGTGCGCCAACCCCGCGCCGCAGAAAAACGTCGTCCTGAAGATCCGCACGGCCCGGAAAATCCAACGCGCGTTCTTGGCCACGCCCGACGACGGCCTCGGCCGCATGCGCCCCCTGCCGTTCAAAACCGGCGCGGACGCAACCGGCGCATTCGTCGAACTGTCCGTGCCGCGGCTGGAATTCTGGGATCTCGTGATCCTCGCGCCGTAGCGGATTTTACGTAGAACGTAAAAAGTAGTCCCGTCCTGGAATAGGTTGTCACTTTGGAAGTGAGGAAAAT
>DAOTNL010000092.1:0-10239 GCA_035450765.1 Kiritimatiellia bacterium | reverse complement strand
ACAGGCTGAGCGGGGTCGTGAAGGACGACGGCAAGGGCTTCGACGCCAAGGCGACCGACCGGGCGCAAGTCGCCGATGCGCTTCTGGCCATGCACCGGGCGCAAGGCGAACTGGGCGCAGTGGCCAAGGCGCTGGAACGCCGATTGGAGCGGCATCGCCGTGAAGACGCCAAGGCAAGTTGACGGCCTCTGGCTGGAGGCGACCTGCACGGGCATCAATCTGGCGCAGTGGAACCGCTGGATGGCCGGGGCGACCCGGGCCGACCATCGCCTGGTCAACAGCCTGGTGCGGAGGCATCTGCCGGACCTGTACGAAAATCTGCGCTTGGATCTGCGCAATCCGTACAACTACTTCAAAACCCGCCGGCACCTGATCCTGGTGCATTCCGCGATCGAGTACTTCCTGGGATACCAGGAAGCCCATGCAATCTGAAAGAAAGGAGCCCTATATGGCCAACAACTATCTGGAGTATTCGGCGTTCCTGGAAATCCCGCCCGCCAAGATCGGGCAGGCCCGGTCCATCGTCGCCCGGGAAATCGCCAAGCTGGAAGAAAACGACGAGTGGGGCTATTGCGGCACCGGTGCCGACGTTGAAAGCCGTGGCGTGTGGTTTCATGCGGAGGAATCCGGCAACACCGACCATGTGGAGGCCATCGCCCGCGCCCTAGTGGAGGAGCTGGAGATCAACGAGCCGTTCTGCTGTTCGTGGGCGTACACCTGCAGCAGTCTCCGGATCGACGAGTTCGGCGGCGGGGCGATGGTGGTGCGGCGGGGGCATGAAACCGTATGGGTGGATGCCCTGAACGCCGCGCAGGAAGCCGACAAGGCCCGGCTGGGCCGGAAGGAGGCGGCATGAGCGCGGGCAAGCGCAGGAGCGGCCTGCCGAGGAGCCTAGCCGGGCGGAAGTTCAAGTACGACCGCAAGACGATCGTGGTGCCCATCGAGATCACGCCGAGGTCGCCGCACTGGGAGGACGTGCCGCAGGCCCAGCGCCACACACGGAACTACCACCTCCGGTTCCTTCCCAGCGGCGTCCGCGGCCAGACGATCTTCGGCCACGAACATCTGGAAAGCCTTCTCAAAGGCAAGAAGGAGAAGCCATGAACGCGGATCAACGTCTGGTGTTGATACGGCGCGTCGCCGATTGGTGCTACGACCAAACGGAGAGCTGGTCTCCCGGCCGGATCGGACTGGGGCTGGCCTACCTGTTCTGGGCGATAGCGGCCGACGACGGCCAGCCGTTCGACACGACCATCGGGCCGAAGGACGAGTACGCCGAGCTGGTGAAGCTCCTGAAGTCCAATCCGAACGGGCTGTGGGATGAACTGGTGGCTATAGGGGCGATTGTTTAACCAACGAAGGAAAGGAAGACCATGCGTTATACCGAGACGACGACGATACGCTGCTGTCGCGCCATGCCGCTAGCCGAGTTCCTCCAGACAAACGAACTGGTGCGAGAGCAGGCGGGGGCCGAGAAGCCTTTGGATTGGCTGGCCGGGCAGTTCCTGCCGGATGCGGAGCCAACCGAGGCCTACGACGCGTGGATTGCCCGCCAGGTGGGCGCCATCCTGCGCACGACCCTGCTGCGGGATACCGTGAACGGTTCGAGCCACATCGCCCGGAAGGTCGCCAGCATGGAGATCGGATCCGAGGACAGAGCTTGGCTGTTCCAGGCGCTAGGCCATCATCCGGCCGTGCTCGCCGTTTGGCGCTCCATGCTGCAGGAAGCCATCGCGGCCTGAACACCGAAACCCATGCCGCCGGCGGAGTCCAAGCCTCCCCGGCGGCCATCCATAAAGGAGAACCCATGCGAACAAAATCGAGTGCGGCGACCGGTTGGGCCGAGTGCCCGTTCGTCGAATACATGTGCGAAGTCGATCGGCTGCTGCACGAGCGGTACGGGATAACGGCTGAGGATCTGGACGCCGTCGCGGCCGCCCAGGAAGCAGGAGATACCCCTGAGGAGCACATCGAATGGTTGGCGGAGCACTACGGGCTAGAACCGTTGCCGGTTTCGGCCTAGAATCTGGAAGCATCATATGAAGAAGATCCCGGTCTACGAGTTTGATTGCAGTCTTCCTGCCCACCGCCGGTGGGATGCGTTGCCCAAGTATCTGCGGGTAGCTGGTCGTACGTTGGCGCGCCGAGGCGTCGCCGATCTCGCCGAATACAACCTGGTAGGTATGACGGGCATGCTGTTCCGGGGGCTGACCAAGTGGCGCAACCCTTATCGCGAAGAGATCAAAGGCGCCGCCCGAGCACTCGGGATCGACTACAACCAGGCCGTAGCGCTCAATCATATCTACGAAGCCATCCAGGCCGCTCTATACGGGATGGAACTCTGGGAGGGCAGTCTGGGCGACAAGCTGCGGGGCATAACGGCGACCCTGAAACGGCATGCCGTCCGTTTCCGCAAAGGGGCCTTGGCCTGCACCGCCGGCGCCCGGCATATCGAAGGTCTCGGCATGACCCACGTCCGCACGATGGACTGGCCGGTGGACGGGCTTGGAAGGCATACGCTAATCCTGCGCCACATCAACGTGCCGGCGGGCGAATTCATGAGTGTGGGCTGGCCTGGGTATTCAGGCGTGCTGTCGGGCTTCAAGCCGGGAGCGTTCAGCGCCACGATCAACCAGGCCGACGTGATCCGCCTCCCGAATCTACAATGGCCGCCTTCCCACCTGCTTCGGTGGGTCTTCGAGAACTGCAATACCTATGCAGAGGCGTTGACGATTCTCCGGAACACGCCCGTTTGTTTCCCAGCGTTCGTCCTGCTGGCCGGTCCCGACAAGGCCGCCGTGGTAGAGCTGGGCCCGGATGGGAATACGGTCAAGCCGATGGTCAAGGGGCAGCCGATTGCCGTCGCCAACGATTACCTGAGCGCGAAGCGGCAGAAGCTGGCGGGGATCTATGGCCGGCGGGCCGATTCGGACTACCGGAAAAATGCGATGCTTCGGAAGCTGCGGAGGCTGAAGCGTGGGAACATCCGGCAGGCGCTCGGGATGATTCAGGACTATCCTGTGGCCAATGAGCAGACCATGCAGCAGATGGTATTTGCCCACGATCTCCAGACCATGATGGTGATGGGGCTGGAGGGCGAAGAGCCATTAAAATCGGCATGTTTTGATTTATGTAAGTGCATGGAATAGAGACACTAGCAATTCTGACGATACGCTTTGTCATACAAGGTGTATTCTCAAGACCATTTTGATGCGTTTGAAGGCATCATTTAGGCATCATTTTGATGGCATGATGCGGATCACTCCATGGCGGATTAAGTTAGACAAGAATATTTGTATGTATATGAAGATAATGTACTTATGAATGAAATCACGCGGCGTTCTGGTATACGGCGAATAAGCCGATCGACCATGTGACCGGGTCGTGCGCAGGTAAAAAGTGCATCCCGATGGATGTATCGGTGCCTGGTCCTTGGCATGCCATGCCTGCGGGTGTTGCGTTGCCCATTTAGAAATGAAGGATTCCGGTCGAACGGCACCTACATGACGACGCTGCAGCGCTTGTTTCGGCGATACTGGGTACAGACCGGGCGAATGTTCAAGCCGACCAAGCGATGCGTGGCGGATGCCTTGCGTAAAGGTGGTATGTCTTCATCGACGACGACCGGTCCTATTCGGCATCCCCTGTGATGATTCGCCGGGGGCGTTGAGCGTCGGTTTGGTCTGGGCGCCGGATCCCATGATCGGCTTGCCGACAATTCGTACATATCGCCGGGTGGTCAAATCCGCGACCATGGCCTTTACCGTAACAGCCTAGCCTGAGGTGGTTCGGGTGGGGATCGGCTGCAAACCAGTCGCTCCCCATTTTTTACCTATTGCGGGTGACGCCAACTTTCCTGTCTTGCAGTCGATGCCTGCCTGATGTAATCCTTCTGACGAAATCTGAGACGGTCGGATGGTACGTAAAATCGTCGTAAGTCGCATATTTTACTGCTACGAAATTGCTACGATATTCGTCGTTGTTTGATGTTGAAATGTTCGGAAAATAAGGGTTTTTGAGGCCCCCGCTGGGCGTTTTCTGACTTCGGATCAGAAGGTTGCAGGTTCGAGTCCTGCCGGACGCGCCAAGTCTGCCCCCTCCGCGGGATTTCAGGAAGGAACGGAACATGAAAATCGGCTTGGGATCGGATCACGGCGGCTTCGAAATGAAGCAGAAGATCAAAGATTGGCTGGCGGCGCGCGCGGACGTCGAAGCCACGGATTTCGGCACCTACAGCCCGGAATCGGTGGATTATCCCGATTTCGCGATCGAAGTGTCGCGGCGGGTTTCGGAAGGCGTCTTGGACCAGGGCATCCTGATCTGCACGACGGGCGTCGGCATGGCCATGACGGCCAACAAGTTCCCGCGGGTGCGCGCGGCGCAGGTGTTCACCGCGAAGATGGCCCGCATGGCGCGGGAGCACAACAACGCCAACGTCCTGGTCCTGGGCGCGGCCGTCACGCCGATGGAGGAGATCCCCGCCATCCTCGACGCCTGGTTCGCGGCGGAATTCGAGCCCGGCACCCGCCACGACCGCCGCGTGCAGAAGATCAACGCCTGCGCGCTGCGCGTGACCTCGCCCGAGGCGATCCACGAGCGCGACACGGAAATCTACGCGGCCATCCAAGGTGAAATGAAGCGCCAGCGGCAGAACGTCGAGCTGATCGCCTCGGAGAACTACGTCAGCCGCGCGGTGCGCGAGGCGCAAGGCTCCGTGCTGACGAACAAGTACGCGGAGGGCTACCCCGGCAAGCGCTACTACAACGGTTGCGAATTCGTGGACGAATGCGAGCGACTGGCGCTCGAACGGGCCAAGCAGCTGTTCGGCGCGGAGCACGCCAACGTGCAGCCGCACAGCGGCAGCGGCGCGAACATGGCGGTCTATTTCGCGATGCTGCAGCCGGGCGACACGATCCTGGCGATGAGCCTGGCGGCGGGCGGGCACCTGACGCACGGCCACAAGCTGAACTTCTCGGGCCGGTTCTTCAACGTGGTGCCCTACGGCGTGAATCCGGGCACGGAACGCATCGACTACGACGCCGTCGAAAAGCTGGCGGCCGAGCACAAGCCGCGGCTGATCTGCGCGGGCGCGAGCGCCTATTCGCGGATCATCGATTTCAAGCGCCTGCGCGCCATCGCCGACTCGGTCGGGGCGCTGCTGCTGGTGGACATGGCGCACGTCGCCGGGCTGGTGGCGGCGGGGTTCCATCCGAGCCCGGTGCCGTTCGCGGATTTCGTGACGACCACGACGCACAAGACGCTGCGCGGGCCGCGCGGCGGCCTGATCCTCTGCAAGGAAGCCTACGCGGCGGAAATCGACAAGCAGGTGTTCCCCGGCCTCCAGGGCGGACCGCTGATGCACGTGATCGCGGCCAAGGCGGTGTGCTTCCACGAAGCCTTGCAGCCCGCGTTCAAGGACTACGCGCGGCAGGTGGTGGCCAACGCCCAGACGCTGGCCGCGGAGCTGGAAAAGGCCGGGTTGCGCATCGTGTCGGGCGGGACGGACAACCACCTGATGCTGGCGGACCTGACGCCGCTGGGCGTGACGGGCAAGGACGCGGCGACGGCGCTCGACCGGGCGCTCATCACCGTGAACAAGAACGCGATTCCGTTCGACAAGCAGAAGCCGTTCGTGACGTCCGGCATCCGGCTGGGCACGCCGGCGGTCACCACGCGCGGGATGAAGGAAAAGGAAATGGCGCAGATCGCCGCGTGGATCGGCCAGATCGTGGCCAAGCCGGCCGACGAAAAGCTCCAGCGGCGCATCCAGGAAGAAGTCATCGCCTTCACCGAGAAGTATCCCGTGCCGTGACGGATCGGGAAAACGCCGCGTCCGCGGCGCGCCGGAGCCGGGAGCGATCCCGGCTCCGTTTTTTTCAGGCCGGCAGCCGGCGGAGCACGAACGTGCGGCGGGCGTTGCAGTAGACGACGGCGTGGGCCGCTTCGCGGGCGCCGGCGGCGAAGCGGGGATAGTCGCGCAGATTGCTCTGCAGGAACAAGTCGATGGCTTTTTCCAGCGTGCAGCCGCGTTCCCGCAGGTCGCGGGTGAGCCGGGCGTTGAGTTGGGTGCGCCAATGGGCCTCGACGAGAATGAGCCGGTCGAACCAGGGACGCAGTTCCGCATGGGCGGCGATTTCGCCGTCGGCGAGCAGGAGGCGCGCGGGCGGAACCTGGATTTCGTCGCGCGCTTCGCCGGCGACGGGATCGAAGACGGGCTGGCGCAGGGGGCGGCCGCGGCGGAAATCGGCGAGCGTTTGCCGCAGGCGGCCGAGGTCGTTGGCCGCGGGATGCGAACCGTAGCGGCCGTGGGCCGGGCGGCGGTGGCGCGGCAGCCGGAAGTCGTCCAAGGCGAGGATCCGCGCGTCGGGCAGGTGGTGGCGGAGCCAGCGGGAGAGCGTGCTTTTGCCGCCGCCGCCGGGGCCGCCGATGCCGACGATGAACGGGCCCGGCGCCGCCGCCGCTTCGCGCTCGAGCCAAGCGCGGATGCGCCGGAAAACGGCGCGGCTGGCGGCGTTCAGATGATCGGGGCAGGCGGCGGGGATCATGCGCGGATTCAGCCGTTCGCGGCGAGCGGGTCGTGGACCGGGCCGATTTCGATGAAGCCGTTGGCGGGCGCGGCGAACAGGCCGCTGCCGGCCACGGCGTCTTCGAGGCGGTTGAGCAAATGGGCGGGAACGACGAGATCGCAGCATTCGCGGGCGTGGGAAACCAGGACTTCCTCGGCGGCGTCGGCCGTTGCTTCGGGCGCGCGGCGCGAGAGGCGGGAGAGGGTGGCGCCGCCGGCGCCGGCGTCCAGCGCGGCGCGGACGACGGGCGCCGCCGTGCCTTCCTCGCAGACGAGCGTGAAGTGGACCCGTTCTTCCCGGTCCGCCGCCGGCCGGGGCCGGGCCGCGCCGGTCATGCGCCGCCAGTCGGTCGAGCCGCGCAGCTGGTCGAGGGTGCTGATGACCTGTTCCATCGTGGCGACGTGCCGCCGGCGGTCGAGGTTCATCCGGGCGTTGACGGCGAGCGCGCGCACGGGGATGCGGCCGATGAAGCCGTTGCCCGGCTCGCGCAGGTTGCCCTTGCGGATGGCGACGTCGATCACGAAATCGGCGTCGCCCGGCGGCACGAGCAGCCACAGGATTTCCTTCTCCTGCGGGATGGCGATGCGCAGCAGGCCGAGGCGGTCGCGCAGGCCCATGCCTTCGCCGTAGCCGACGATGGGCACGCCCAACCCCATTTCCAGCAGGGTGCGCGCCAGTTCGGCGCCGCGGCCGCGCGGCAGGATGCAGAAAATCTGTTCGTAGGGCGCGGGCTGGAGCCGGTTCTCGGCCACCCAGTCCGGCGGCGCGGCGCTCAGCCGTTGGTCGTCCCAGAGCCGGAAATCTTCGCCGACGAGCACCGCGTCTTCGGCGAAAATGCTGCCGCGGCCGGGCAGGAAGAGGTCGGCGGCGGCGGCCAGCCGGGCCATGGCGGCCAGTTCGTGCGTGCGCGGCACGTAGCAGCGGATCAGGTCGGCCGGAGCCTCCATCAGCAGGAACCGGCGGCCGAACGGCTGCCAGAACGGCCGCGCCTGCAGGGCGATCTGCTTGCCGCGCTCGGAATAGGTTTCCCGCAGGCCCAGGCGGTCCGCTTCGGCTTCGACCCGCGCGGCGAGGCGCACGTCGGCGATGCAGGTGAGCTTGGAAACTTCGCGGCGGTTCACGGCGCGGTCCTCCGCAGCGGGGACGGCGCGGTGCCGGGCGCCTCGTCCAGTTCCAGGGACTTGCGGCGCGCGGCGACGAGGAATCCGGACAGCAGCACGGCGATGATGGGGAAGACCGAACCCATGGTCACGACGCCGAACGCCTCGGCCGCGCCCGCGCGCTGGCCGATGCCCAGCCCGGCCGCGATGACCAGCGGGACGGTGATCGGACCGGTGGTGACGCCCGCGCAATCCCAGGCGATGGCCGCGATTTCTTCCGAGGAAAAGACCGTCAGCGCCAGCGCCAGCGCATAGGAGCCGGCCAGCAGCGGCACCATCGGCCACGCGAACAAAATGCGGCCGAAGCCCATCGCCATGCCCGTGCCGACGCCGAGCGCCACGGTCAGGATCAGGAACGAACGCTTGTAGGTGCCCGTGGTCAGTTCTTCCAGCGTGATGCCGAGGGCGTTGAGGGACGGTTCCGCGAGCGTGGCGCCCACGCCCATCACGAAGACGAACGCGAGCACGAGGAAATAGCCCCAGAACGCCTCGTCGCCGGCGACGGGGCCTTCTTCGGGAATCCAGCGGTATTCCCGGGTCGCCGCGTCGTAGCGGTCGCGGTGGAACGGCACGAATTCCGGTCCGTTTTTTGCGGCCAGCGGCAGGAATTCCGCGACGGTGCCGTCGGGCCGCGCGGCGCGGACCAGCAGGCGCTCGTCGACGTCGCGGTACGTCACGGCCTTGTCGGGGCGTTCGGTGGCTTCCCAGGCGCGCGGCAGCGACCGGCCGGCCTGGTTGCCGAGGCGGGACAGGCCGCGGTCCATGCCGTAGCTGAACAGCAGCATGCCCGCGAGGCTGAAGGCGAGGCCCAAGGCGACTTCGTCGGCGTGCGGCAGGCGCTCGCGCACCACGGCCAGCAGCGCGAAAAGCAACACGACCGCCAGGGGCAAGACCGCCTTGACCGCGCCGAAGACGTGGGCGCGGACTTCCGTGCGGGGGAAGAACCGCCGCGGTCCCGCCGGCTCGGGCGGCGTTTCCGGTTCGGCGCCGAACCGCGCCGCCACGGCGGCGGGCGACAGGTGGGCGGCGGCCAGCTGGCGCAGCGGCGCTTCGCCGCCGGCGACCTGCACGGCCTGGGCGTGCCGCGCCGGCGCGAAAAATTCGTCCGCTTCGCCGGGGAGCGGGAAGCGGGGCGCGAGCGCGAGGCCCAGCAGCAGCACCATGACGACGGGCAGCGCGGACGCGAGCGTCACGACGCCGAGGCCGCCGGCGGGTTCGTCGCCGCGGCCCGCGATGCGCGACACGCCGACGCCCAGCGCGATCAGCAGCGGCACCGTCACCGGGCCGGTCGTCACGCCGCCGGAATCCCAGGCCAGGCCGATGATGGCGGCGGTGCGCGGATCGCGCGCGGCCCACCAGGACAGAACCAGCAGCAGGGGCAGCGCCGCGTACAGGAACGGCTTGAGGCTCCACGCCCGCAGGGAACGGATCACGCCGAGCGCCACGGCGAGACCGACGCCGGCGGCCACGGCGCCCACGGTCAGCGCCACGCCCGCGTTGAGCAGGTAGTACAGCAAGGGCGCGCGCCACGGCAGGGTGGCGCTGCCCTGCGCCTTCAGGAACCCGATGGCCGGCTCCGCGTAGGTGGCGGTCAAGCCCAGCACCGCCGCGAAGGCCACCAGCGCCCCGAGGCCGACGCGGGCCGGCAGGCGCAGGCCGCAGCGCTCGCCCAGCGGCATGATGGCCAGGAACAGGCCTTCCATGAACAGCGCCAAGCCGACGATCACCGCCAGGATGCCCACGGCGATCTGCGCAAACTCCGCGATCGGCGCCTTCAGCACGAACAGCTGGAACAGGGCCAGATAGGCCGTGATGAACGCCACCGCCCGCAATTGGCGGGCCAGGCGCTCCTGCGCATAGGCGGCCAGCAGCGCGAATTTCCGCCGCAACGGAATCCGCAACGCATCGGCGCCGGCTGGACGGGACGTGGGCAAGCCGTTTCCTCCGGGCCGGGGGTTCGTCGCCCCGGCCCCGCCCATCGTGTAGCAGAACGCCGGATGGCGTTCAAGCCTGGCCGCGGTTGATCCGCTCGGCCAGCTCGAGGGCTTCGGCGGGCGTCAGGACCGGCGGCTCGAAGCAGCGGTCGTTGATGAAGCGGATGGCGTCGCGGACGAGGAACGCGCGGCCCTGGCCGTCGGCGATCTGCAGTTTCACGGCGGGGTGGGTGAACACCGCCAGGGCATGGATGCGGTCCTCGGGCACTTTGGCGGCCAGCAGGGTGATGAACATCCGCCGCTGGCGCTCGCACTGCTGGACCGGGTTCTTCACGTGCCGGACGGAGCCGTCGGATTTCTTCTGCGTCCATTGGGCGTCGCGGACGTCGCCGGAGAGGGTGCCGGCCCAGAACTTCGACTCGATCACGTAGATGCCGGAAGGGGCGATCACGAGGTGGTCGATCTGCGCCCGCTCGTGGGCGACGCGCAGCTCGAGGTCGTTGAGGATCACGTGGTCGTCGGCGAGCTGCTCGGCGAGGCGCTCGGCCATCTTCTGCTCGCCGCGTCGCCCGCCTTCGA
>DAOTNL010000091.1:0-10289 GCA_035450765.1 Kiritimatiellia bacterium | reverse complement strand
GTAGGTCAGCGCCCGGGCGGTCTCGACCTTCGTGGCCATGTCCGCCAGCATCCAGCTCAGGCCCTGGTTGGCGATGATCGGCTTGCCGAACTGCTCGCGCACCTTGGCGTAGGCCACGGCCTCGTCCAGCGCGCCCTGCGCCAGGCCGACGGCCTGCGCCGCGATGCCCGGGCGGGACACGTCGAAGGTCTTCATCGCCCAGATGAAGCCCGTGCCCTCGCGCCCGATCAGGTTCGCCGCCGGCACTTCGCAATCCTCGAAGATCAGTTCGCGCGTCGCGCTCGCCCGGATGCCCAGCTTGTTTTCCTTCTTGCCGAATTTGAAGCCCGGCGTGCCCTTTTCGACGATGAAGCAGCTCACGCCGCGCGCGCCGCGGTTCTTGTCCGTCACCGCGAACACCGTGTAGATGTCGGCCTCGCCGCCGTTGGTGATCCACTGCTTGGTGCCGTTGAGGACGTACTTGTCGCCCTTCTTGACGGCCGTCGTGCGGATCGAGCCCGCGTCGGAGCCCGCGTTGGGTTCCGTCAGGGCGTAGGCCGCCCACTTTTCGCCGCTGGCCAGCGGCGGCAGGAACTTCTTCTTCTGCTCGTCGCTGGCGCCGATCAGGATCGGGTCCGCGCCCAGTCCGTTCGCCGCGAAGGACACGGACACGCCGATGCAGATCCGGCTCAGCTCTTCCACCGCGATCAGGTTCGGCATGCTGTCGCCTTCGAACGTCCCGCCGTACTCCGTCGGAATGTACAGGCCCATCAGATCCATCTTGCCCAGTTCGCGCAGGATTTCCGCCGGGAAGTGCCCGGTTTCGTCCAATTCCGCCCGCACCGGCTTCACGCGCGCTTCCGCGAATTCCCGCACCATGCCGCGGATTTCCAGCGCCAGTTCCGACAACCCGTAGTTCAGTTCAGACATTGCTTGCTCCTTGCTTGCGGTTCCTGCCCCCAAAAAGGGAACGGCCGCCAGTTATGCCAAGCCGGCGGCCCCGATGCAACCCAAAGAAAAGCGTTCCACGCGGTTTTCCGCGCGGGAACGGCCCCTCAGGCGCGATGCGCCATGCCCCAGCGCCGGGCGAGTTCGAAAACGGCCTCGTTCTGCGCCACGATCTTCGCCTTTCCGGCGAAATTGGCCGCGAGGGCCTCGCGGTAGGCCGTTTCGGGCAGGCCGAAGCCGTCCAACCCCGCCAGCACGCCGACCATGGCCACGTTCGCGGCCCGGGGGTTGCCCCCCTGCTTCGCCAGGTCCAGCGCCGGCACCGCCAGCGCCCGCACCCCGGCCGGAGCCGGGAATTCGCCGATTTCCGCGGCGTAGAGCAGCAGTCCGCCCGGCTTGACCTCGCCGGCGAATTTTTCCAGCGACGGCCGGTTCATCGCCACCAGCACGTCCGCTTCCGTCACCATGGGCGTGCCCACGGGCTGGCCCGAAATCACTACGCCGCAGTTGGCCGTCCCGCCCCGCTGCTCGGGGCCGTAGGAGGGATACCACGACGTGAACTTGCCCGCGGCGCAGGCCGCGCGCGCCAGGATGACGCCCATGCTCAGCACGCCCTGGCCGCCGAACCCCGCCATCTTGAGCCGGAGCGTCGGCGCCGCCGGATCGGGCCGCGCGTCCGGTGCGCGGTCGACGTCCAGCCGCAGGAGCTTGTCCAGCGTCTCCTTGCGGTAGTCGCTCTCCGCGCGCACGAGCGGCGCGACGTCCGCCGCGCGGTCGCGCAGGATGCCCAGCGGGAATTCCGTTTCCATCTGTTCGGCCACGAACCGGGTCGCGGCCTCGACGTTCATCTTCTGGTTGGTCGGGCAGGCCATCAGCACCTCGACGAAGGCGTAGCCCTTGCCGTCGCGCTGGATTTCCAGCGCCTTGCGGATCGCCTGCCGGGCCTGCTTGAGCTTGGCCATGTTCGAGAACGACACGCGCGCGATATAGACCGGCGCCTGCAGCTGGCTGATCAATTCCGCCATGTGCAGCGGGTAGCCCGTCTGGAGGGGATCGCGCCCGTCCGGCGAGGTTTCGGTCTTCTCGCCCACGAGCGTGGTCGGGGCCATCTGGCCGCCGGTCATGCCGTAGACCGTGTTGTTGACGAAGAACACCGCCAGCTTCTCGCCGCGGTTGGCCGCCTGCAGCGTCTCGTTGAGGCCGATGGACGCCAGATCGCCGTCGCCCTGGTAGGCCACCACCACGGCCTGGTTTTTCGTGCGCGAGATGCCCGTGCCCACGGCCGCGGCGCGGCCGTGCGGGACCTGCACGTTGCCCGCGTCGAAATAGTAGTAGGCGAACACCGCGCAGCCCACGGGGCTGATGACGACCGTCCGGTCCTGCAGTTCCATGTCCGCGAGCGCCTCGCCGATGAGCTTGTGCAGCACGCCGTGCTCGCAGCCGGGGCAATAGTGCGTCGCCGTCAGCGCCGAGCCGCCCTTGCGCGGGAAGGTCTTGTAGAGGCCCCGGGTTTCGATCACTTTTTCCATCGCGCGCTCCCGCCTCAAGCCTTCTGCGCCGTGGCGCGGATCTTCGCCAGGATCTCGTCGCGCGTCACCAGGTTGCCGCCCAGCCGGTAGACCAGATGCACCGGGCAGCGGCATTCGATCGCCAGCTTCACGTCGTCGCGCATCTGGCCGTTGCTCATTTCCACGCAGATCAGCTGCTTGCCGCCGCGCGCCACGAACGCGTTGAGCGCGTCCTGCGGGAACGGGAAGAGCGTCTGCGGCCGGAAGAGGCCGACCCGGAAGCCCTCGGCCCGCGCGGCGTCCACGGCGCCCTGCGCGATGCGCGCGCTGATGCCGTAGGCCACCAGGGCGACGTCCGCGTCGTCCATCCGATAGCTTTCCGAAGCCTGCTCCGCGGCCGCCACCGCCGCGTACTTCGCCTGCAGCTTGTGGTTGAAGGCCTCCTGCTGGTCGAAGTTGAGGAAGATCGACGTCACCACGTTCGGCCGCGTGGCCGCCGTACCGTCCACGGCCCAGCTCGCGTCCGTTTCCGGCGCGACGCTCGTTTCGGGGAAGCGCAGCGGCTCGATCATCTGGCCCAGGACGCCGTCGGCCAGCACGTAGACGACCATGCGCCACTTGCTGGCCAGCTCGAACGCCTTGAACGTGAAGTCGCACATCTCCTGCACGCTGGCCGGCGCGAGCACGATCGTGCGGTAGTTGCCGTGGCCCCCGCCCTTCACCACCTGGTTGTAGTCGCCCTGCTCCGGCCCGATGTTCCCCAGCCCCGGCCCGGCCCGCATGATATCGACGATCACCGCCGGCAGCTGCGCGCCCGAGAGGTACGAGACGCCTTCCTGCTTCAGGCTGATGCCCGGCCCGGACGACGCCGTCATCGCGCGCCGGCCCGTCGCCGCCGCGCCGTAGACCATGTTGATCGCGGCCTCTTCGCTTTCCGCCTGCACCATCCGCCGGCCCGCCGGCGGGAACAGCTTGGCCGCTTCGTGCAGGATTTCGCTCGCCGGCGTGATGGGATAGCCGAAGAAACTGTCGCAGCCCGCGTAGAGCGCGCCGACGATCACGGCCGTGTTGCCCTTGACCAGTTGCGTCGCCATGGCTACTTCGGCTCCTTCGCCTTCACGTGCACCGCGATGGCGTTCGGCTCCGGGCAGACGTAGAAGCAGTTCAGGCAGCCGATGCACCCCGCGCCGGCGTATTCCGCGAAGACGTAGCCCCGCGCGTTCAGCTTCGTTCCCAGGGCGATGACCTTCTTCGGGCACGCCGCGATGCACCGTCCGCACGCCTTGCACTCCAAGGGATCGATGGCCGGATACGGAAGTTCGAATGGCTGGACCTGCTCGCTCATGACGCTCCAAAGTGCCGCGAAATCCAAACCAACTTACTCTCCCGGCCCCCGCCGTCAATCCGATTCTCGCCCGGCGGCCGCCGCGCGCGGCGTTGCGGACATACTCCGGCGGATTTTACGTAGAACGTAAAAACTTTGCGCGAGTTTTACGTGGAACGTAAAAACTTTTGCAACGGCCGCGGGGCGGCTCAGCGCTTCTTGTCGGCGGCGCGGATCTTGTCCCAGATGGCGTCCATCTCGGCCAAGGTGCAGTCCTTCATCCGGCGGCCGCTGGCGACGATTTCGTCTTCGACGGCGCGGAAGCGGCGGATGAACTTGGCGTTGGTCAGTTCCAGCGCGTAGGCGGGATCGACCTTCGCGAAACGCGCGACGTTGACCACGGAGAACAGCAGGTCGCCGATTTCCTCGACGATGTGCTTGCGGTTCTTGGCGGCCATGGCTTCCTGCAGCTCGCCGATTTCTTCGGTCAGCTTCCGGAAGGCGCCGGAGACGTCGCTCCAGTCGAACCCGACGCGCGCGGCCAGCTTCTGGGCCTGGTAGGCGCGGTGCAGCGGCGGCACGTGCTTGGGAATGCCGTCGAGCGCGGAGATCCGCGCCTTCTTCTCGGTTTTCTTGATGGCGTCCCAGTTGCGGAGGACTTCCTTCGAGTCGGCCACCTTCACGTCGCCGAAGATGTGCGGATGGCGGCGGATCAGTTTTTCGGAAATGCCCTGGGCGACGTCGGCGAAATTGAACGAGCCTTCCTGGGCGGCGATCTGCGCCTGGAAGACGATCTGCAGCAACAGGTCGCCGAGTTCCTCGGTCAGGTGCGCGCGGTTGCCGCTTTCCATCGCGTCGAGGGCCTCGTAGGCCTCTTCGATGAGGTTCGGCTTGATGGTGTCGATCGTCTGCTCGAGATCCCACGGGCAGCCGTCGCCGGGGCGGCGCAGGCGGGCCATGATGTCCAGCAGGCGGGCCAGTTCGGCGACGCCCTTGCGGCGCGCGGCCGGCGAGGCCAGCTGGGCGGCGGCGGATTTGCTCGCGGATTTTTTGCGGGGCGCGGGTTTCGCGGCGGAGCGCCTGGACCTAGAAGCTGATTTGCTCGAAGAACTCATTGGGATCGATTTCCTTGAGATCGGAGCAAACGAGGTTGGCGCCGCAGAAATCCTGGTATTCGGTGAACGGGTCCGTGACGGCGACGACGTGCATCATGGCGGCGAGGGCCGACTTGGCGGTCGCCATGCTGCTGACGATGGCAAGGCAGCGCTTCGGGTTGCGGCCGACGGCCTTGGCCATGCGCAGCCAATGCTCGGCGCGCGGGAAGGCCTTGTCCGCCGACGGCAGGCCGGAGATCACCGCGACGTTCCAGCGGTCGAAGCCGAGGTGGGCCGCCACCGTTTCGGCGGAGGCCTGCGGCAGCATGGACACGCACGCGATGGCCGCGCCGCGCGCCTGCGCGGCTTCCATCCACTTGATGAGGCCTTCGCTGATGACGGTGGTCTTCTGCATGAAGCGGGAGGTGGTCTCGCCGATGAGGCGCTCGACGACCTGCTCGGGCGTCGCGGCCGTGTACTTCATCGCTTCGAGGAAGGCCGGCATGTAGACCTGCGGGGCCGGATGCAGGCAGAAGCGGGAAAACTGGATGGGCGTCAGCTCGATGCGCTGTTCCTTGAGGATGCGCGCAAGCACTTCGTAGCGGATCTGCCGGGCGCCGAGCGCCACGTTGTCCATTTCGAAAAGCAGCGCGCTCTTGGCGGACGCGCCTTCCGTGGGTTGCTGTTCTTCTTTGTTCGCCGTAGCCATGTGTTCTCCTTCGGTGAAAAATCCGGGACACTCTAAACGCCGCGCGGACGGCGGTCAACCGGTTTCCGGGCCGGAGCCCGGCGCCGCGAAATCATTCCGGCGCGCCGCCGCCGTCCTCGGGCGGGCGTTTCTTCCAGACCGGCCGCTTGCCGTCGCCGTAGGGTTTGCGCGGGCGGAACGCCGGACGATCGGAGCCGGCGCCGGGTTCCGCGCGGTCGGGCCGCGGACCGTAGGGCTTGCGGAAGCCGCCACCGGCGGGGCGCGGACCGTACGGCTTGCGGAACCCGCCGCCTTCGCCCTCGGCGCGCGGGCCGTAGGGCTTGCGCGGACCATACGGCTTGCGGAACCCGCCGCCTTCGCCCTCGGCGCGCGGGCCGTACGGTTTGCGGAAACCGCCTTCGCCTTCGGCACGCGGACCATAGGGTTTGCGGAATCCGCCGCCCTCGCCGCCTTCGGCGCGCGGGCCATACGGCTTGCGGAAACCGCCGCCGTAAGGTTTGCGGAAACCACCGCCTTCGCCTTCGGCGCGCGGGCCGTAAGGCTTGCGGAAACCGCTGCCGGCAGGACGCGGACCATACGGTTTGCGGAAACCGCCTTCACCCTCGGCGCGCGGACCGTAAGGCTTGCGGAAGCCGCCCCCCTCGCCGCCTTCGGCGCGCGGGCCATACGGCTTGCGGAAGCCGCCGCCGTAAGGTTTGCGAAAACCACCGCCTTCGCCCTCGGCACGCGGACCGTAGGGCTTGCGGAAACCGCCGCCCTCGCCGCCTTCGGCGCGGGGACCATACGGCTTGCGGAAACCGCCGCCGTAGGGTTTGCGGAAACCGCCGCCTTCGCCTTCGGCGCGCGGACCGTAAGGCTTGCGGAAGCCGCTGCCGGCGGGACGCGGACCATACGGTTTGCGGAAACCGCCCTCGCCTTCGGCGCGCGGGCCGTAGGGTTTGCGAAAACCGCCGCCTTCACCACCCTCGGCACGCGGACCATAGGGTTTGCGGAAGCCGCCACCTTCGCCTTCCGCGCGGGGGCCGTAAGGCTTGCGGAACCCGCCGCCGCCGTACGGCTTGCGGAACGGCCGCGAATCGTCGCCGGGACGCGGCGGTCTCTGTTTCTTGCGATAGCCGAATTCGTTGAAGGAATCGGAGGGGGGCTGGTTTTCCATAAGCGCGTCACCCTGCGCTAGCGCACCCCATAAAGAAAGCCGAAAGCAACCCGCGAACGTACGATCATCTCGACGTGGCGCATCGCGTAGGCTTGACTCATTTTGCTGGCCCGTTGCGCACCGCAACGAACAGGTCCCGCAACCAGCTGCGCCGGTTCCACCTCTTGAAACCGGCGATTGTCCTGGATCTATGGCGGGGAAATCAAGCGAAGCAAAACCATGGAGGCCTGTCCCCGAGAAGCTTGAGCCATGGTTTCGCTGGGAAGATTCTGTTTTGCGAAAAACGCCCTTTCTTTGGCCGTGAACAGCAGGAGGTAGGCGTCTTGCGGTTGAGAACCCCAATCCGCAATCGCCACATCTGGCCGCCCAATCACGCGCAGCCAGCTGGTGGCCCACTTTTTCGGAACTAGCGGCGACTGGGTTAAGATTTTTTCCTCTTCCGACCAGTGGATCATGTCTTCGATGAACCGAATGCCCATGTCTTCGTAGTTCACAATGGCAAGCGTGGAACCTTCGGGCAAATTCCGCAGCGCGGGAGTTGCCTGTTTGAGGAGCATGGTCATGTCGCTCCGCAAGCGCAGCAATTTGGCCAGCCGAGATATCTTCACGCTTCCCGCTCCCAGTCCCGCCAGCAGGAGGAGGACCATGCCCGAGAGGGCGACCGTCCGGGGAATGCGAAGCAAACAGCTGTCGCTCCGCAGGTCTTCCACGACAATGGCCCATTGCATGCCGGCCAGCGCTGCCGCGCCGAAGGTAAGCTCAAACATGTAGGTTGGAATGACGTTGTGGATCAGGAGCAGGCCGGCTAACGGGACGAAGACCCACGGCAAGAAAAACCACACGCGTACCGGCAAGCACAGTCCACCGACAAGCAACAGCAGCAGGCCGACGTAGTGCCAATGCATAAGGGCAACCGTGACGGCCAGTATCGCGGCCAAAGAGAGGGCCATTCGCGTTGGAAAAACCCTTTTAAGCGCCACGTGCGCCGCCGGAAGAACAAGCGCGAGACCGGTGATCCCGCCGGACAGCAATTTCCCGTAAAAACCCAGGCGAACCAGCATCGCGGCCAAGAAAGGCCCAAAGCCCGGGTCCTGTTCGCCGGAAGACATTCCGTAGTTGTGGAAAAACAGCACGTAGATTACGCCGAGCAACAGGGGAATCGAAGTCGTTAGAATCGTGCGGAGCCAGCTCCAGCGAAGCGAGAAATGCCCTTCGAAAAACATGAATGCGGCCAGAGTCGTGGGCAGAATGATTCGGGCTGGATCGCGGGTAAGCATGGCGAATGCCATCAGGAGAATGGCCAGCGCTACTCCGGGCCGCGACGCCCCAAAACTTCGCGTAAAGACATACAAGCCGGAGCAAAGGAAGAGCATTTCGGCGATGTGGATATTGTCGGTAAACCAAAACAGCGTTGTCATTTGACCGTTGAAAGCAACCGGCCAAAGGGCCACTGCGAGTGCCGCGGCGGCGGCGTTTCGCGCGTTTTTCACGATAAGGAACAGGAAATACAGGCTGAAGATGAAGGCAACGCCCAGCAGGAATTGATAAGGCCATTCATGGAGACCAAATAGGCGTTGCTCCAACAGTCGGATCAGGGCGAGAACGGGCAGGAATCGCCCCTCGCCGTTCCAGTAGGGGTCGCCTGTGTTGCGAACAAAGGCATCGAGCCACGTGTGGTTCATGGGCCAATCCAGGAGCCAAAACACGTCGTCGCGCTGGAAATATATCGGATATAGGCAACAAATGCCGGCCCACCCGGCAATCGCGAGGCTCACCGTCGCCCAGCCCAGAACGCGTGGATTCTTCATGTCGGGGCAATATACCCACGGCCATTTTGAAATCAAGTTTCACTTGCGAAACCCGTTTTCCGGACGCATGCGGGTTCCGCCAAGTCGATTCCGCTCGGCGCGAAAGTGACGGAAGGAGCCGTGTTCGGATCTCGAGGAAACGGGGGTTAAGAAGCTGGCTTTGACGGATTCAATGAATATTTCGCCCATCGCTTGATGAAATTTCCATGCGGCCTGCAAGCGGCGGCCGCGTCTCGATTTCCCGAACGCAATCGGCCGAATACGGCCCATCGGGACGTCTGCCTCCGAAGCGGCCTCCGCTGCTCCGCCCAATCAGCGACCGCCATGCTTGGCAGCGGGATTGGCGAAAAATCCAGACGAAAAGCCCCCGCCCGCAAGCGCCAAATCAGATTTCGAGGAGTTTCTCGCCCGGAAAGAAGCGTTTGAAAAGCTTGGCTTTCAGTTCGGGCACGCCTTCGCCGAGGGCGGCGGCCAGTTCCAGCGGCTTTTCCTTCGTCTTGCGCTTGAAGGCCGCCAGGTTTTTCTTCGCGGCGGGCTCGTCCATCTTGTTCGCGAGCACCCAGTACGGCCGCTCCGCGAGTTCGGGATTGTAGAGCCGCAGTTCCTCGCGCAGGTTCAGGAAATCGTCTGCCGGGTTGCGGCCGTCGTAGCCGGCCATGTCGATCACGAACAGCAGGAAATTCGTCCGCTCGATATGCCGCAGGAACGCATGGCCGAGGCCGATGCCCTGGTGCGCGCCCTTGAGCAGGCCGGGCACGTCCGCGATCTTGATCGAGTGCGTGGCGTCGAAGACGACGGTGCCCACCTGCGGATGCAGCGTGGTGAAGGGATAGGCCGCCACCTTGGGCCGCGCCGCGCTCAGCTGCGACAGCAGCGTGGACTTGCCGGCGTTGGGATAGCCCACCAGGCCGACGTCGGCCACGGTCTTCATCGTCAGCCGCAGGGTCTTGACCTCGCCGGGGGTGCCTTCGGTGCATTCCGTCGGCGCCTGGTGCGTGCTGGTTTGGAAATGCATGTTGCCCAGCCCGCCCTTGCCGCCCTGCGCCACCTTGAACAGGTCGCCGTCGGCCAGGACTTCGCCGATGAATTCGTCGGTTTCGAAGTCGCGGATCTCCGTGCCCAGCGGGACCGGGACGATCTTGTCCGCGCCGCCGCGGCCATACTGCTGCTTGCTGCGGCCGTTTTCGCCGTGCGGGGCCCGGACCAGCGGGGCGAAGTGCAGGTCCAGCAGCGAAGCGACGTCTTTCGACGCGCGCAGGAACACGCTGCCGCCGTCGCCGCCGTCGCCGCCGTCGGGACCGCCGTAGGGGATGAACTTTTCGCGGCGGAAGGTCGCCACCCCGTTGCCGCCGTTGCCGGCGAACACCTGGATGCGGACCTGGTCTACGAAAGTGAGGGTTTTCATGGCGCGCTAGGTGTCGGGGTTCAGGGTTCAGGAAAAGCCAAGATCAACGGACAACCGATTCCCAACCTCCGACTTCCGACCTCTGGTTTCTTGACGACAAAAGGGCGGCGCCTTGCGGCCCGCCCTTGTCCGTCCCGGGGACGCGCGTCCGCGGCCGCTCAGGCCTGGACGAGCTTCTGGACGTTGACGCGCTTGCCGTCGCGGTCGAACGAGACCACGCCGTCGACCAGCGCGAACAGGGTGTAGTCCTTGCCCACGCCGACGTTGAGACCGGGTTCCTTCTTGGTGCCGCATTGGCGGACGAGAACGCTGCCGGCGGTGACGGTTTCGCCGCCGAACCGCTTGATGCCGCGCCGCT
>DAOTNL010000090.1:0-10521 GCA_035450765.1 Kiritimatiellia bacterium | reverse complement strand
ATCGCCCAGGCCATCCTGCGCGTCGCGACCAATGGCAAGGCGATCGAAATCGCCGAAGGGTCCACGATCCTGCAGGCGGCGAAATCGGCGGGCATCCAGATCCCGACGCTGTGCTTTCTCGAGAAGCGCGAACCGCTCGGCGCGTGCCGGGTGTGCCTGGTGGAGGTCGAGGGGGCGCGGACGCTGGTGGCGGCGTGTTCCACGCCCTGCATCGAAGGCCAGGTGGTGCACGTCAACAGCCCCAAGGCGCGCGCGGCGCGCAAGCAGGTGGTCGAGCTGCTGCTGTCCGAGCACGACGGCGACTGCCAGACCTGCGAGCGCAACGAGGATTGCGAGCTGCGCAAGCTGGCCAGCGACATGGGCATCCGCACGGTGGCCTTCGCCGGCGCGCGCGCGGCGCCGAAGCGCGACGCCAGCACGCCGGGGCTGGTGCGCGACAATTCCAAGTGCATCAAGTGCCGCCGCTGCGTGACGGTCTGCAACCAGGTGCAGGGCATCGGCGCGCTGTTCCCGCAGGGCCGCGGCTTCGCCACGGTGATCGGTCCCGCGTTCGCGGGCGACCTCGACGGCGTGACCTGCGTGCAATGCGGCCAGTGCGCCGCGGTGTGCCCCGTGGGCGCCATCACCGAGCGCAGCGCCATCGACGACGTGTGGGCGGCGCTGGATGACCCGGCCAAGACCGTGATCGTGCAGACCGCGCCGGCGATCCGCGCGGCGCTGGGCGAGGAATTCGGCTATCCGCCCGGCACGCGCGTGACGGGCAAAATGACGACGGCCCTGCGCCAGATGGGCTTCGACGCGGTCTTCGACACGAACTTCGCGGCCGACCTGACCATCATGGAGGAAGGCACCGAATTGCTGACGCGCCTGAAACGCGCGCTGGTGGACAAGGACAAGACCGCGGCGCTGCCGATGTTCACGAGCTGCTCGCCGGGGTGGATCCAGTTCGCGGAATATTACTACCCGAACTTCCTCGACCATCTCTCGACGTGCAAGTCGCCGCAGCAGATGTTCGGCGCGGTGGCGAAGACCTACTACGCCCAGAAGATCGGCGTGAAGCCGGAAGACCTCGTGGTGGTTTCCGTGATGCCGTGCACGGCGAAGAAGTTCGAGGCGCAACGGCCCGAGATGAACGCCAGCGGCGTGCGCGACGTGGACCACGTCCTGACCACGCGCGAGCTGGCGCGGATGATCCGCCAGGCCAACCTGGCGTTCGCGGAACTGCCTGACGGCGAGATGGACGCCCCGCTGGGGCTGTCCAGCGGCGCGGCGGACATCTTCGCGAACACGGGCGGCGTGATGGAAGCGGCGCTGCGCACGGCCTACGAAATCGTGACCGGCCGCGAGCTGCCGGCGGAGAACCTGCACGTGAAGCCCATCGAAGGCCTCGAGGGCATCAAGGAAGCGGCGCTGAAGATCGAGCGGACGCAGCCGGCGTGGTCGTTCCTGGAGGGGGCGGAGCTGAAGGTCGCCGTGGCGCACGGGCTGGGCAACGCGCGGAAACTGCTGGAGAAAATAAAGTCCGGCGAGGCGACCTACCACTTCATCGAAGTGATGACCTGTCCCGGCGGCTGCATCGGCGGCGGCGGGCAGCCGCGGTTCACGGACGACAGCGTGCGGCTCAAGCGCATTTCCGCGATCTACGCCGAGGACGAGTCCAAGAAGCTGCGCAAATCGCACGACAATCCGGCGGTGGCGGAACTGTACCGGGACTTCCTCGGCAAGCCGCTCGGCCACAAGTCGCACGAGCTGCTGCACACGCATTACGCGGGCCGGGAACGGCGCTGAGCCGCCGGTTTTACGTAGTACGTAAAAATCGGGGCAAAGTTTTTACGTGCTACGTAAAACCGCGCGAAAGTTTTTACGTGCTACGTAAAAATCGGTTCCGCGGGCCGGTCAGGACGCGACGGCGGCGGGCAGGGGCGGGAGTTTGCCGAAACGGCGCAGGACGGTTTCGATCCGATCCCGCAACGTCGCGATGGTCACCGGCTTTTCGACGAATTCTTCGCTGTACTGGTAGTTGCATTCCTTCTTGGTGGATTCGTCCAGCAAGCCGGAAAGCATGATCACCGGGATTTCCGAGAGGGGGTAGTTCGCTTTGAGTTCCCGGAGGACTTCGAGGCCGCTCATGCGCGGCATGCGGACGTCGAGCAGGATGAGATCGGGAGCGCCTTTGCGGGCCATGAGCAGGCCCGTCTTGCCGTCGGTGGCGAAGCCCACTTCGAAGTTGCCCGTGCGTTCGAGGCCGCGCTTGAACACTTCGCACAGCGCTTCTTCGTCGTCGATCAACAGGATTCTGGTCGGCATGGCGGTCTCCGGGGAAGGTGCGGGCAACCCGCAACGAATCTTCCCCGGAATGTTACGATTGTGTTAATGTTCTGTCAACCGGCGGTTGAAAGAAAAGCGGGCCATTCGCATCTCCATCATGGAGAACAGGATGAGAGTATGGGCGACCTGCCGGCCGCCTATCAGCTCGGTCCGATCAGCTCGAGCAGCCGGGCCGGATGGCTGCTTTTTTCGAGCGCGCCGGGGGTGCGTCCCGCACCGCCTGGAGCCTATTTCCCGCCGCGCCGCTTGTCAATCGCGGGCGCCGAGCAGGTGGTAGAGCAGGTTGTTGGCGACGGCCTGCGGCAGCAGGAGGATCGAGCGGTAGAGCGGGGTGCCGTCGGGGCCTTCGGTGAAATCGGCGGTTTCGGAATCGATGCGCAGGGTGCCCTCGCCCTTGAGCGTGCGGTGGGAGGCGCGCACGTCGCCCTTTTCGGGCAGGGCGCGGCCGGTGACGAAATCCATGATCTTGGAGACGGTGGAGAACGTCATCGGGGACGACTGGAGCGGCGGCGCGGGTTTTTCGTCGACGAGCTGGACGGCGACGAGGCGGTCTTCGCAGTCGGTGATGAGGCGGAGGGTGGGATAGGGCGGCTGGCCGGGGCCGATGGCGCCGAGGCGGCCGGCGGGGAAGGTATGCATGAAGAATCCGCCGTAGGGGAACGGCGCGCCTTCGATGGGCACGCGCGGTTCGTCGGGCTTGACGCCGAGAACGCGGCAGGCGTTGGTGAGCGGCATGAGCCACGCCAGCGGGCCATGGATATAGAGGCCGGCCTGCGCGCGGGTATCGGGGCTGGGTTCGGCGACGGTGGAGAGCAGGAAAACGAATTCGGGCGTTTCGGGGCGGTCGACCGGCGCGGGCAGGGTATCCCATGCGTAGCCGAACTGCATGAAGCGCGGGGCGAACTTGTCGGCGGGATCGGGCGCGGGGGTGGGATAGGGCGCGAGGGTGGCGTGGCGCTTCTTGGGGGCGAGGGCGTAGAGGTTTTTCTTGTCGGCCAGGGTCAGGCGCGCGCGGCGCAGGTCGTTGACGAGCTGGTAGCACTGGTTGGCGTAGAGCGTGAGCGGCACCTCGGCGGGGGCGTCGGGCTTGAGGATTTCGAACAGCGTCGCGGCGTACTGGGCGTCGGCGAGGAGGGACACGAGCGCGGGGTTGCCGGGCTCGGGCTTTTTCAGATGGGCCTGGTAGGCGGTCAGGGTCTGGTTGAAGAGGTTCGCGGCCTGGATGAAACCGGGGTGGTTCCAGGCGCCGGGCGTGACGGTGCCGGTGCCGGCGGACAGCGGCTCGGGCTCGGGCGGCAATTCCGGTGCGGTCGCGGCGGCTTCCGCCGCCGGAGCGGACTCCGTCCCCGCGGCGGGCGCCGCCGGTTTTTCGCCGGCATTGTGGAACGTGCCGCCCACGGCGACGTTGGGTTTCTGGGCGCCGGGCCGGCGCTTTTCGCCCCGGAGCATGGCCTGGAAGTCGGGATTGTCCTTCAGCACGAACTGCCAGAGGCCGAACAGGATGCCGCCCGCGAACAGCAGGAACAGGAGGAACTTCAGGCAGCCGCCGCCCGACGAGGATTCGATGCCCGCGGTGGCGCCGCGCTTCTGCTTGCCGATGAGGGTGTCCGCGCCGGAGAGGGCGATGGCTTTCTTGGCGGCGGCGGAAAGATTGATGGTGTGGGCGCGCGCGCCGGGGCGGTGGCGCGGCTGGAGCAGGATGGTGCTCTCGTCGTCGGCGGGATACGGCGGCAGGGGAGATTTGCCGGATTGGATCTGGCGGATGTCCTTGAGGACGTCGGTCCAGGTCGCGGGCCGCTTGGCGGGATCCTTGGCGGTCATCTTGGCGAGCAGCCAGCCGTAGGACACGGGCAGATGCGGCAGGATGTCGCACGGGTCGGGCAGGTAGTCGGTCTGCTGGGCTTCGAGGATCTCGTCGAGCGAGCGGCCTTCGAACGGCGGCCGGCCGGTGAGCAGGTGGTAGAACGTGAGGCCGAGGGAATAGACGTCGCTGCGGCAATCGGGTTCGCGGCCCTCGATCTGCTCGGGCGCGATGTAGGTGGGGGTGCCCTCGATGCTTTCGGCGGGCGCGCGCGTGGCGGCGGAGCCGGCGATGCGCGCCAGGCCCAGATCGGTCAGCTTCACGGAGCCGTCGGTGCCGAGCAGGATGTTGCCGGGCTTGACGTCGCAGTGGATCAGGCCCGATTCGCGCCAGGCGGCGTCGAGGGCGCCGGCGACGATGTCCACCAGCTTGAGCGCCTGGCCGTGGGCCATGCGCTGGTTCTGGGCGATCCATTCGGCGAGGTTGGTGCCCGCGACGTATTCCATCACGTAGTACAGGGTGCCGTCGTGCTCGCCGAAATCCACGATGCCCACGATGGCCGGGTGCGACAGGCGCGCGGCGGCGCGGGCTTCCTTCTGGAACTGCTCGCGCGCGGCGGCGTCGGCGAGGAGCGCGGGGGAGAGCACCTTGATGGCGACGACGCGGTCGAGCGAGAGCTGCTTGGCGAGCCAGACGGTGGACGTGCCGCCGGCGCCCAGCAGCTTCTGGATTTCGTAGCCCGGCAGCGCGGGCGGAACGGAATGGCGGGTCGCGGCTACCATGGCGATCCATTTTGGACCAAAGCCGGGCGAAAAGAAACAGCGAAATGGCCGCGGCGGCGGCTAGCCGCGGAGGGGCAGGCTCGTCTGGAGGCCGGCGGGCAGGGCGTAGCGGTCGGGGCCGGTCTTGCGGACGAGCGGATCGCGCCGGAGGGCGTCGCGGAGGGTGCCGCTGCCGCGGCGGCATTCGGGGTAGACGCGCTCGTTGAACGCCGCGACCAGCGCGCGCAGGGGCTGTTCGCCGGTTTCGGCGAGGATCTCGCGCAGGAGCGGGGCGGCGTGGCGGTCGGCGAGGCCCGCGCGGCCGTCGCGGACGGCCAGCGCGTCGGGCAGGTGCCGCAGCAGCGTCAACAGCAGCGGCGCGAGATCCGTGGCGCCCGGCGGCCGGGCGGATTTGGGCCATTCGGCGGCGAGTTCGGCGAGCGGCTGCAATTCGGCGCGGCCGGCCAGGCGGTCGCGCAGCGTCTTTTCGGCGCGTTCGATCGCGCGGACGGGGAAGGCGCTGAAGAATCCGCGGTAGAGGACGATGCGGCCGGGCACGAGCTGCGCGAGGCAGAGGGCGACGCCGACGGGCGCGGCCCGGCCCCAGCCGGGCACGGTCCGGCCGGCGAGATCCGCGGCGGACAGCGCGCCCCCCGCCGCCAGCAGTTCGGCGGCCGCGGCGCGGAAGAACGGCTCGGCGGCGAACAGCGGCAGCGCCTGGCGCAGGGAACCGAACGCCAAGCCGAGGAGCTGCCGCGCGCGCTCGCGGGTGACGCCGAGCTTGAAGCCAACGTCGCCCAGCTTGGCTTCGTGGCGGGCCAGCGCGGCGGAGGGATCGTCCAGGCCGTAGCGCAGCCGGACGGCGTCGGCCAGGCGCGGCGGCAGGAAGAGCGCCAGCCATTCGGAAAAATCCAGCGGCGGCGGATGGCCCTCCAGGGCGGCGCCGGCGTAGGCGGCGATGCGCGCGAGCAAGGCGCGGTCGTCCGCGTCGAGCGCCGCGGCGGCGGGCAGCGGCGGGCGCAGGTCGCCGAGGGTGGCGCAGCCGCCGGAGCGCAGCGCGGCCAGGATGCGCGCGGGCAGGCCGCTGGCCGGGAGGGCGCCGTGGCGGAGGCCGTCCGCGCCCGGGACTGGGGACGAAGCCGTCACAGGTTCGGCGCGGTGGACGAAGCCAGCAGCGCCTCGTATTCGGCGGCGGTCAGCCATTTCTTTTCGAGCGCGAGTTCCTTGAGGGTCTTGCCGGTGGCGAGGCCCTCCTTCACGAGCTGGTCGACGCGGTCGTAGCCGAGGCGCGGATTCAGCAGCGTGGGCAAGCCCGCGCTGCGCTCGAGGTTGCGGCGGCAGGCTTCGGCGTCGGCCGCGATGCCGGCGACGCATTTGTCGGCGAGGGCGCGCGCCGCGGCCGAGAGCAGCTTGGCGGCCTGGAGGCAATCCGCGCCGATCAGCGGCATGTGGGTGTTGAGTTCCAGCTGGCCGGCGCCGCAGGCGAGGGCCACCGCGTGGTCGAGGCCCTGGACCTGCATGCAGACCATGTTGACGGCCTCGCAGATGGAGGGATTGACCTTGCCGGGCATGATGCTGGAGCCGGGCTCGACGGGCGGCAGGCGGATTTCGCCGAGGCCCGTGAGCGGGCCGGAGGCCAGCAGGCGCAGGTCGTTGGCGATCTTCTGCAGGTCGAGCGCGGCGGACCGGAAGGCGGCGGAAACGTGGGCGAAATCGGTCATGAACTGCGTCAGGTGGACGCCGTCTTCCGCGGGATGGAACGCGCCGCCGGTTTCTTCGTTGAGGGCCAGCAGGATTTCGGCGCGGAAGGTCGCCTTGGTGTTGATGCCGGTGCCGACGGCGTTGCCGCCGATGCCCAGTTCGCGCAGGCGCACGGCGGCCTCGCGGACGCGCGCGGCGGCGAGGGCGACGGCGTGGGCGTAGGCGCCGAATTCCTGCCCGAGGGTCACGGGCACGGCGTCCTGCAGGTGCGTGCGGCCGGTCTTGAGGATGCCCGCGAATTCGGCGGCCTTGGCGCGCAGGGCCTTTTCCAGCGCCGCGAAGGCGTCGAGCAGCAGGAGCGTCTGGCCGTGCACGGCCATCTTCGCGCCGGACGGGAAGCAGTTGTTCGTGGACTGCCCCATGTTGACGTCGTCGTTGGGATGCACCGGCGCCTTCGCGCCGCGCTTCCCGCCGAGCGCCTCGTTGGCGAGATTGGCGACGACTTCGTTGAGGTTCATGTGCGACGACGTGCCCGAGCCGGCCTGGTAGAGATCGACCGGGAATTCCCGGTCGTGCGCGCCCGACAGAACGGCGCGGCAGGCGGCGACGATGGCTTTTTCCTTGTCCGCGGGCAGGAGCCCCAGCTTGGCGTTGGCTTTGGCGCACGCCAGCTTGAGCCAGGCCATGCCGTGGATGATTTCGATGGGCATCGGCGTGCCCGAAAGATGGAAGTTCTCGAGGGACCGCGAGGTCTGGGCGCCGTAGAGGGCGTCGGCGGGCACGGCGCGCGGACCGAAGGAATCGGTTTCGATGCGGGTGGGGGGCGTCGTTGTCATGGTGCGGGACAGGATAAGCGGTGGGAGGGGGAATCTCAAGGGAATCTCGGTCTCAATATCCAATCGCCAATGATCCATGTCCGACGTTCAAGTGGTACTGGTAAAATCCCAAGGGGCAGGCTAGATTTCACGGAGATGGAGGTCCGGACGGGTGTTCGGACGAGGAGTTGGCCATATGACCATGCACGGCATCGAAGTACCGCTGGAGCAAATCGCGGCGTTTTGCCGGGCCAACGGCATTCACCGCTTGGCTCTGTTCGGGTCCGCGATCCACGGCGATTTCCGTCCGGAAAGCGATCTCGACCTGCTGGTCGAATTCGAGCCCGGCCGGCGCGTCGGCTTGGCGTTCATCCGACTGCAGGACGAACTATCGCGTTTGCTGGGACGCACGGTGGACTTGCACACGCCGGGTTCCCTGAGCCGATATTTCCGGGAGGCGGTCCTGAGCGAAGCGGAGACGCTGTATGTCGCGGCATGACGATTCGCTGTCCCTGCGCCAGATGCGCGACCATCTGGAAGAAACCATCGCATTGACCAACGGCCGCAGTCGCGCGGACCTCGATGCCGACCGGATTTACGCCTTGGCGTTGCTGAAACTGGTGGAGATCGTCGGCGAGGCCGCCAGTCGGGTGTCCGACGCGACGCGAGCGGCCCATCCGGAAATTCCTTGGCGCGAAATCGTCGGCATGCGCCACCATCTGGTCCACGGCTACGACGCGGTGGACTTCGACATCTTGTGGACCGTGGCAACCGAAGATTTTCCGCCTTTGGCGCAGCAAATCGCGGGCTGGGCGCCGTAGTTGGCGGGGGCGTTTTGGAACGGCATTCGTCCAACCCGGCCGAAGCGCGGCGGCGCGCGGAATTCCTGCGCGCGGAGCTGGAACGCCACAACCGCCTGTACTACGTCGAGGCGCGGCCGGAAATCTCGGACCGCGAATTCGACCGGCTGCTGCGCGAACTGCAGGATCTGGAAGCGGCGCACCCGGATCTGGCGACGCCCGATTCGCCCACGCAGCGCGTGGGCGGCGAACCGCTGGCGGGCTTCCGGCCGGTGAAGCACGCCGTGCCGATGATGTCGCTCGACAACACGTACAGCATCGAGGAAATGCGCGGATTCGATGCGCGCATCCGCAAGGCGCTGGGCGCCGACTCGATCGACTACGTGCTGGAACCGAAAGTGGACGGCGTATCCATTTCGCTGCGCTACGAAAACGGCGTGCTGGCGACGGCGGCGACGCGCGGCGACGGCAAGACCGGCGACGACGTGACGGCCAACGCGAAGACGATCCGTTCGATCCCGCTGCGGATTCCGTCGGCCGCGCCGGTCTTCGAGGTCCGCGGCGAAGTTTATCTGGGCAAAGCGGCGTTCGCGCAGCTGAACGCCGAACGGGAGCGGGCCGGGGAAGAACTCTTCGCGAACCCGCGCAACGCCACGGCCGGCTCGCTGAAGCAGCTCGATCCCAAGGTGGTGGCGGCCCGGCCGCTGGCCGCCGTGCTCTACGCCACGGGCGAACTGGTCGGTGCGGAATTCGAAACCCAGGCGGACGTTTTGCGGGGCCTGAAGAAGCTGGGCTTTCCGACGGCGAAACTGTGGTGGGAGTGCCGCGGCATCGACGAGGTCATCGCGCGCGCCGAGGAACTGCAGCGACGCGAAGGCGAACTCGAATACGAAATGGACGGCGCGGTGGTGAAGGTGAACCGCCTGGCGCTGTGGCGGCAACTGGGCGCGACGGCCAAGGCGCCGCGCTTCGCGATGGCCTACAAATATTCCCACGAGCAGGCCCAGACCGTGCTGAAGGCCATCACGCTGCAGGTGGGCCGCACCGGGGTGCTGACGCCGGTGGCGGAACTGGAACCCGTGGAACTGGCGGGCTCGACCATCGCGCGCGCCACGCTCCACAACGAGGACGAAATCCGGCGCAAGGACATCCGCGTCGGGGACACGGTGATCGTCGAAAAAGCCGGCGAGGTGATCCCCGCCGTGGTTTCCGTCGTGGCCGAAAAACGGCCGCCCGGCGCCGTTCCGTTCGATCTGTCCGCGCACGCGGGCGGCAAATGCCCGGCCTGCGGCGGCGGAATCGTCCGCGATCCGGAAGCGGCGGCCTGGCGCTGCGAAAACCTCGATTGCCCCGCCCAGATCCGCGGCCGCATCGAACATTTCGTCTCGCGCAAGGCGATGAACGTCGACGGCTTCGGCGAGGCCATCGTCGCGGCGCTGACGGCGGAAACGAAGGTGGCCGAAACGAAGGACGACGGCCTGTTCGGCGCGAAGACGGTGGAAAAAATCCTGCCGCCGCTCGTGCGCGACGTGGCGGACCTCTACGCGCTGACGCCGGAGGAGATCGAGCTGCGGCGGCCGAACCGCGCGGCGGACGCGAAGAAGGCGGAGATGAAACTGGCCACCAAGCTGTGCGCCGCCATCGCCGCCAGCCGGAACAACGAATTGTGGCGGCTGCTGCACGGGCTGGGCATCCCGAACGTCGGCGAAGGCCTGGCGCGGACGCTGGCGCAGGAGCTGGGCTCGCTGGACGCCCTGATGGCGGCGGACGAAGAAGCGCTGGCGAAAGTGCGCGACGTGGGCGCCGTCGTCGCGCGCAGCGTCCGCGACTTCTTCGCCAACGAGCGCAACCGGGCGGTCGTCGAGAAATTGCGCCGGGCGGGCGTGCGCTTCGACCGGGTGGAAAAAGTCGCGGCCGGAGCCGACCGGGACGGCTATTTCTTCGGCAAGCGGGTGGTGCTCACGGGAACGCTGGAAAAATTCACGCGCGAAGAGGCGCAGGAAGAGCTGCGCAAGCGGGGCGCGACGGTGGCGGGCACGGTGGGCAAGACGACGCAGGTCGTCGTGGCGGGGGCGGACGCCGGCAGCAAGCTGGACAAGGCGCGCGCGCTGGGGATTCCGGTGCTTTCCGAGGCGGAGTTCGCCGCGAAACTGGCGGAATCGGCCGCGGCCCGGACGGAAACGCCGGCGCGGCCACAATAGACTAGGCACGGCCCGCGGGATGTCCTACGATGGTGCGCGGAATGAAGCCGAGCGTCCCGATCCTCTGCTACCGCAACGTCTCGCCGGTGTGCGGCATCGCCCCGGAAGAGTTCC
>DAOTNL010000089.1:0-10538 GCA_035450765.1 Kiritimatiellia bacterium | reverse complement strand
GGTCCTGACGCCGCAGTACGTGTTCTACTATGGGATCGCGGAGTTCGACCCGCGGACGGACTCGGCCCGGTTGCAGCTGGCCAACCAGAAGCGCGGCGCGGGGAAGGCGCTGCCGCTGTTGCCCGACACGTGCCACTACCAGAAGCTCTATTACCGCTCCGCGGCACTGGCGGACGACTGGCTGTATCACTTCGGGGTTGCGTCAAAGGACGGGGCGGACGTGGTGGAACTGCGCCGGATTTCGCTGGCCACGCGCGAGGTGCAGCCGGTGCCCGGCCAGCCCGCCCAGCCCGTCGAGTGCTTCCTCGATGCGCGGATGGGCAAGGCCGTCAATTTGTTCTATTGGGGTTGGCTGCGCTGGCTGCCGAAAAGCCGTGTGCTGGTGATCGGCAATGGTGGACAATTCACCGCGGTGCAAGTGGGATCGTGACCGGTTTTCCACAGGACGTAAAACCTTCGGGCAAAAATTACGTACTACGTAAAACCGGCCGGAGCGGCCGGAAATGCGGCTTGAAGGCGGCGCGGCGGGGATGCTAGGGTGGGCGCCGTGAAAACCAGCATGGACAGCCCAGCTTGGACGGTGGTGACCGGCGGCGCCGGGTTCATCGGCCGCAACGTGGTGGCGGAACTGAACCGTCGCGGGACGGACCGCATCCTGGTCGTGGACGATCTCGGCACCGACGAGCGCTGGAAGAACTTGCGCGGGTTGCGGTTCGAGGAGATTTTCACCATCGCGGAGTTCCGCGCGGCGGTCGCCGCGGACCGGTTGCCGGCCGTGCGGACGGTCTATCACCTCGGCGCGTGCAGCGCGACGACGGAAACCGACGCCAGCTACTTGCTGGACAACAACACCCGCTACACGCGCGAGCTGTGCGAATGGTGCCTGGCCAAGGGCGCGCGGTTCGTCTATGCCTCGAGCGCGGCGACCTACGGCGACGGGGCGCAGGGCTACTCGGACGCGGACGAGGCGACGCCGACTTTGATGCCGCTGAACATGTACGGGATGAGCAAGCACCTGTTCGATCTCTGGGCGCTGCGCCACGGCCTGCTGGGGAAGATCGCGGGGCTGAAGTATTTCAACGTCTACGGACCGGGCGAGGACCACAAGGGCGACATGCGCTCGGTGATCCACAAGGCCTATCACCAGATCCGCGCGACGGGCGCGGTCAAGCTGTTCAAGTCCTACCGGCCGGAATACAAGGACGGCGAGCAGGTGCGCGATTTCGTGTACGTGAAGGACGCGGTGGACGTGACGCTGTTCTGCGGCGAAAACGAGAAGGCCTCGGGCCTGTTCAACTGCGGCACGGGACAGGCGCGGTCCTGGAACGACCTCGCGAAGGCGACGTTCGCGGCCATGGGGCTGGAACCGAACGTCGAGTACATCGAGATGCCGGAATCGCTGCGCAGCAAATACCAGTATTTCACGCAGGCGGACGTGGCCAAGCTGCGGGCGGCGGGCTACGACCGGCCGTTCACGGCGCTGGAGGACGGCATCCGCGACTACGTGCAGGGCTGGCTGGCGAAAGGCTGAGAGGCGCGGCATGGCGAAGAATCCGTTCCCCAAGGCGCCGGTCAAGGCGGTCAAGGCCGGGCGCGTGCGCTTCGGCGGCGGGGCGCCGCTGGCGCTCATCGCGGGGCCCTGCGTGATCGAAAGCCGCGCGATGGCGTTCGACCTCGCGGCGCAACTGGTGGCGCTGGCGCAGAAGGAAAAGATCCCGCTGGTGTTCAAGGCGTCCTACGACAAGGCCAACCGCACGAGCGGGCAGGCGTTCCGCGGGCCGGGGCTGGCGCAGGGGCTGGAGATTTTGGCGGGGATCAAGGAAAAGTTCGGCGTGCCGATCCTGACGGACGTGCACCAGGTGTCCGAAGTGCAGCCCGCGGCGGAAGTGGCCGATATTTTGCAGCTGCCGGCGTTTTTGTGCCGCCAGACGGATCTGGTGGTCGCGCTGGGCGAGAGCGGCCGGGTGGTCAATATCAAGAAGGGCCAGTTCCTGGCGCCGTGGGACGTGCGCCACGTGATCGCGAAGGTCGAAAGCACGGGAAACAAGAATATTTTGCTGACGGAGCGCGGCGCGAGCTTCGGCTACAACAACCTGGTGGCGGATTTCCGCAGTCTGCTGATCATGCGCCAGTTCGGGTATCCGGTGGTGTTCGACGCGACGCACAGCGTGCAGTTGCCGGGCGGCCGCGCGGAAGGCACGGGCGGCGACGGCCAGTGGGCGCCGTACCTCTCGCGCGCGGCGGTGGCCGCGGGCTGCGACGGACTGTTCTGGGAAACGCACCGGAATCCGCCCGAGGCGAAATCCGACAAGGACAACGCGCTGCCGCTGAAGGCGGTGGGACCGTTGTGGCGGCAATGCCGGAGGATCGATGAGCTGGCGTAGGGCGTTGGCGGCGGCGGCCGTCCTGGGCCTGGCGGTGGCGGCGGGCGCGCAGCTCGAAGGCCAGACCGTCAAGGGCTTCCGCCTGCCGGAATACGACGCGGACGGCAAGCTCAAGCAGCAGCTCTACGGCCAGACGGCGACGTTCCTCGCCGACGGCATCATCCAGCTCACGGGGCTGAAGATCGAACTCTTCCGCAAGGGCGAGGTGACGGCGCGGATCTATTCGTCGCTGTGCGCCTACGATCCCGAGCGCAAGCGCGCGGCCTCGAAGCAGCACATCCGCGTGGTGACCGAAAAGGCGGTGCTGACGGGCGACGGGTTCGCCTGGAACGGCGAGACCGAGCAATTCCAGATTTTCCAGAACGCGAAGGTCGTGCTGGACGGACAGATGGACAAGAAGAGCCTCGTGGCGCCGCCACGGGCCGCCGGCGCCGCGCCGGCGCCGGCTTCGGAAGAGGAATGAACATGGCGAAACTGGGCAGATGGATGGCGCTGGCCGCGGTGGCCGGCGGGATCGCGGCGGGGCGGCCGGCGCAGGCCGCGCTGGCGGACGACGGGCGCTCGCTGGAGGCGTCGCCGGACGCGACGGTGGTGACGGCGGACAAGCTGACGTTCGACTACATCCAGAAATTCGCGCTGTTCGAGGGCCGCGTGCAGGTGAACGATCCGCGCCTGCAGCTCAGTTCGGACCGGCTGACGATCACGTTCACGGAGGACGGCGGGGCCCAGACGATCAAGGCGGAGGGCAAGGTGCTGCTGACGCAGGGCGACAAGAAGGCGCGCTCGGACGTCGCGGTCTACGACGTGCCGTCGGGCAAGATCGTGCTCTCGGGCGGCCCGCCGCAGGTCATGCAGGGCCGCAACATCCTGGAGGGGGAGGTCATCACGTTCTGGCGCGACCAGCAGAAGCTGGAGTGCATGCCGCGGGCCCGGCTCGTGGTGTATTCGGAAGATTTCGGCGACGCGGATTCGTTCTTCAAGCCGGGGGCGAAATAGGCTTGCCGCGGCGCGGAAACGGGGTTAACTTTCCATCGATGAGGTACCGTACGTGACCGAATCCGTCCGTGAAAACCTGCTCGTCGAAACGCGGGGGCTGGTGAAGGAATACCGCCGGAGACGGGTCGTGAACGGCGTGGCGATGAACGTCCGCGAGGGGGAGATCGTGGGCCTGCTGGGACCCAACGGCGCGGGCAAGACGACCAGTTTCTACATGATCACCGGCCTGATCCGGCCGACCAGCGGGCACGTCTATTTCCGGGGCCAGGACGTCACGAAGCTGCCGATGTACCGCCGCGCGCGGATGGGGCTGGGCTATCTGGCGCAGGAACCGAGCATTTTCCGCAACCTGACGGTCGAGGAAAACGTGCTGGCGATCCTCGAAACGCTGCCGATCGGCGCGCGCGAGCGCCGCCGCCGGCTGGAATACCTGCTCGAGGAGCTGAAGATCGGCTATCTCGCCAAGCAGAAGGCCTACACGCTCAGCGGCGGCGAGCGCCGCCGGCTGGAAATCACCCGCGCGCTGGTGACGGACCCGGCCCTGATCCTGCTCGACGAGCCCTTCAGCGGCGTGGATCCGCTGGCGGTCTACGACGTGCAGCAGATCATCCGCGACCTCAAGCAGCGCGGGCTGGGCATCCTGATCACCGACCACAACGTGCGCGAGACGCTCTCGGTGGTGGACCGGGCCTACGTCATCTATTCGGGCGAGGTGCTCACCGAGGGCACCCGCGAGTTCCTGGTCAACGACCCGCAGGCGCGGGAGAAGTACCTGGGCAAGGCGTTCAGCATGTAGGGCAACGGATTTTCGTCGAAACAACGAACAGAAGGGAGCCGGAATGGACATCCAGATCACAGGACGGAACGTGACGGTGAACGAAGGGCTGCGGGACTACGTGGACAGCCGGCTGGGGCCGGTGCTGGAAGCCTACCCGCGGATCGAAAGCGCCCACGCGATCCTCTCGCACGAGAAATACCGCTTCACGGCGGAATTCGTCGTGCAGGGCCGCGACAAGCTGCGCGAAGTGGCGCAGGAAACGACGGACGACCTGTATGCCGCGATCGACGCGGCCGCCCAGAAGATCGACGTGCAGCTGCGCAAGTCGCGCCAGAAGATGATCGACAAGCACCACGAGCGGCAGCGCCTGGCGGACGTGGAGCCGCCCCCGGCCTGAGCCGCCGCCGCGGGGAGCCGGCGCCCGCCGGCTCCCGCCTCCGGAAACGAACGCCATGTGGAGAACCGCCGAAAGCCCCCGGATCACGGTCGCCGACTTCTTCGAAGCCGGCCGCTCGATCCTGCAGATGGATTGGGAGGCGAACCCGGAAGCCGCCGTCGGCCGCGAGATCACCGAGGTGGCGCTGAACCGCCCCGGCCTGGCGCTGGCCGGTTTCCTGCGCTACTTCGCCTACCGGCGCATCCAGGTGCTGGGGTTGGCGGAGATGACCTATCTGGGCAGCCTGCCGGCGGCGGAGCGGATCGAGCGCCTGCAGACCTTGGCGCACGTGCCCGGCATCGTCATGTCGCGCGGCCGGCGCCTGCCGGCCTATTTCCGGCAGGTGTGCGCGCGGCTCGGGTTGCCGGTCATGCGCACGCACCTGGTGACCGGCCACTTCATGAACGCGGGCACGGTGCTGATGCAGAACCTGACCAGCCCGCGCATCCGCGTGCCCGGCACCATGATCGAAATCAACGGCGTGGGCGTGCTGCTGGAGGGCGAGCCCGGCATCGGCAAGAGCGAAATCGCCCTGGCGCTGATCAAGCGCGGCCACAGCCTGGTGGCGGACGACACCACCGTGCTGACCCGCGACAGCACCGGCGCCATCCAGGGCTCCGCCGTGCCGATCACGCGCGAGCACATGGAAATCCGCGGCCTGGGCATCATCCACGTGCCCGGGCTTTTCGGCGTGGCCTCCATGCGCGACGGCATGCGCCTGGACCTCATCATCCGCATGCAGAAGGCGGCCGTCGGCGCGGACGACATCGACCGGACGGGCCTCGACGCGCAGTTCCGCGACGTCCTCGGCGTGCCCGTGCCGCTGATCGCCGTGCCCGTGGCGGCCGGCCGCGATTTGACGAACGTGGTCGAAGTGGCCGCGCTCAACCAGCGCATGAAGCAGATGGGCCACGACGCCGCGCGGGAACTGGACGAAAAACTCAAGGTGGCCCTGGCCCGGAAGGATTGACCCGTGGACAGCAGCAAAAAAACGACTCCGGCCGCCGCCGCGCTGACCCGCGAGGTGACGGTCCTCAACCGCTACGGCATCCATGCGCGGCCCGCCGCGCTGCTGGTCAAGGCCGCGACCGGCTTCGCGTGCGAGATCCTGCTCGAGAAGAACGGGGTCAAGGTCAACGCGAAAAGCATCATGGGCCTGCTGACGCTGGAGGGCAACCACGGCGCCAAGCTGAAGATCCACGCCTCCGGCGCCGACGCGGCGGCCGCGATCGCCGCGCTGGCGGACCTGTTCGAACGGAAGTTCTTCGAAGACTGAGGAGGCGGCCATGGAGGCCCGGCAGGAGCTCGAGATGCGGGGGATCGGAGCCGCGCCGGGCATCGTCGCCGGCCCCGTCCTGCTCCTGAAGGCGGACGACGAGCCGCTGCCGGAATACGCCGTGGACGCCGCGGACGTGCCGCGCGAAATGCTGCGCCTCGAAGCCGCCCTGATCGAAACCCGCCGCCAGCTGCACGACGTCCAGCGGCGCGTCGGCGAAGCCCTCGGCGGCGAAAGCGCCGGGATTTTCGAGGCGCACCTGCAGGTGGTGGACGACCCCAGCTTCGTCGACGAGGTCTACCGCGACCTGCGCGAGCGGCGCCGGAACGTCGAAAAGGCCGTGTTCGACGTGGCCGAGCGCTATGCCCGCACGCTGCGGGAAATGGAAGACGACTATCTCCGCGAACGGGCCGCCGACATCCGCGACGTGGCCCGGCGCATCCTGCGCAACCTGGCGGGCGGCGGCGAATGGCTCGCCGGCCTCGAAACCCCGCGCGTCCTCGTCGCGCACGACGTCGCGCCGTCGGAAATGGCGGCGTTCGACCGCCGCAAGGTGCTGGGCGTGGTGACCGAGGGCGGCAGCCCCACGTCGCACGTGGCCATCATGGCGCGCGCGATGGACCTGCCGGCCATCGTGGGCGTGCGCGGGGCGACCGCCCGGCTGGCCGACGGCGACCGCGTCGTGCTCGACGGCGTCCGCGGCCTGCTGGTGGCGCATCCCTCGCCGGGGCGCGAAGCGGACTACGACCGGCTTGCGCGCAGCCGCGCGGCCATCCAGAAGCGCCTCGGCGCGCTGCGGGACGAGCCGGCCGTCACGCTCGACGGCCACGCCGTGGATCTGGCGGCGAACATCGAGATGCCCGCGGACGTGGAGGCCGCGCAGGCGCGCGGCGCCCGCGGCGTCGGCCTGTTCCGCAGCGAATACCTGTTCATGGGCGCCGGCGGCGAGCCGAGCGAGGAGCGCCAGTACGAAGCCTATGCCGAAGTGGCCCGCCGGATCCGGCCCGAGGCGGCCATCATCCGCACCCTCGATCTCGGCGGCGACAAGGTCGCGGCCGCGGGCAAGCTGGCGCCGGAGGACAATCCGTTCCTGGGGTGGCGCGCCATCCGCCTGTGCCTGGACCGGCCGTCGCTGTTCAAGGCCCAGTTGCGGGCCTTGCTGCGGGCGTCCGCGCTCAATCCCCGGCTGCGGATCATGTATCCGATGATCAGCCGCGCGGCGGAGGTGGACCAGGCCAACGCGGTCCTGGAAGAGTGCAAGGCGGAACTGGCCGCCGCGGGCGCGGATTTCAATCCCGACGTCGAAGTCGGCGCGATGATCGAAATCCCGTCGGCCGCGCTGACGGCGGACCTGATCGCGCCGAAGGTGAAGTTTTTCAGCATCGGCACGAACGACCTCGTGCAGTACACGCTGGCGATCGACCGGGGCAACGAGCGCGTGGCGCACCTCTACGAACCGACCCACCCGGCCGTGCTCCAGTTGATCCGCCGCACGGTGGAGGCCGGCCGGCGCCACGGCATCTGGACGGGGGTGTGCGGCGAAACGGCCGGCAATCCGGTGCTGGTGCCGCTGCTGCTGGGGCTGGGGGTCGCCGAACTCAGCGCCAGTCCGGGCGCCCTGCCGCTGGTCAAGGACGTCGTCCGCCGCCTGCGGCTGGCCGAAGCCCGGGAACTGGCCGCCGCCGCCTTGACCAAGCCCACCGGGGCCGACGTGCTGGCGCTGTGCCGCGACCTCGTCCGCCGAATCGCGCCGGAAATACTTGAATTGGCCGGGTAATCCCGTATATTCGCCCGGATTATCGGTCGAAAAACCCCTGGAAGGAGACCCCATGTCCAAGAATACCGTGTTCACCTCCGAGTCCGTTTCCGAAGGCCATCCCGACAAGTTGTGCGATGCCGTTTCGGACGCGATCCTCGACGCCTGCCTCGCGCAGGATCCCAAGAGCCGCGTGGCCTGCGAAACCCTCGCCAAGACCGGCATGGTCGTCGTCGCCGGCGAAATCACCACGAAGGCGATCGTGAACTACGCCGAAGTGGCCCGCAAGGCCGTGACCGAAATCGGCTACGACCACCAGGAAGCCGGCTTCAACGGCAACATCTGCGCGGTGCTCGTCGCCATCGAAAACCAGTCGCCCGACATCGCCCAGGGCGTGAACGCCGCGAAGGCCGAAGGCAAGGCCACGGCCGAGCAGGGCGCCGGCGACCAGGGCATGATGTTCGGCTACGCCTGCGACGAAACCCCCGAACTGATGCCGATGCCGATCGTGCTGGCCCACCGGATCATGCGCAAGCTGACCGACCTGCGCAAGGCCGGCAAGATGCCGTGGGTGCGCCCGGATTCCAAGAGCCAGGTCTCCGTCGAGTACGATGCGAGCGGCAAGCCCGTGCGCGTGGACACCGTCGTCGTGTCGACCCAGCACGCCCCGCACGTCTCGAACAAGCAGATCCGCAAGGAAATCATCGAGAAGGTGATCAAGACGTCGGTGCCGGCGAAGCTGCTGGACAAGCGCACGGTCTACCACGTGAATCCGACCGGCCGTTTCGTCGTCGGCGGCCCGCAGGGCGACTGCGGCGTCACCGGCCGCAAGATCATCGTGGACACCTACGGCGGCATGGGCCGGCACGGCGGCGGCGCCTTCTCCGGCAAGGATCCCTCCAAGGTGGACCGCAGCGCCGCCTACATGGCCCGCTACGTCGCCAAGAACATCGTGGCGGCCAAGCTGGCCAAGCGCTGCGAAGTGCAGCTGGCCTACGCCATCGGCTATCCCGATCCGGTTTCCGTCCACGTCGAGACCTTCGGCACGGGCGCCGTGCCCGACGACCAGATCGCCAAGGCGGTCCGCGCCGTCTTCGGCCTGAAGCCGGCCGAGATCATCAAGCAGCTCGACCTGCTGCGCCCGATCTACTCCCTGACCAACCAGTACGGCCACTTCGGCCGCAAGCCCGGCGACAAGAACTTCAAGTTCTTCACCTGGGAACAGACCGACAAGGCCGCCGCCCTCGTCAAGGCCGTCGCCAAGTAGATCGCCGACGCTTCGCCGGGACGCTGCGGTTTCGCGGCGTCCTTTTTCATGCCCCGGTTCCGGGGTTGCCGCTTGCATTTCCGGGGCGCCCCCGCTAGAAGTTCCGCATGAAGAAAATCCTCTTTTCCCTGGCGTTGATCGGCTTGGCGGTTCCGGCGGCGTGCGCGCAATCGATCGCGCGCGATCCCTACAACGGCGCCATCGTGGTCGACGCCAGCGACGGCCGCGTGCTCTTCGAGGACGGCGCGGACCGCCCCGGCTATCCGGCCAGCATGCTCAAGCTGATGGACCTGTTCGTGATCCTCGACCGCGTCAAGGCCGGCCAGCTGCGCCTCGACGAGACGGTGGCGGTGACGAAGGAAGCCTTCGACATGGGCGGCTCGCAGGTGTGGCTCGATCCGCGCGAGACGTTTCCGCTCGAAGAACTGCTCTACGCCCTCATGGTGCAGTCCGCCAACGACGCGGCCATGGCCTTGGCCATCCACGTCGGCGGCAGCCGCGAGGGCTTCGTTCGGCTGATGAACCAGAAGGCGCGCGAACTCGGCCTGTCGCCCGTCACGCAGTTCCAGTCGCCCCACGGCCTGCCGCCGGCCGCCGGCCAGCGGCCCGACATGACCACGCCGCGCGATTTCGCCAAGCTCTGCCAGGCCCTGCTCGCCGCGCATCCCGAGACCTTGAAGTACACCTCCGTCATCCAGCGTCCGTTCCGGCCCGACGCGGAGAAACCGGTGATCATGGGCAACCACAACGCGCTGCTGGGGACCTTTCCGGGCTGCGACGGCCTGAAGACGGGCTGGATCCGCGCCAGCGGCTACTGCCTCGCCGCCACCGTCCAGCGCGACGGCCGGCGCGTGATCTCCGTCGTGATGGGCAGCGCAACCAAATCGGCCAACATCGCCAAGACGAAGGAACTGATCAACCGCTGCCTGCCGGACGCGACCCGCGCCGCGGCGGTTCCGCCGCCGCAACCCGCCGTCCAGCCCGCCCCGGCGCCGGCGCCGGCCCCGGTCGCGCTCGACGATTCGGCCCAGGGCGAAGAGCTCGACCAGCCCGCGGCGGAGCCGGAAGAGCCCGCCGAAAAGCGCGGCGGCTGGCTGGGCAAGGTCGGCTACGTCCTGCTGGGCGCCTTCCTCGCCGCCGTCGTGGGCCTCGCCGTCCAGCGGCGGCTGCTGCTGCGATGAAGGTCGCCGATTTCGACTACGAGCTGCCGCCCGAACTGATCGCGCAGGAACCCGCCGAGCGCCGCGACGGCGCGCGCATGCTGGTGCTCGACCGCGCCAAGCAGACCTGGGAACACCGGCGCTTCGCCGACCTGCCGGAATACCTGCGCGCCGGCGATCTGCTGGTGGCCAACGACACGCGCGTCATTCCGGCGCGCGTATTCGGCCGCAAGGCCAGGGAAGGCACCGGCGGCAAGGTCGAATTCCTCCTGCTGGAAGAAACCGCGCCGGGCATCTGGGATGCGCTGATGCGCTCCCGCCGCCGCCCCAAGGTCGGCGAGCAGGTGATCCTGGACGAAGATCTGGCCGTCGCCACGCTGCTGGAAGACGGCGAACTGGGCCGGGTGAAGATCCGGCTGGAATCGGCGTTGCCGTGGCTGGAAGTGCTCGAGCGAATCGGCCAGACGCCGTTGCCGCCCTACATC
>DAOTNL010000088.1:0-10665 GCA_035450765.1 Kiritimatiellia bacterium | reverse complement strand
GGCCTCACGGACCGCGCCGAGATCGAACGCTTCCTCCAGCCGCGGCTGGCGGACCTGACCGATCCGTTCGCGCTGCCGGGGATGGAGAAGGCGGTGGACCTGATCCTGCAGCACGTCGAGCAGGGCAGTTCCATCCTCGTCTACGGCGACTACGACGTCGACGGCGTGACGGCCACGGCGCTGATGATCCAGGTGCTCAGCGAGCTGGGCGCGATCGCCGCGCCCTTCCTGCCGCACCGCATCGAAGACGGCTACGGCCTGGGCGTCGAGACCCTCAACCGCTGCGTGGAGGTGTTCCGGCCCAACCTCATCATCACCGTCGATTGCGGCACCAGTTCCGTCGAGGCCGTGCGCGAAGCCGCCCGGCTGGGCATCGACGTGGTGGTGACCGACCACCACGAGCCCGCCGCGGAAGGCGTGGCCGAGGCCTGCGCCATCGTGAACCCCAAGCTGGGCAACTGCCCGGAGGACATCCGCATGCTGGCGGGCGTGGGCGTGGCCTTCAAGGTCTGCCACGGCCTCGTCAAGGCCGCGCGCCAGCGCAAGCTGGAGGCCGCCGAAAAGCTCGATCTCAAGACCTACATGGAGCTGGTGGCCGTCGGCACCGTCGCGGACATCGTGCCGCTGCTGAAGGAAAACCGGATCCTCGTCTACCACGGCCTGATGCTGCTGAACAAGACCAAGTCCGTGGGCCTGCGCACGCTGATCGAGGCCGCCGGCATCACCGGGCCGGTGGACACCTACCACATCGGCTTCATGATCGGCCCGCGCATCAACGCCGCCGGGCGGCTCGGCAACGCCGACGCCGCGCTGGAGCTGGTGATGACCGAGCAGGAGCCGCGCGCGAAGATCCTGGCGCAGCAGCTCGACGACGCCAGCCGCAAGCGGCAGGAAATCGAAGACCGCATCGTGGGCGAGGCCTGCGCGGATCTTGACGCGCGCTTCGACGCGGACAAGGACTTCGGTCTCGTGGTGGCGCATCCGCATTGGCACGCCGGCGTGATCGGGATCGTGGCCTCGCGCATCGCCAGCCGCTACAACCGGCCCGTCGTGGTGATCGGCATGGACGACGACGGCGTCGGCCGCGGTTCGTGCCGCAGCGTGCCCGGCTTCGACCTGCTCAGCCACCTCCAGCAATGTTCGCCGATGCTGCGCCGCTACGGCGGCCACGCGATGGCGGCCGGCCTCGAGGTGGACCAGGCCCGCATTCCCGAATTCGCCGCGCGGTTCAACGAAGTCTGCGCGGCCACCCTCAGCCAGGTGGACCAGCGGCGGCAGCTGATGGTGGACGCCTGGATCGCGCCGGGCGACATCGGCGATCCCCTCTACCACGACCAGAACCGCCTGCGGCCGTTCGGCCACTCGAACCCGCTGCCGGTCTGGGCCATCCGCAACGTGACGCCGCTGTTCCCGGCGCGCGTCATCGGCGGCAAGCACCTGAAGCTGATCTTCTCGCTGGGCGGCAAGCAGCGCGAAGCCATCGGGTTCGGCATGGGCGAGCGCGAAGTGCCCGACGGCCCGCTCGACATCGCCTTCAACCTGATCCTCAACCGCTTCAACGGGCAGGAATACCTCCAGCTCCATCTGCAGGACTTCCGCCCCGCCCAGGCCAAGGATTGACGCCCCCGCCGGGGCGGGATCAGGCGCCGGCCAGGCGCCGATAGAGCGCGAGATAGCGCCCGGCGATGGCCGTCCAGTTGAATTCGCGCGCGCAGCGCGCGCGCAGCGCGGCGATTTCGGGGCCTGGACCGGTCTGCAGGAACTGCGCGAGTTTTTCCGCGAGATGGGCGGCGTCCGCGTTCCGGAACAACCACGGATACTCCGCGCCGACGACTTCGACGTTTTCGGCGATGTCGGAGGCCAGCACGGGCACGCCGCAGGAAACCACTTCGAGCAGCATCATGCTCATGGCTTCGATTTCGGAGGGAAACACGAACAGCTTCGCGCCGGCGACGAGTTCGAAGAGTTCGGGCTGGGCCAGGAGCCTGGGCAGGAGCACGACGTGTTCCGTGGCGCGGCAGCGGGCGAGGAGCCTTTCCGAGTAGTCCCGGTTGTGGCCTTCGAAGCCGCCGACGACGAGCAGCGGCAAGCCGGGCCGCAGCCGGTCGTAGGCGTCGAGCAGGTGGTGCAGGCCCTTGGTGGGGTCCATGCGGCCGGCGGCGAACATGAGGTATTGCCCGGGGACGAGACCGAGTTTTTCGGCCAGCAGGGTCCGGGGAATCGCCGGAGCGGGATCGACGCCGTTGGGGATGAACTCGATCGGGGTTTTGACCCGGGCCTGGACTTCGGCGACCTTGGCGCGGGCGACGGTGGTGAGGGCGTGGCAGCCGCGGATAAAGGCGGCTTCCGAGAAGCGGAGAAACGCCTTGGCGAAGCGGCTCCACTTGGCCCTTTCGTAGGGGTTGCCGTGGAAGGTGCCCAGGATGGGCATCCGCGGCCGCAGGACGCGCAGGATCCACGCGAAGGGCCCGAAGGCCGAATCGTGGACGTGGGCGAGATCGGGGCGCAGGACGAGCGCGCAGTGCAGGGCGCTGAGGAAAAAATACGTGGTGGCCTTGCTGTGCTTGCCGTTCAAGGCCGGGACGGGGATGACGCGGACGTTCGGAGCGTGGTCGAAAGCGCGCGGCTGGGCCGGAGTCCGCACGACGTAGACGAAGTAGCGGTTGCCGTCGTTTGCGGGGAGGTGCTGCACGATGTTTTCCGCGACGCGGTCGGCGCCGGCGAAGGCGGGGAGGGATTTGCTCCCGAGAACGGAGATTTTCATGGCTTCACTTGTTCATTGCGTTGTTGTAGGCGCCGTAGGGGCGTTCCGTCTTGCGCTGGAACGTCGGCCGGAACGGCTTGCCCAGCCAGCTTTCGCGGCGGGGCACGACGGGCGACTGGGCGACGTCGGCGAAATCCACGGCGCGGTCGAAATCGGGCCGGCCGCCGGCGGCGACGCGCAGCCGGTTGGCCAGCGCCCACGCGAGCGGCCCGAGGCCGCGGCGCGCGGCGCGGCGGGCGATGCCGTCCAGCCAGCAGTTGTGGGTGCAGCGGGCGACGCGGGTGCGGGCCGCGGCGGCGCGCGGGCCGCGGAAAATCTCTTTCCAGGATTGCGCGGCCAGATCGCCGATTTCGAGGTCGGGGCGGATGGGGCAGGCGTAGACGCGGCCCCAGGGATCGACGTAGGCAAAGTCGCGCCCGGCCGGGCAGGGCATCCGGCGCGGCTGGCCGAGGATTTTCTTCATCAGGCCGAGTTCGGACCAGGCGCGGAGCCAGTTCCGCGGCCGGCGGGACCGCAACTGCGCGACGATCAGCGGCTGCACGGCGCGCGCGAGGCGCGCGCGGTTGGCGGATTCGTTGTCGATCTTGTGGAACCGGAACCCGTTGTGCAGCGCGGCGACGGCCAGGTCGCCGCCGTAATCGGAGCAGAGCCGGTAGAGGTCGAGCAACTGGTCGGCGTTGTCGTCCTGGAGCGCGGCGGCGAAGCCCAGATCGCGCGCGCCGGCGGCGACGACGCGCCGCAGCGTGTCCATCTTGCGCGCGAAGCCGTCGCGCTCCCCGCGGAGGGAATCGTTGCGGGCGCCGAGGCCGTCGAGGGATATGCGGATCCGGACGTCGGGATGCTTGGCCGCGATCCGCTCGAGCTTTTCCGCCTGCAGGCCGTTGGTGGCGATCTCGAGCCGCCGGGCCTTGGGGCGGAGGCAATCGACGATTTCCTCGAGATCGGCGCGCAGCGTGGGCTCGCCGCCGGTGAGGACGATCTGGCCGAAGCCGCCCGGCAGCTTGGCCAGGACGGCGGGGGCGATTTCCTCCGCCGGCAGGGTGGGGTGCTGCCACACGTGGCACGTGGCGCAGCGCGAATTGCAGCGGTACGTCAGGATGACGGCGACGTCCATTCCGGAATCTCCGCCTCAGCGCGGCGGAAGATAGGCGTCGGCGATGGCGCCCGCGGGCGGGCGGGCAGCGGCCTTCTTGGGTTTCAGCTTGAACTTGTGGGGGATGAACAGCGCGCGCCAGTAGCGTTCGTCGGTGTCGCGGTGGTACTCGAACAGGCGCCAGACGAGCGAGAAGTGGCGGACGTCGCCGCCGGAGACGTCGAGCAGCGGCTGGAGTTCGAAGGTGTAGCCCTTGTCGTCGGACGCCCAGCGCAGCAGGCGCAGGCCCAGCTTGAAGTCGACGCCGCCTTCTTCGGGCCGGTTCATCCAGCCCAGCAGCGGCGGGATCCAGATGGTGCGGTCCTTGCGGATCCACAGGGGGAAGACGTTGAGATAGGATTCGCCGTTTTTATCCTTGCCCCAGAAGACGGGACCGAACCCTTTTTGGCCGTCGAGGTTCCAGGCCAGCGGGAACAGCAGCCAGTCCTCGTTCCAGCTCCAGAAGAGCGGCGCGACGTGGAAGTGGTTCTTGCCCCACCAGACGGGGCCAACGCCTTTGTTGCCCTTCAGGTTCCAGGCCAGCGGCAGCAGCAGCCGGTTGCCGTTCCAGCTCCAGTAGAGCGGGGCGACATGGAAGTAGTCGTTGCCCCACCAGATGGGCCCGAAGCCGTTGTGGTCGTCGCCGTTCCACGCCAGCGGGAGCAGCGCCCAGTCGCCGGCCGAACTCCAGAACAGGGGGAATACATGGAAGTAGTCCCGGCCCCACCAGACGGGGCCGATGCCGCGGTTGCCGTCGATGCTCCACGCCAGCGGGAAGAGCACCGCGTTGCCTTCCCAGGTCCACAGCAGCGGCGCGACGTGGAAATAGCGGTCGCCCCACCAGATGGGGCCGACGCCGCCGTTGCCGCCGAAATTCCACGCCAGCGGCAGCAGCAGCCAGTCGTCCTGCTTGCTCCAGAAGATCGGCGCCAGGCAGAAGTAGTCGCGGCTCCACCACAGCGGGCCGAGGCCTTTGTGGCCATCGACGTTCCAGGCGAAGGGGAACAGCAGCCAGTTGTGCCGCCAGCTCCAGAAGAGGGGGGCGACGTGGAAGTAGTCTTTCCCCCACCAGAGCGGGCCGAGGCCGCGGTTGCCGTGGACGTTCCACGCCAGCGGCGGCACGAGCCAGCTGCCGCCGCGGCTCCAGAAGAAGGGGGCGAGGTGCAGGTAGCGCTGGCCGGACTCGGCGGTGCCCCACCAGAGCGGCCCGGCGACGTAGTCGTCGTCGAGCTTGCCGCCGAAGGGCAGCAGGAGCCAATCGCCGCCGCCGCTGAAGAAGAACGGATAGACGTCGAAATGCTGTTCGTCCCACGCGACGGGCCCGAACATGCCTTCGCCCTTGTTGGAATAGCCCAGCGGCAGGAGGGTCCAGCCGTCGGGATTCTTCCACCAGAGCGGGAACAGGCCGGATTCGCCCCGGTCGTTCCACCAGACGGGGCCGATGGCGGTGGTGCCGCGGAGGCGTCCGGCGACGGGCGGCAGCAGCCAGCTGTCGCCCCAGCTCCAGAACAGCGGCGCGGCGTGGAAATAGTCGTCGCCCCACCAGACGGTGCCGATGCCTTTGTGGCCGTGGACGTTCCAGGCCAGCGGCGGCACGAGCCAGTTGTCGCCCCAGCTCCAGTAGACGGGGGCGAGGTGCAGGTGGTCGTCGCCCCAGAAGAGGGGGCCGACGCGGCGGGAATAGTCCGCGCCCCGGGAGTGGGCGCCGACGAGGCCGAAGAGGGCTTCGAGGTCGTAGGAATCCTCGGTCGCGCGCTGGTAGACGAGGGGAAAGAGCTTGAGGGCGCCGTGGGTTTCCCGTTCGACGCCGGCGGCGGTCTGCAGGAACAGGCCGGCCAGGGCCGCGGCCAGGAGTCCGCGCTTCGCGAAATTCGTCATGTGGGCCTCGCTGCGTGCATGGAGTGGTTCGACGGCGGGCAGGGTAGCACGGCGGAAAACGGGCGCAAAGGGTTAAAATGGCGGATGTCGGGCGCGGCGGGGAAAGGGGGGTTGACTTTTGGGAGGGTGCCGGGTAAGGTGCGCGAGTTTTTGAACGGGTCCGCCCCGGCGGCGGAGCCGATTGGTTCTTTGTCGCGGCCGGGCGCGGCGCCTCGGGCGCCGCCGCGCGGGCGAGGAATGCCATCGAACGCATTGCCCGATGGTGTAATGGCAGCACACGGCCCTTTGGAGGCCAGAGTCTAGGTTCAAATCCTAGTCGGGCAACCATTGCGCCAGGCCGTAACGGACCAAGGAAACATGAACATGGAAAACCACATCAAGATTTTCGCGGGAAATGCGAACCGGCCGCTGGCGGAGAAGATCGCGGCGCGGGTCGGCATTCCTCTGAGCGTGGCCAGCATCGGGCGGTTCCCCGACGGGGAAATTTCCGTGACCTACGAAGAGACCGTGCGGGGGCGCGACGTCTTCATCGTGCAGCCGACGGGCATGCAGCCCAACGAATACCTGATGGAGCTGCTGATCATGGCCGACGCCGCGCGGCGCGCCTCGGCCAAGCGCATCACCGCGGTGATGCCGTTCTACGCCTACGCCCGCCAGGATCGCAAGGACCGTTCCCGCGTGCCGATTTCCGCGAAGCTGGTGGCGAACCTGCTCGTCGCCTCCGGCGTGGACCGCGTGCTGACGGTCGATTTGCATTCCCCCCAGATCCAGGGCTTTTTCGACATTCCGGTGGATCATCTCTATGCGGCGCCGCTGATGGTGCGCTACCTGCGCGAAAAGCTGCCCGCGGACAACCGCGTGGTGGTCGCGCCCGATCCGGGCGGCCTGAAGATGGCCTATTCCTATTCCCAGCTCCTCGGCGCGGGCCTCGCCCTCGCCGGCAAGCACCGCACCAGCGCCACCGAAGTCGAAGCCATCGAGCTCGTCGGCGACGTCAAGGGCAAGGACTGCATCCTGACCGACGACATGACCACCACCGCCGGCACGCTGTGCGCCGCCGCCAAGCTGGCGCGGGAACACGGCGCCCGCTCCGTGCGCGCCGTGGTCAGCCACTGCCCGATCACCCCGCTGGGCATCCAGCGCCTGCGCGACTCGGCCATCGAGGAACTCATCACCACCGACACCATCCCGCCCCAGCCGGGCTGGGAAGGCTTCCCGATCACCGTGCTGACCGTCGCGGACCTGCTGGGGGACGCGATCAAGCGGATCTACGGAGACGAATCTGTCTCCAAGCTGTTCGAGATTCATCAAGGGAGAACGCAATGAAAGAGACGAAACTGACAGCCAAGACGCGCGCGGAGAAGGGCAGCGCGTCGGCCGGCCGCCTGCGCCGCACGGGTTGGTTCCCGGCGGTGGTGTACGGCGAGGGTCGCCCGGGCCTGGACATCCAGCTCAACGAGCACGATTTCGTGATGATGCTGCGGACGCACCGCAGCGAGAACATGATCGTGGATCTGACGGTGGAAGGCCGCGACAAGCCCGTCAAGGTGATGCTCAAGGCCATGCAGCACCATCCGCTGACCGGCCGGATCATCCACGTGGACTTCTACGAAGTGTCCATGACGCGCAAGATCGAGATCGAAGTGCCGGTCAAGCTCGTCGGCGTCCCCGCGGGCGTCGCGAACGAAGGCGGCATCCTCGAGCACGTGCTGCGCACGCTGGACGTGATGTGCTTGCCGGGCGACATGGTCGAGGAATTCGAGCTGGACGTCACGGACCTGCACATCGGCAAGACGCTGCGCGTCCGCGACGTGAAGGTCGACGCCGCCAAGTTCAAGGTCCTCAGCGACCCCGACCAGGTGGTCGCCGCCGTCGCCGCGCCGCGCACGGAGGAAGAGGAGAAGGCCGCCACGGAGGCCGAGGCCGCCGCCGCCGCCGCCGGACCGGAAGTGCTGACCGAGAAGAAGGAAGAGGAAGGCGAAGAGGGCGCGGAGAAGGGCAAGGAGGCCAAGGCTCCGGCGGCGAAGGAAGCCGCGAAGGCCCCCGCCGCCGAAAAGAAGGAGAAGAAGTAACCCGCCGGTGCCGGCGGCCGACGGATTCCGCGCATGAAACTGGTGGTGGGGCTGGGCAATCCCGGACGGGCCTACGAGCACACGCGGCACAACGCCGGGTGGCAGGTCCTGGACGAGTTCGCCAAGCGCCGGGGAGCGGTTTTCCGCCGTTCCTGGTGCCGGCCGGTCCAGACCGCCAAGACCGCGCTGGAAGGCGCCGGCAACCTGCTGCTGGTCAAGCCGCTGACGTACATGAACCTGAGCGGGAACGTCCTGCCGGCGCTGATGCGCCCCGCGGGACTGGCCGCAAAAGACTTGATCGTCGTGGCCGACGACGTCAACCTGCCCTTGGGCAAGTTGCGGATCCGCACCCGCGGGAGCGCCGGCGGCCACAACGGCCTGAAGTCGGTGATCGCGAGCCTCGGCACGGAGGAATTCGTCCGGGTGCGCGTCGGAGTCGGAGAACGGGAAGAAGGCAAGGACTTGAAGGATCACGTGCTGGAACGGATGGATGCCGGGGAGCGCCGGGCGCTGGCGGAAGCCGCCGCGCGGGCGGCGGACGCCCTGGAATGCATCCTCGTCCATGGAACGGACCGCGCGATGAACGAGCATAATTGAGGAGGCATGAGGTGAACAAATACGAGGCGATGATCATCTTTCAGGAAAACCTGAAGGAAACGGACTGGGACGGGGCGGTCGATGCCGTCCGCGCGGAAATCGAGAAGCTGGGCGGCAAGCTGACCAGCAGCACGCGGCTGGGCAAGCGCGAATTCGCGCGGGTCATGCAGAAGCGGCAGGCCGGCCACTACGGCCTGATCGCTTTCCAGCTGGCGGGCGACAAGGTCGCGGCCCTGCAGGCGCGCCTGAAGCTCGACGAACGGATCTTCCGGGTGCAGGTCGTGACGGCTCCCGCCGTCGCCCCCCTGAAGAAGGAAGCGCGCGATGGCGTCGCTGAATAAGGTGATGCTCATCGGGAACCTGACCCAGGATCCCGAAGTGCGCCGGACCCCGTCGGGGACCGCGGTGTCCACGCTGCGCATGGCCGTCAACGAGTCGTTCCAGAACAAGAACGGCGAGAAGGTCGAGCGCACCGTGTTCCTGGACGTCGACGTCTGGGACCGCCAGGCCGAGACGTGCCAGCAGTATCTCTCCAAAGGCTCGCCCGTCTTCGTCGAAGGGCGCCTGCAGATGGACAGCTGGGACGACAAGGAAACCGGCCAGAAGCGCACGCGCCTGAAGGTGCGCGCGGAACGCGTGCAGTTCCTCGGCGGCCCCCGCCGCGACGGCGCCGCGCGCGACGCGGCCCCCGCCGCGACGGCGCCGGCCTACGAAGAGCCGCTGGCCAAGCCCGCGGCGGACGAAGACATTCCCTTTTAAACACGGAGCGGAAAAGACATGAAGAAAGAAATCAAGAAACGGGCCCGGCGCGAGGCGAAGCCGGACGAGGCGCGGACGCGCACGCGTCTGCTGAAGGCCGACCAGGTCGTGGATTACCGCGACTACGAATTCCTGCGCAAGTTCATGACCGAGCGCGGCAAGATCGTGCCGGGACGCGTCACCGGCGCCAACGCGAAGCAGCAGCGCCAGGTCAAGCGCGCCATCCGGCGCGCGCGGGTGATGGGATTGCTGCCGTAAGGCGGCGGAAAGGCATTGGCCATGGGAAAATCCATTGAAGTGATCCTGCTCGACGACGTCCCCGAACTGGGCCGTTCCGGCGACGCCTGCCGCGTCCGTTCGGGCTACGCCCGCAACTTCCTCTTCCCGCAGAAGCTCGCCGTCACGATGACGCCCGGCACCAAGCGGCTCATCGAGAAGAAGCGCGCCGAAGCGGTCGTCCGCCTCGCGAAGGAAAAGGAAGAGGCCGAAGCCCTCCTCCAGAAGCTGGAGAAGCTCGTGCTGACCTGCTCCGTCAAGGCGAACGCCGACGGCCGCCTGTTCGGCTCCGTCAGCCCCGCCGACGTGCTCGCGAAGCTGGCCGAAGCCGGCATCGTCCTGCCCAAGAAGCAGCTGGCGATGCACGAGCCCTTCAAGTCGCTGGGCGAACACGAAGCGACCCTGCATCTCCACCCCGAGGTGCGCGGCAAGCTGAAGGTCAAGGTCGTCGCCGAGAAGACGGCCGAAGCGCCGGCGGACGCGGAATAGCGGAGGCCGGACCGTGGCCGGAGCGGGAGAGGCGGGAGCGGGCGCCCGGGCGCCGCGCCCCGGCGACCGCGTCCCGCCGCATAGCGAGGAGGCCGAGCGGGCCGTGCTGGGCTGCGCCCTGCAGGATGCCGCCCGCGTCCTCGACCTGTGCATCGAGCGGCAAATCTCGCCCGAGTCGTTCTACGTGCAGCGCCACCAGGCGCTGTACGAAGCCATGCTGGGCCTCCACGAGGCCCGCAAGCCCGTCGATTTCGTCACCGTCGCCGAACGCCTGCGCGAGACGAGCCAGCTCGAGGCCGTGGGCGGCGAGGACGAACTCGCCCGCCTGATCGCCGGCACCCCCACGACCGCCCACGCCGAGTACTACCTCCAGCGCGTCTACGAAAACCACCTCCTGCGGCGCATCATCGACGCCGCCCGCGCGGTCACCGAAAACTGCTACAAGGGCGAGGTCGAGGCCGAATCCCTCCTCAGCGAAGCCGAAGGAACGTTCTTCAGCCTGAGCGAACGCAAGGTCGGCGTCGAACGCACCTGGAAACAGCTGATCGAGCAGGAAGCCGTCGAGGTCGAGCGGCTCATCACCGAAAAGAAGGGGATCACGGGGATTTCCACCGGCTTCATGGACATCGACCGGAAGCTGTTGGGCATGCAGCCCGGCGACTTGCTCATCCTGGCCGCGCGGCCGTCGATGGGCAAGA
>DAOTNL010000087.1:0-10702 GCA_035450765.1 Kiritimatiellia bacterium | reverse complement strand
AGTCCGCGTGGCCGGGGCAGTCGACGTGCGCGTAGTGGCGGGTCGCCGTCTGGTATTCCACGTGGCTGGTCGCGATCGTCAGGATCTTCGTCTTGTCGCGGCGGCCCTGCGACTCGGAAGCCTTCGCCACCTGGTCGTAGCTGATGTAGTTCGCCAGGCCCTTCAGGCTCTGCGTGTAGGTGATCGCCGCCGTCAGCGTTGTTTTGCCGTGGTCGACGTGTCCGATCGTGCCGACGTTGACGTGGGGCTTGGTCCGTTCGAATTTATCTTTGGCCATGGAGGGGTCTCCTGTGTTTCTTTTTTAAATTTTCCGCGCCGTCGCCGGCGCCGTCCGTTTCCAAAATCCTGAACCTGGAGCCTACGAGCGGGATTGAACCGCTGACCTCGTCCTTACCAAGGACGTGCTCTGCCAACTGAGCTACGTAGGCCCGCTCGCGCCGCCCAAAAGACAGACGGGCACAAGACAAAACGCAACCGCTCCTTAGGTTTCCCGGAGAGGCTCGGAAAGCGCTAAATCTTGTGTCTGACGCTATGTTCAACTTCCGGAACCGCTTACCGGCAGTTCCGAATGTCGCGGCGCATCATACGCCCCCGCCGCCCCCTGTCAACGTTTTTCGGAAAATTTTCTTTTTTTTGCGTCCGGGGCCGTTTTTGCGGCCTAGCGCACGCCGATCTTGTAGCGTCCGGGGCCCTTGTCGCTGATCCGGAAACCCGTCGCGTTGCGCACCTGGCCCAGATCGAGGTCGAACTTCTCGCCCGGCGCCAGTTGCCGCGCCACGCGGTATTCGGTTTTCTCCGCGCCTTCGCGCACCCACATCGTCATGACGATCACGCTGCCGGATTTGCACTCGAAGCGCACGGTCTGGATCGAGCGGTTCACCGCGATCTCCCGCGCCTCCGACTGGTCCGTCGCCGTCACGTCCGCCACCACGTGCCAATCCGCCAGGGCCGTCGTCGCCCCCAGCGCCAGCATTGCCGCCATCGCCATCCATTTCTTCATGTGCTCTTCTCTCCCGAGGGCCCCAAGGCCCGGTTTTTCGCGGAACCATAGCACGCGCGCCGCGCGCGATCAATCCCCCGCCCGCGTTTTCCGCTGGCCACCCGCCCCGCCTTTGGGCCATAAAGAAGCCCGCCATGAAGAAACCCAAACCCGCCCCCTTCCCCTTGCGCCCCTTCTACGCCCTGCTGCTCGTCGCCGTCGCCGGGCTCCTGTGGCTGCTGGCCCAGCCGCGCCCCGGACTGCGCGTCGAACGCCTCCGCCCCGTCCTCGCCCCCGCGGACGACGCCCCCCGCCCCGCCGTCCCCGACCGCATCCGCGTCGCCACCTACAACCTCGAGCACTTCACCGACGGCCGCCGCGACGGCCCCGACCGCACGCCCGAGGTCTTCATGACCCACGCCCGCGACGCGGCGGCCATCATCGCCGAGGCCGATCCCGACGTCCTCGTGCTGCAGGAAATCGAAAACGGCCGCGCCCTCGAATACCTCAACGCCCAGTTCGAGCGGCCCTACGACTACGTCTACATTTCCCGCCTGCGCCAGACCTCCGGCGAAACCGAACGGCTCAACCTCGCCCTGCTTTCGCGCCTGGCCCCGCGCAACGTCCGCCAGCTCGGCTTCCACAACCTGGGCGGGAAGGCCCGCCCCGCGCGCGGCGCCCTCGCCGCCGAATTCCGCCTCGGCGGCGACGCCGCGCTCCTCGTCTACGGCATCCATCTCAAATCCAACTACGGCGAAATGCCCCGCAACCAGGCCCAGCGGGCCGTCGCCCTGCACCAGATCGCCGCCGACGCCGTCGCCGAAACGTTCCAGAACAGCTTGCGCACGAACGCCACCTACGTCCTCGTCCTCGGCGACACCAACGTCGATCCCGACAACGAGGCGTTTGCCGCCGACCCCTCCCTCGACCCCCTCGCCGGCGGCTACCTCGACCTCTGGCGCGGGCGGCCCATCGAAGAGCGCACCACCATCCCCACGCGGCAGGCCGGCCCCAACGGCGACACGAACCTCGTCTTTCCCCCCGCCGCCTTCGACCGCATCTTCGCCTCGAAAAACCTCGGCGGCGGCGCCCCGTGGCGCGTCGGCCGGCCCGAAACCATCCAGAAGGGCACCGATACTTCCGACAACCTGACCCCGCCCGGCGTCAACGGCCACGTCTCCGACCACCACCTCGCCTACGTCGATCTCGAACGCGCCCGCCCGTGACCCCCGCGGCGGCGGCGCGAACGCGCCGACGGAGCGATTGACGCACCGGCCCGCGCCGCGGTAGAATCCGCGCCAGAAAGGCGGATGCTCCCGGCATCATGGACGCGGAAAACACAGGCGGACAGCGCGACGGCCTCCCCCCCTCCGTTCCGCTCGCCACGACGTCGCCGGAATGGCAGACGCGCCTGCAGGCCACGCTCGAGGCCCTGCCCGATCTGCTGTTCGTCATGGACCGCGACAGCCGCATCCTGGATTTCCACGCCCCGAACCGCATCGGCTTGTTCCTGCCCCCCGAGCGGTTCCTGGGCGCGAAAGCCGTCGACGTCCTGCCGGAGCCGGCCGCGACGGTCGTGCGCCAAGCCATCGCCGAAGCGCTCGCCACCGGCCACCACCAGGGCGGCACCTACGCGCTGGCCATGCCCGGCGGCGAACGCTGGTTCGAATTGTCCATCGCCGCCCACGGCGATCTGGATTCGGACAACGCCCGCCTCGTCGCCATCGCGCGCGACGTCACCGACCGCAAGCTGGCCGAAGACGCCCTGCGGGAGAGCGAACGGACCTACCGCATGCTGACCGAAGGCATGCAGGACGTGATCTGGGTCCTGGACGTCGAATCGCGGCGCTTCACCTACGTCAGTCCGTCGGTCGAGAAACTGCGCGGCTACACCCCCGCGGAAATCCTCGCCCGGCCGCTCGAGGACGCCTGGGTTCCGGAACAGCGCGCGGAACTGGAAGAATTCATGCGCCGGTCCGTCGCCGCTTTTCTCGCCGGGCAGATGACGTCCGACGACTACGCCACCTACGAAATGCTCCAGCCCTGCAAGGACGGCTCCCGCGTCGCGTCCGAAGTCGTCGCCCGCCTCGTGCGCAATCCCCGGACCGGGCGGCTCGAGGCCCACGGCGTCACGCGCGACGTGTCGAAGCGCAAGCTGACGGAACAGGCCTTGCGCCGCAGCGAGGAGCGCTTCGCCCAGGTCACCCGGCAAAGCCGCGCCTTCGTCTGGGAAGTCGACGCGGACGGGCTCTACATGTTCGTCACCCCCGTCGTGGAAGACGTGCTCGGCTACCGGCCCGACGAAATCGCCGGCCGCCTGCATTTCTACGACCTGCATCCCGCGGAAGGCCGCGCGGAATTCCGCGCCGCCGCCTTCGCCGCCATGGCCCGGCGCGAGAAATTCCGCGACTACGAGAATCCGATGGTGGCCAAGGACGGCCGCGTCATGTGGGTCTCCACCAACGCCGTGCCCCTGCTGGACAAGAGCGGCGCCCTGCTCGGCTACCGCGGCGTCGATTTCGACGTCACCGCCCGCAAGCTGGCCGAAGACGCCCTGCGCGAGAGCGAAGAAAGCCGGCGGGCCATCAACGACCGCGTGCCCGGCGGCATGGTGTTCCAGATGGATACCGGTCCCGACGGCCAATCGCGCCGCTACAGCTACGTGAGCGCCGGCGCGCGGCCCTTGCACGGCTTCGCGCCGGAAGAACTGATGGCCGACGCGACCCTGATGTACCGGCAATTGCTGCCGGAAGACGCCGCCCGCGTGGCCGCGCTGGAACAACAGGCCTTCGACACGATGACGCCCTTCCGCGCGGAAGCCCGTTTCCGCCTGCCCTCGGGCGAAATTCGCTGGCGCTCGATCATGTCCGCCCCCCGCCGCCTCGCCAACGGCCACCTCGCCTGGGACGGCATCGAAATCGACGTCACCGAACGCAAGCAGGCCGAGGAAGCGCTGCGCGAAAGCGAAGCCCGCGCCCGCGCGGTGCAGGACAACCTGCCGGACGGCCTCGTCTACCAGATCGATTCCGGCCCGGACGGCCAGGAGCGCCGGTTCACATTTATCAGCCAAGGCGTCGAGCGCCTCCACGGCGTCTCCGCGGACGAAGCGCTCCGGGACCCCATGGCCATCTACGGCCAGGTACTGCCCGAAGACCTCCGCGACGTCGCCGCCCGCGAGGCCCAAGCGGCGAAAACGCTGACGCCTTTGCGGGTCGAAGTCCGCGTCCGGTTGCCGTCCGGCGAAATCCGCTGGCGCCGCTTCACCTCCGCGCCGCGCCGCCTGTCCGACGGCCACCTCGCCTGGGACGGCATCGAAATCGACGTCACCGAACGTAAGCAGGCCGAAGAGGCGCTGCGCGAAAGCGAGTCCCGCTTCGCCGCGGCCACCCGCGCCAGCCGCTCCTTCGTCTGGGAAGTGGATCCCGACGGACTCTATACCCACGTCGGCGACATGGTCGCCGAGGTGCTCGGCTATCGCCCCGCGGATCTGGTCGGCAAAGTGCACTTCTACGACCTGCTGCCGCCGGAAAACCGCGAAGAGCTGAAGCGGGCGTGCTTCGACGTCATGGCCCGGCGCGAATCCCCCAGCGGATTCGAAAACGCCAACGTGGCCAAGGACGGCCGCCTGGTCTGGCTGTCCAGCAGCGCCCACCCCCTGTTCAACGCCGACGGCTCCTACCGCGGCTATCAAGGCATCGACACCGACGTCACCGAACGCAAACAGGCCGAAGAGTCCTTGAAGGCCAGCGAAACCCGGTATCGCGGACTGATCGATTTCGCGGTGGACGGCATCCTGCTGGGCAACTCGGACGGAGTCATCACGGAAGCCAACGCGTGCATGTGCGCGCTCGCCGGCCGGTCGCGCCGGCAACTGGTTGGCAAGCATATCGCCGAACTGTTCGCGCCCGAGACCCTGGATGCGGCCCCGATGCGCTTCGACCTGGTGAACGAGGGCGCAACCGTCACGCGCGTGCGCAAGATCGTCCGCCCGGATGCGTCGGAAGTCTTCGTCGAAATGCACAGCAAGCGGATGTCCGACGGCACCTACCAGTCCATCCTCCACGACATCACCCAGCGCAAGCAGGCGGAAGAAGCCCTGCGGCTGTCGGAAGCCAAGTACCGCCAGCTGCACGAAGCGATGCGCGACGCCTTCGCCGCCGCCGACATGCGGGGACGCATCCAGGATTTCAACGCGGCGTTCCGGAAACTGACCGGCTATTCCGCCGCGGAACTCCGGAACATGCCCTACCGGCGGCTCACGCCGCGCAAATGGCACGCCGCCGAAGCGAAAATCCTGAAGGAGCAAGTGCTGGCACGCGGCTACTCCGACATCTACGAAAAGGAATACCGCCGCAAGAACGGCACCATTGTTCCCGTCGAACTGCGCACCATCCTGATCCGCGACGCCGCCGGCCGGCCTACCGGCATGTGGGCGTCCATCCGCGACGTCACCGAACGCAAGCGCGCCGAGAATGCGCTGAGGAAATCGGAATCCAAGTACCGGCTGCTTTTCGAGAACATGAGGGATTCCTTCGCCGCCATGGATCTGCAGGGGCGGCTCATCGACTGCAATCCCGCTTTCGAAAAGCTCGTCGGCTATTCCCGGAAGGAAGTGCTTCGCCTGCACGTCTCCGACCTCACCCCGCCGGAGTGGATGGCGGTCGAGAAAAAAGCCGTCGCGCAAATGCGCCGCCGCGGCTATTCCAAGCGGTTTGAAAAGGAGTACGTGCGCAAGGACGGCACCCGCGTGCCGGTCGAATTGCAGGGCAGCCTCATCCGCGACGCCCGCGGCCGGCCGGCCGGTCTCTGGGCCATCATCCGCGACGTGTCCGAACGCAAGCGCGCCGAATCCGCTTTGCGGCTGGCCCACGACGAACTCGAACGGCGCGTCCGGGAACGCACGGCGGAACTGGAAACGTCCCGCGAAGCCCTGGCCCAAAGCGAAGAACAGTTCCGCCAGATGGCGGAAAGCATCCATGAAGTTTTTTGGCTGCTCGACGTCCGTACCGGCCAAGCCCTGTACGTCAGCCCAGCCTTCGAAGCGATCTGGGGCCGGCCACGCCAGACGCTGCACGACGGTTTGGTCCAGTGGCTCGCCACCCTTCATCCCGACGACCGGGACACCGTCCAGCGCGATTTCGAGCGCGGCGTGCGCACCGGCACGTTCACGCCCTTGGAATACCGCATCCTCTGGCCCGACGGCACCGTGCGCTGGATCCGGGACAGCGCCTGGGGCATCCGCGATCCGCGCGGACGCGTCGTGCGCGTGGCCGGCGTTTTCCGCGACATCACCGACCAGCGCCGCCTCGAAGCGGAAATCCTGCAGGCCGCCGAAGCCGAACGCCAGCGCATCGGCCGCGAACTGCACGACAGCCTCGGCCAGGCCTTGACCGCCATCGGCTATCTGGCCGACGCCGTGCGCGAAGATCTGGCCCGCGCGAAACGCCCCGAAGCCGACGACGTCCGCAAATTGGGCCGCTTGATCGGCCAGACCGCCGCGGAAGCCCATGCGCTGGCGCGCGGCCTGCTCCTGGCGGACGTGAAGCGCGGCGGCCTCGCCGCCGCCTTGCAGGAACTCGCCTTCCGCACCCAGGAACTCTTCGGCGTCGCCTGCCGCTATGCCGGTCCCGGCCCCCTGCCGCCGCTCGACGTCCAGACCGCGGGCCAACTCTATCGCATCGCCCAGGAAGCGGTCACCAACGCCACCAAGCACGGTCAGACCCGGCGCATCGAAATCCGCTTGGCGAAAGAACGCCGGGGCCTGCTCCTTTCGGTGCGGGACACCGGCAAGGGGATCGCCGCGAAAAAGAAAACCGGCGTCGGCCTGGGCCTCGACATCATGCGCTACCGCGCCGGCCTGATCGGCGCCACGTTGTGGATCGACAGCCAACCCCGCCGCGGCACGACCGTCAACTGCCTGTTACCCGGCGCCGCGCCGGCCCGGAAGAAAACACGATGAAAAGAAAACCCGCCCCCAACGGCCGCAAGCGCAAGGTCCTGATCGTGGACGACCATCCCCTGCTGCGCGACGGCCTGGCCAAAGTCATCAATCAACAAGCCGATCTCGCCGTCTGCGGCGAAGCCGCCGACGCGCGCGCGGGCCTCGCCGCCGCCGCCCAGCTCCGGCCCGACGTCGTGATCGCCGACCTGACCATGGACGAAGGCAACGGACTGGACCTGATCAAGGACCTCCACCTCCGGCAGCCCGGATTGCCCGTGCTGGTGCTGTCGATGCACCACGAAAACCTCTACGCCGAGCGCGCCGTGCGCGCCGGCGCCCGCGGCTACGTCATGAAACGCGAACCCGTCGCCGCCGTCCTCGCCGCCCTCCGCAAGGTGCTCGCCGGCCAAATGGCCTTCAGCGAAGAAACCGTCCGCCGCCTGCTCGACGTCCCGACCCGCGCCCGGAAAGCCGCGGCCGAATCCCCCGCCGACGTGCTCAGCGACCGCGAACTCGAAGTCTTCCGCCTGCTCGGCCAGGGATTCGGCACCCGCCAGATCGCCCAAAAACTCCGGCTGGCCACCAGCACCGTCGAAACCTACCGCGCCGGCATCAAGCAGAAACTGGGCTTGACCCGCGCCCCCGAACTCGTCGCCCGCGCCGCCCAGTTCGTCCTCGACGAACCCCGCCGCTAGGACAAGGCCGCCCCCCCCCATCGCGTGGCGGGCGAATCATACTGTCCCTTGTCCCGCATTGATGATTGGATATTGGACATTGAATATCGGATATTGAATCCCCCCGGAGGGATGATCGCATCCCGACACCCCCTGCCTCCTGTCCCCTGTCCCTCGTCCCCCCCTGTTTTCCACTACCCCGGATTCATGGTTTCCATGATGTCCACATCTTGCGCCGTAATCTTATTGTCGAGGCGTAAATGAAAGAGGCGGCCACAATCGTTTCCGAATGAAGTACGGCATCTCCATCTCCGGCCCCATCCATTGGGCGATCACCATGGGCAAGATCTCGGGCGACGTCGCCCGCCAGATCCAGGATGCGCTCGCGGTGTTCCGGGTCGAAAGCGACCTGTACGACTCGGAAAACCTGCATGGCCCCGTCAAGCAGGCGGAACTGATCGTCAAGCTGGGCTACTGGCTGGCCATGGGCCAGCTGTCGGAAAAGGAATTCCGCATCTGGGCCGATTGCATCCCGCCGGACGACAACGCCGGCTGGGACGTGGACCTGCTGCATTGCCCGAACGGATCGCAAACGCGCCGCGTCCTGAAAATGGGTCCCCTCGCCAGCCGGCCCGAAGCCTGCCTGGTGCAGGAAACGCCGTGGGACACCGTTTTGCCGTAACCTCCCCGCGAAAGCCAACCCGATGCTGCAAAAACTCCTGCTGCGAACGATCGGCATGATGCTGGGGGCCGGCTTGCTCGGCCTGCTGGCGGCGCACGTTCTGTTCGGACACCTCGACGGCACCCGCATCGGGTTCGACGTGCTCTTTTCCACCCTCCCGCCCCCGCCCGAAATCGGCACGCCGGCGCCGGGCGCGATCGAAGCCATCCGGAACCGGGTGCTGGCCGGCGGCTGCATCGGGCTGGTGGGCGGGCTCGCCGCCGCCGCCGCCACCGTCGGCTCGCGCCGGATTTGATCGGCACGTCCGCGCGGACTTGCCGCGCGCGGTTTTCCGGATAGGATGGCGCCATGGACACCGCTTGCGCCGCATGAACCTGCTGGCCCATCTGCACCTCTCCGACGGCCTTCCCGTCGGCGTCGCCGCCGGCAACCTCCTCGCCGATTTCATGCGGCGCCTCCGCGCCGAAGCTCCCGACGCCGACTTCGCCGCCGGCATCCGCCTGCATCGCGCCATCGATGCCTTTGCCGACGCCGATCCGATGCTGCGCGCCGTCCGCGCCGGCTTTCCCCCGCCCTGGCGGCGCTGGGGCGGCATCCTGCTCGACGTCGCCGGCGATCATTTCCTCGCCCGCGACTGGCCGCGCTACTCCGCCGTCCCCCTGCGCGCCTACGTCGACACCCACCTCGCCGAAATCCGGCGCCACCTCCAAGCCCGCGCCGCGCCTCTTGGAACCCTCGTGGAACGCCTGCGCGCCGAAGAATGGCTGACGTCCTACGGAACCCGCGCCGGCCTCGCCAACGCGTTCGAGCGCGTCGCGCGCCGCTCGCCGCGCGCCGCCGCCTTGCGCGGCGCCGAACGGGAAATCCTGCGCCGGCACGACGAACTTCAGGCCGCCTTCGACGAGTTCTACCCCCGGCTTCGAGCCCGCTTCACGCCGCGGCCGCCGCAGGCGGCTTGCGCAGCAGGAACAGCGCGCCCCCCAGCAGCGAATAGACGATCGTGATCAGCACGTAGACCAGCGCGAGCGCCAGCGCCTGCTCGCGGCTGGCGCCCCCCTGCGCGAAGAAGAAAACGTAGAGGCTGTCGCGCACGCCGATGCCGAAGATCGAGATCGGCAGCGCCTCGCCCAGCGTGATCAGCGGCACGAAGATGCAGAAATAGATGAACGGCACCGTCCAGGCCAGCGCCCGCGAAATGCAGAAGATGATCGCGATGGCCAGCATCTGGAAGAGCAGCGAAATGCCGAACACCTTCGCCAGCAGCGCGCGATCGGCGCCGTAGCCCGCCAGCGAATCGAGAAAGCGGTGCAGGAACGCATCGAGCTTCTGCAGCCGGTCCAGGCGCAGGAACCGCCAGACGGCCACCAGCCAGGTCCGCTGGACGAGCGCAAAAACCATCGCCGCCATCAGCCCGAAGACCAGCACCGGCAGGAACAGGATGCGCTTGTCCGGCAGCCGCGACCAGCCGACGGCCGAAAACAGCAGGCCCCAGATCGCCAGCGCCAGGAACCCCGTCAGCCGGTCGGCGAACACCGAGGCGAAGCTCTTGGCGGCCCCGCCGTGGCGGCTGGCGTCCACCACGCGATACGAATCCCCGCCGATGCTCGACGGCAGGAACAGATTGAAGAACGTGCCGATCAGGTAGCTGCTCAGCAAGCGCGGCAGCGGCACCTGCACGCCATCGGCCGCCAGCAGCATTTTCCATTTCCATGCGCTGAGGGTCGTGTTCAGGAAAAACAGGGCGTAGATCAGCGGCAGCCAGCCCCATTTCAATCCCGCCAGCGCCGCGCGGAAGGCGGCAAAATCCACGTGGCGGTACAGCGCGGCCAGCAGGACCGCCATCACCCCCAGCTTGGCCAGCAGGACCAGGTGCTTCTTCATTCCGCCGTTTTCCGCGTCTTGATCCCGCGCGCCGGCACGCCCACGGCGATGGAATTCGCCGGAATCGGCTTGTTCGCCACCGCGCCTGCGCCCAGCGCGACGTGGTCGCCCAGGCTCGCGCCGTCGAGAACCTTCGCGCCCGCGCCGATCCAGCAGTCCTCGCCGATCTCCAGCGGACCCTTCGTGCAGGTGCCCTTCTGCAGGGCCAGCGGCGTCGGATCGTCCAGATCGTATTCCCCGCCGCTCAGCAGGTAGGCGAACGCCGCCACCACGCTGTTCTTCTTCATGACGAGCTTGTTCGAAGAAAACACGATGCAGTTGGCCGAGAAGCTCACGTTCTCGCCGATCTCGATATCGCCGTTCTTGCAATAGACGATCGTGTTGCGGCCGACGTACACGCGGTCGCCCAGCGCGATGCCGCGGTTGTCCGCGCCCTTGGCGTCCACCACGGCGCCGTCGTCGAGCACCACGCCGTCGCCCAGCGCGATCTTGTGCGGATGGCGGATCGTCACGTTCTTGCCGAACACCACCTTGCGGCCGCAGGA
>DAOTNL010000086.1:0-11178 GCA_035450765.1 Kiritimatiellia bacterium | reverse complement strand
CGCCAGCGCCACGGCGGTCGTGTCCGACCCGCCGCGCCCGAGCGTGGCCACGTCTTCCGCCGGATTCATGCCCTGGAAGCCCGCCACCACCACCACCTGGCCTTGGTCCAGATGCCGCCGGATGCGCTTGGGATCGATCGCTTCGATCTTCGCCTTCAGGTGGGTGCCGTCCACCCGGATGCCCGCCTGGTGGCCGGTCATCGAGATCGCCGGCACGCCGCGGGCGTGGAGCGCCATCGTCAGGATCGCGCTGGAAGCCATCTCGCCGGTGGCCATCAGGCTGTCCATCTCGCGTTCGTTGGGTTCGGGGTTCACCTGCTTCGCCAGCGCGATCAGGTCGTCGGTCGTGTCGCCCATGGCGCTCACCACCACCACCACCTGGTTGCCGGCGCGGCGCGTGTCGTCGATGCGCTGCGCCACGCGGCGCATGCATTCGGCGTCCGCCACGGAACTGCCGCCGTATTTCTGCACGTACAAGGCCATCGTCGGTCTCTCCTGTTGGGTTGTCCTATTCGAAATCTTCGATGCGGTAGGCCACCGCCGGGCGGTCCACCACGCCGTCGAGCGCGGCGATCTCCGCCAAGGCCGCCGCGATCTCGCGTTCCGGCGCGGGGCCGGTCACGAGGATCACCGGCACGTAGGCCGCGCCCTTGGCCGCTTCCTTCTGCATGACCGAATCGATGCCGATCCGGTGCGCGCCCAGCACCGTCGCCGCGCGCGCCAAGGTTCCCGGCTGGTCCTTCATGGACAGCCGCAGGTAGTGGCGCGCGACGATCTCGCCCGGATCGCGGAACGCGACCGGCGTCTTCGCGCGCACCGCGCTCAGGTCGCGCCGGCGGCCGCCGGCGCGCAGGTTCAGCGCCGCGTCGGCCAGGTCGGCCACCACCGCGCTCGCCGTCGCGGCGCGGCCCGCGCCGCGCCCGTAGTAGAGCGTGGTGCCGACCACGTCGCCCTTCACCAGCACCGCGTTGAACACGCCCGACACCGCCGCCAGCTGGTGGCTGTGCTTTACCAGCGTCGGCTGCACGCTGGCTTCCACTCCGTCGGCTTCGCCGCGGATGATCGCCAGCAGCTTGATGCGATAGCCCATTTCCGCAGCGTAGGCGATGTCCGCCTGCGCGATCCCGCGGATGCCCGCCACGCGCACCTTCGCCAGCGGCACGTTGCAGCCGTAGGCCAGCGAGGCCAGCACCGCCGCCTTGTGCGCCGTGTCGTGGCCGTCCACGTCCAGGCTCGGCTCCGCCTCCGCGTAGCCCGCCGCCTGCGCCGCCTGCAAGACCTCGTCGAACGGCAATTTCTCGTCCTCCATCCGGGTCAGGATGTAGTTGCAGGTGCCGTTGAGGATGCCGTAGAGGCTTTGGATGCGGTTCGCGCACAGCCCTTCGCGCAGGGCCTTGATGATCGGAATGCCGCCGCCGACGGAGGCCTCGAACAGGATTTCGGTGTTGTGCGCTTCCGCCGTGCGGTGGATTTCCTCGCCGTATTCCGCCAGCAGCTTCTTGTTCGCCGTCACCACCGGCTTGCCCAGCTTCAGCGCCTGCAAAATGAACGCCTTGGCCGCGACCGTGCCGCCGATCAGCTCCACCACCACGTCCACGTCCGGCCGCGCCACCAGCGCCGCTCCGTCCGTCGTCAGCAGCGCCGGATCGACCGTCACGCCGCGGTCGGTCTTCACGTCCAGGTCCGCCACCCCGCGCAGCGCCAGGCGCACCCCCAGCCGTTCCGCCAGCAGGTCGCCGTTCTTGGCCAAGGTTTCGACCACGCCGGCCCCCACCGTGCCGAACCCCAGCACCGCCACTCCGATTTCTTTCATTTTCGACATGAAAAACGCTCCAGGCTCTTTTCAAATAAGAAGTGCGCAAGAATACCCCCCTTCGGCCGAAAAACAAGTCCCAAACCCCGTTTTTCGCCGGAACCATCTCCCCCGCAACGGATGCCCGCTTCCCTCGCCCCTCGGTCCTTCCGCCCCCGCTACGCCGCCGCCCCCGCCTTCAGCGCCTGCTCGTTGCCGTTCTTCTTGAGCATGAACCAATTCATCGGCAGCCCCAGCAGCGCCTTCACCAGCCCCTGGCCCACGAAAAACAGCAGCACCACGCCGATGCTCAGCGACGCCGCCACCAGCTTCTGGGCGCTGCGCGCGCCCAGCCCGCTGACGAACCCCGCGCAGACCGACGACACCAGCATTCCGCACGTCAGCGCGAAATTCACCAGCGTGCCCAGCCCGCCGCCCAGCGGACCGGCGGGCTCGGCCGGCGCGCCCGCCGCCCAGCCGACCGCCACGTTCAGCGCGCCCAGCACCGCCGTTCCCAGCAGCAGCGCCACCATCAGATAGCCCCCGCAGAAGCACGCCACGGCCGTCTTCGTGCGCTTGCGCACCGGCCGGGAAAACAGCAGCCGCGGCCCGTGGGCCATCAGCGCGCGCATCACCCCGTAGGCCCAGCGCATCTGCTGCCGGAACAGGTCCTTGGGCGTGTGCGGCGTCTCGCACGAACAGGACAGGCCTTCCAGATATTCGATCCGCCGCCCCGCCGCCAGCACCCGCAGCGAATAGTCCACGTCTTCCGTCAGCGCCCCCACCGTCCAGCCGCCCAGTTCCGCCAGCAGGTCCTTGCGCACCAGCTCCGCCGAACCGCAGAACATGCCCGTCCGCGCCAGCCGCTTCAGCACCGGCAAAATCACCACGTGGATCACGTTCACGATGCCCGCGCCCATCAGCGTGCTGTAGTTCTGCCGCGCGTTCGCCACGCGCCACGACGCCTGCACCCCCGCCAGTTCCGGATCCCGCGCCGCCGGCGCCGCCAGCCGCCGCAGGAAATCCCGCTCCGGCAGGAAGTCCGAGTCCAGGATCAGCAGGTAATCCCCCGTCGTCCGCGCCAGCATGTGGTTCAGGTTGCCCGGCTTGTAGCCCGCGTTCCGGCCCCGCCGGCAGACCTCCACCCGCGGATTTTCCCGCGCGAACGCATCGATCGCCGCGGAAACCTCCGGCCGGTTGCTGTCGTCGCCGATCAGGATCTGCAGCCGGTCCGCCGGATAATCGAACTCCAGGCAGCAGCGCGCGCAATTCAGCGCCGCCAGCTCGTTGTAGGTCGGAATCTGCACCGTCACTTTCGGCCAGCTCGCGCCGGCCGGCACCCCGTCCTCCGCCGGCCGGTTCCGCCGAAACGCCAGCGCCGCCGCCGTGAAAACGCAATAAACGCCCGACAGCGCAAACGTCGCGGCCAGCGCGACGTCCAAGACCGTCCCCAGTCCAAAATAGATTTCATCCAACATGAGTCACGGGCCCTCCGGACCCGCAAAAATGACGACGCTTATGCGCCTTCCCCCCTCGAAAAGCAACAAAATTCACGAAAACGACCGCTTCATCGCCCCCCCCCCGGGCCGTCGCGCGCCCGCGCGGTCAACAATCCAGCAGCCAAGCAGGAAAACAGGATGAAAACCATTTTTCCTTCTCTTTGGATCGCCGACTAGGCCGGGCGAGCGATCTCGTTCTTATGCCCGGCTTGATCGTCGGATTTATTCTGTTTCCCGAACCATTTTTCAAATTAGCCGATCTCGCATTGCAGCGATACCCATGAACGAGGAACGAAATCGGCCCGAACAACCATTGTGCCACCGGCAGCGCAATGTCCAAACGGGTCCGGAGACGGCTTCTCAACGCTGTCTTTTCTTCTTCGGGCGCCGGGCGGCGGTTTTCATGCGCCGCGCGGCAATCAGCCTCCCTCGCCGACCCGGGCGCCGAAACGCACCGGCCGGGCCGGGCCGGTTGCGGCGGGAAGGGACGATTTGCGCTTGATAATTCGCGCTCGTTGGCCGACATTCGACGGCCGTTGAACCCCGCAATCCCAAGGAAAATCCACATGGCCTCCAAGCAACGCACCAGCGACATGGTCCTCAAGGGCCCCGAACGCGCCCCGCACCGTTCTCTCCTTTATGCCCTCGGCCTCTCCGCCGAGGAAATGAAGCGCCCGCTCATCGGCGTCGTTTCCTCCTTCAACGAAATCATTCCGGGCCACATCCACCTCGACAAGATCGCGGAAGCGGTCAAGGCGGGGGTGCGCATCGCGGGCGGCACGCCGATCCTGGTGCCGGCCATCGGCGTGTGCGACGGCATCGCGATGGGCCATCCGGGCATGAAGTATTCCCTGCCCTCGCGCGAACTGATCGCGGACTCCTGCGAGACGCTGGCGCTGGCCCACTGCTTCGACGCCGTGGTCTACATCCCCAACTGCGACAAGATCATCCCCGGCATGCTGATGGCGGCGGCGCGGACGAACATCCCTTCGATCGTCGTCAGCGGCGGCCCGATGCTCGGCGGCGACCTCGACGGGCGGCACCTGAGCCTGTCGAACGTGTTCGAAGCGGTCGGCGCCTGCAAGGCCGGCAAGATCGGCCAAAAGGAGCTGACGGACTATGAAGAGACGGCCTGCCCCGGCTGCGGTTCGTGCTCGGGCATGTTCACGGCGAACTCGATGAACTGCCTCAGCGAGGCCATCGGCATGGCGCTGCCGGGCAACGGCACGATTCCGGCCGTGGCCGCAGCGCGCACGCGCCTGGCGAAGGAAGCGGGCATGCAGATCATGAAGGTGCTGGCGAAGAACCTGCGCCCGCGCGACGTGATGACGCCGGCGGCGTTCGCCAACGCCCTGCGCGTGGACATGGCCCTCGGCTGCTCCACCAACAGCGTCCTGCACCTGACGGCGATCGCCCACGAAGCGGGCGTGCCCATGCCGCTGAAGCGCATCAACGAAATCAGCGCCACGACGCCGAACCTGTGCCACCTGAGCCCGGCGGGACCGGACCTGATCCAGGATCTGCACCTCGCCGGCGGCGTGCCGGCGGTGATGAAGCAGCTGGCCCAGGCGAAGCTGATCGACACGTCGCTGGTCACCGTGACCTGCAAGACCGTGGCCCAGAACATCGCCGGCGCGGTCAACCGCAATCCGCAGGTCCTGCGGCCGATCTCCAACCCCTACAGCCCCACCGGCGGCCTGGCCGTGCTGTTCGGCAACCTCGCTCCCCGCGGCGGCGTGGTGAAGCGCTCGGCCGTCGCGCCGGAAATGCTCAAGCGCACCTACTCCGCCCGCGTCTTCGACAGCGAGGAAGCGGCCATCGCGGCCATCTTCGGCGGCAAGATCAAGAAGGGCGAAATGGTCGTCATCCGCTATGAAGGTCCCAAGGGCGGCCCGGGCATGCGCGAAATGCTTGGCCCCACTTCCGCGCTGGCGGGCATGGGTCTGGACAAGGACGTGGCCTTGATCACCGATGGCCGGTTCAGCGGCGCGACGCGCGGCGCGGCCATCGGGCACGTGGCGCCGGAAGCGGCCGACGGCGGCCCCATCGCGCTGGTGAAAAACGGCGACAAGATCGCGGTGGACATTCCGGCCTACAAGATCAACCTGCTGGTCTCCGCCAAGGAGCTCCAGGCCCGCGCCAAGAAGCTCAAGCCGTTCAAGCCGCGCGTGACGGGCGGCTGGCTGGCGCGCTACCAGCGCCTCGTCGGCCCGGCCGACATCGGCGCGGTGCTGCAATAGCGGCAGCTCGCCGGAAAAGCCAGCGGCGCGGGAAATCCCGCGCCGCTTTTTCGTTGATCCGGGATTCGCCCGGGCGCGGGCCGCCTAGCTGGCCGGTTCGGCGGGCGGCGCGCACTTCGCGCCGCAGCCCGGCGAGCCCTTGTGCAGGCCGCAGGCCGGACAGCGTTCCGCATCCGCCTGGCAGCAGGCCGCCGATTTCGCGACCTCGCCGCATTTCGCGCAGACTTCCGCAGAGGCTTTCGCCTTCGCCTTGCTGCCGGGACAACACTGGGCCCAGGCGGCGCTTCCGACCAACCCAACGGCCAAGGCCAATCCGATCGCCAACGATTTCTTCATCTCGGGTTCCTTTCGTTTTAGGGGCTTCTTGTGAGCGGAATCTACGGCGCCGACGCGGGATGTCAAGTGGTCCACTGGACTATCCGGCTGGACTTATCCGCCATTCCCGCGGCGGCTTTCTCTTGTGCCGTCCGGAGGCGCGTCATAAACTGGAAGCACGAAAGGGCGATAGCCTCCCCCGATGCACTATCTGGACGAACGCCACATCTTCCTGTTCCTGGCGCAGTTGTTCGTGCTGTTGCTATGCGCGCGGGGGCTGGGCGAACTGTTCCGGCGGTGGAAGCAGCCGGCGCTGACGGCGGAGCTGCTCGTGGGCATCGCGCTGGGGCCTACGATTCTCGGCCGCTTTTTCCCCGGGTTCCACGCCGCGCTGTTCCCGGCCGACGCCGTCCAGCAGGGCATGCTGGAAACGGTCGCGTGGCTGGGCGTGCTGTTCATGCTGCTGGACAACGGGCTGGAGATCGATTTTTCCATCGCCTGGCGCCAGCGCGGCAGCGCGCTGGCCATCGCGCTCTCCGACATCGTCGTGCCGATGGCGGTCGCGTTCGTGCCGGTGATGTTCCTGCCGGATTCGTTCCTGGCGCAGCCGGAGCGGCGGTTGCTGTTCGGCCTGTTCATGGCCACCGTCATGACGATCAGCGCGATGCCGGTCGCCGCGCGCGGGCTGCACGACCTGAACCTGCTGAAGACCAACCTCGGGTTCCTGACCATGTCCGCGCTGGCGGTCAACGACGTGATCGGCTGGGTGCTGTTCGCCATCCTCCTCGGCCTGTTCCTGCAGACGTCGGTCGCGCTGGCGCCGATCCTGCTGGTGTTCGCCGGCACGCTGGGCTTTTCGGCGCTGGCGTTGACGGTGGGCCGGCCGTTTTCGGCGCGCATCTTCGACGCGTTGAAGAAGCGGGATTTTCCCGAGCCGGCGTCGTCGCTGACGGTGACGGTGCTGCTGGGCCTGCTGTTCGGGGCCATCACGCAGAAGCTGGGAGTGCACGCGTTGTTCGGATTTTTTCTGGCGGGCGTGGTGGCAGGCGAGGCCAAGAGCCTCTCCGAGGACACCCGGCGGGTCATCACCCAGATGGTCTACGCGCTGTTCGTGCCGCTGTTCTTCGCGAACGTCGGGCTGAAGATCGATTTCGCGGCGAATTTCCACCTCGGGCTGGTCGCGCTGATCAGCGCGGCGGGCATCGGCGGGCGCTATCTGGGCGCCTGGCTGGGCGTGACGATGGCGCGGGTGCCGCGCGTGAACCGCGACTTGATTTCCATCGCGCACACGCCGGGCGGCATGATGGAAATCGTGGTGGCGCTGCTCGCGCTCGAGGCCGGCCTGATCACGCCGACGGTGTTCGTGGCGATCGTGTTCAGCGCGGTGCTTTCGTCGGTGGTCATGGGGCCGTGGCTGGCCCGCTCCCTCGCCCGCCGCCGGGCCGTGTCGCCGGCGCAGTTCCTGGACGAAAACGCCATCCTGGCCGAACTGCCGGCGGCGGCGTCGCGCGCCGAGGCTTTGCGCCGGCTGGCGGACCTGATCGCGGCGCGGACGGATACGCCGGCGGCCGAGCCGATCCTCCGCGCGGCGCTGGACCGCGAGCAGGAGTTCGGCACGGGCATCGGCGACGGCGTGGCGATTCCGCACGTGCGCCTCGAGCGGCTGCGCAATCCGGTGCTGGCCTACGCCCACTCCGCCGAAGGCATCGAGTGGGACGCGCCGGACGCCGCGCCGGTGCACCACGTGTTTTTCCTGGCGAGTTCGGCGGGGACGGAGGACGTGCACGTGCAAATCCTGGCGGCGATCGCCCGCGCCATGGCCCGGCCGGGGAACCTGTTGCGGCTGGCGGGCGCGCGCGACGCCCACGAGCTGCACCGGATTCTGGCGGCCATGCTGGAGCCGGCCCAGCCGGCGGCCCGTTGACCACCCGTCTTCGGCCAACGGTTTTTCCTTGGCCGTTGAAAAATACCCCTTGCCAAGTAAAGCGTTTCGGCGTAATCTGATTTTCATACTTCCGGCGGACGCGTGTCTCCGGTTGGCATTTCGGGTCCGAGCAACGTACGGTTGGAGAATATGAAAACAAACCGCCGCAATCTCGCCATGGCCGCGTGGGCCTTGGCCACCTTCACTCTCGGCTTCGGCTTGCCGAACGACGCCGCCGCCAACGGCAACGTGCACGTCACCCGCTTCTGGCACAACCACCAGCCGATCTACTGGCCGGAGTGGAACAGCAACGGCGACCAGAACAGCCGCGTGCAATACGCGTGGGATTCCATCGTGCTGAAGCCCGGGCAGAACTACGGCGGCCTCAGCCCGAACTACCACCCGGAAAACAACCTGACGGACATCTTCGGGCTCGACGACCGCAAGAACGCCTATCAGTACGGCCCGCGCAATTCGCTGAACACGTTTTCCGGCGGCGGGTTCGCACTGAGCTATTCGGGTTCGCTGATCGACAACGTCCGCCAGCTCGGCGGCGGCGGCAACCTCGGCTACGGCGGCGATTGGAACAGCGGCAACACGGAAGCGCGCGGCTGGGGCCGGCTGGATCTCGTGGGCTTCACCTACCACCACTCGCTGGCGCCGCTGCTGCCGAAGGAAGTGTTCCGCAAGGAACTCCAGATCTTCAAGCAGGCCTGGTGGAAGGCCTGGGGCGGCAACAGCGATCTCAGCGACCATTCGAAGGGTTTCTTCCCGACCGAAATGGCCTTTTCGCAGTCGCTGATCGACGTGCTGGTGGACGAAGGCTACGAGTGGTCCATCGTGGCCAGCCACCACCTGAGCCGCACCTGCCCGACCTATTTCAACAACTTCGACCTGGCGAACAACCAGTACGACATCATGTCCACGCCGCCGAACAAGGCGGACCTGCTGGGGCCCTCGCCGACGACCGGCTGGTGGTACGGCCAGCCGAATCCCGGCAACGCGGCCTGGAACGTGTCGCCTTTCGCCTACCAGCTCCACAAGGCGCAGTACGTGAATCCCGAAACGGGCGCGACGAAGCAGATGTACCTCGTGCCGTCCGACGACGTCCTCAGCTACCGGTTCGGCTACGCCAACGAAGGCATCAGCAAGATCCAGAGCTACATCTCCCCCTTCGCGACGGACCCCAACCGGCCCGTCGTCGTGATGCCCTCCTCCGACGGCGACAACGCCTGGGGCGGCGGCAGCAGCTCCTGGATGGAGGCCACGCCGCAGTACTTCAACGACTCCGCCGGCGCCGGCTACGTCAAGGACACGCCGCAGGGCTTCGTGAACGCCGCCAAGGCCAACGCCGACCTCGTGCACGTCGAGGACGGCGCGTGGATCTTCCCGGAAATGTGCTACGGCTCGCCGAACTTCCTGAAGTGGATCGAGCCGCCGCTCTACAACGCCGCGATCGGCGCCACCAACCGCTACGACAGCACGCAGGCGGAGCTGGAAACGCCGGGCTTCGCGCTGAAGTTCTTCAGCTACGCCCCGCTGATGGCCGGCGCCAACTGGTGCATCACCGCCGAGCAGATCCTGCGCGCCCAGGGCGGGGACGTGGCCGCCTGGAAGATCCAGGCGCCCTACGACTGGAACGGATCCTGGACCGCCCCCAACGACGTCGAGCTGGCCTGGCACATCTATCTCGCCGGGCTCGACTCCGGCTTCAACTACTACGGCGGCCTGGGCAACGACGACGAAAACAAGCCCGCGCTCGCCACCAAGCGCGCGATCGACAAGCTGCAGTCCTTCATGTCCACCCGCATGAACCTGGACCAGACCCCGCCGACGGTGCTCAAGCCCCAGCGGTTTCCCTACAACCCCGGCGCCCATACCTTCGGCTGGTACAACTACGTGCCCGGCGGCGACACCCGCTACCTGAAGAAAATGCCCTCCGAGTTCTACGTCTGGACGCACGCCTACGACCTCAACGGCATCACCAATCTCGTCCTGAAGGTCCGCATGGACAACGACGGCGTCAATTCGCTGGCCAGCACCCACAACGAAACCTACGCCGGCGGCGGCGAGGTCGGCGCCTGGATCACCATCCCCATGACCAAGCGCACGTTGCCCAAGACCCGCGCCGCGCTCAACGCCGCCGCGGCCAACGGCCAGATCGACTACTTCGTCTTCGATCCGGCCTTCTGGCCCAGCCCCGTCGTGGCCGACTATTACTTCGCCAAGATCACCGACGGCAACGTGCCCGGCTTCCGCGGCAAGCTGCTGGACTACTACGTCGAAGCCGCCGACGGCCGCGGCAACGTGTCCAAGTCCGACATCCAGCACGTGTGGGTGGAAGACGACGGCGGGCAGAGCACGCTCAACCCCTCGGCCACCTTCGATCCGGCCGCGCCGTCGGATTGCGCGCCGATCACGGTCAACTTCAACGCCGCGACCTCTCCGCTGGCGACCGCGGCGGTCGTGAACGTTTCCTACCACTTCTCCACGAACACCAACGACTGGGCGTCCGCCGCGATGATCCGCACGGGATCCAACGCGTTCAGCCATACCTTCAATACCGTGCCCGACAACGCCCCGCAGCTGGAAGTGGCCTTCAACGACGGCGTCAACTGGGCCAACAACGGCGGCGGCAACTGGAAGGTGGCCATCCGCGACTGCGACGCGCCGGTCAACGGCGTCAATTTCGTTCCCGCCGCGCCCAACGGCTGCGATCCGGTGACCATCCGCTACTATCCGGTCGGCCGTCCGCTGGCCACCGCCACGAGCGTCTTCATCCACGTCGGCCGCAACGGCTGGCAGGACGTCGCGACGCCCGATCCAGCCATGACGAATGCCGGCACCTATTGGGAATACGTCTACGTCATGCCGACGAACACCACGGCCATCGACGTGGTGTTCAACAACGGCGCGGGCGTCTGGGACAGCAACGGCGGCGCCGACTGGCACGTGGCCGTCACCAACTGCGGCGCAGCCCCCGAGCCGCTGCCGGCGGTCTCGCTCAGCCCGACCAACGCCGGAGCCTGCGACCCGATCACCATCACCTACAATCCGGCCGGCCGGGTCCTGGCGGATGCCCCGATCGTCGCCATCCACGTCGGCTACAACGGCTGGCAGGGCGTGCTCCTGCCCAATCCGGCCATGACCAAGTCCGGCTCGTATTGGACCTACGTGTACACCCCGCCGCCGGGCGCCACCAACATCGACGTGGTGTTCAACAACGGCTCGTCCGTCTGGGACAACAACAGCGGCAACGACTGGCACTTCGACGTGGCCGACTGCCCCGACCTGCCCACCGGGCTGGCCATCACCAACCCGCCCAACGGCCACGCCGTCTCCAACGCCGTGGCGACCATCGATCTGTCCGGCATCGCCGACGGCATGACCGGCCAGCTGCAGTGGACC
>DAOTNL010000085.1:0-11185 GCA_035450765.1 Kiritimatiellia bacterium | reverse complement strand
AGGCATTGCTTGCCGAAACGCTCGCGGATTTCGCCCACCAGCCCCGGCAGATCGTCCACGCGATCCGCCACGGGGTCGCGCTGTACCAGACCGGCTTGGTCGCCAAAATCATCTTCACGGGCGGTTGCGGCACCGGCTCCGAAAACGCCGAGAGCGAAGTGGCGGCGGTCTATGCCGTCCGGGCCGGCGTGCCGGCGGCCGACACGCTTACGGAGCGCCGGTCGCGCACCACGCAGCAGAATCTGGCCGAAGCCAAGCTGCTGATGGACGCGCACGGACTCCGTTCCGCGATCCTGGTCAGCGATCCGCTCCACATGCGGCGCGCCATGTGGATGGCCGGCGATCTGGGCATCGCCGCCGTTCCATCGCCCACGCCGACCACGCGCTACCGCAGCCTGAAGACCAAACTGCGCTTCCTCCGGCACGAGCTCTACTACTGGCACCACTACGCCTTTTCGGGCGGCTGAAGCGCGCCGGGAACGGCTTGCCCTCGCCCGCGCCGCCCCCTATCCTGCCCCCATGAAACACGCCCATTCGCGCAAGGCCGAATTCGATTTCCGCTGGCCCGCCGTTCCGCTGAACGTGGTGCTGGTCCACCCGGAAATCCCGCCCAACACGGGCAACGTCGCCCGTCTTTGCGCCGCCACGGGCACGCGCCTGCACCTCGTCGAACCCCTCGGCTTCCAGATCACCGACGCCCAGCTCCGGCGCGCCGGGCTCGACTACTGGGACGCCGTCCAGGTGCAGGTCCATCCGTCCTGGGAGGCCTGCCGCGCGGCGTTGGGCGCCACCCGGCTTTTTCTCTACAGCACCGGCTGCTCCCGCCGCTACGACCAGGTCGAATACCGTCCCGGCGATGCGCTCGTGTTCGGCTGCGAGACCAAGGGACTCCCCGACGAGTTGCTGGCCGCGCACGCCGACACCGCCTGCGGCATCCCCATCCTGACCCAGCACGTGCGCTCGCTCAACCTGTCCAGCGCCGTCGCCGTCGTGGTCTACGAAGCGTTGCGCCAGATCGACGCCCGTTCCTGAAACGTCGCGGCCTGAATCTCGCATATTGCGGGAACTGCGCCTCGGCGGATTCCACCAATGCATGCGATTTATCGAAGATTTTCGGTGATATCAGTCTCACTTATTATAATAAGTGAGACTGTCGCGACGGTTCGCGAACCTGCTGATGGAGCGCCGGTTTCCGCCTACTTCCACTCGGCGGTGTCGAGCAGGATCGTCACTGGACCGTCGTTGACGAGTTCGACTTGCATCATCGTGCGGAACACACCCGTCTCCACGGAAAACCCCATGTTGCGCAAGCAAGCCACGAAAGCTTCGTAGAGGGGCTCGGCCTGTTCGGGCGGCGCGGCTTCGATATAGCTGGGCCGATTGCCCTTGCGCGCGTCCCCGTGCAGCGTGAACTGGCTGACCACGATGAATTTCGCGCCGGGCACGGCCGAAATCGGCAGGTTCATCTTGCCATCGGCGTCGTCGAACACGCGCAGCTTGGCGACTTTATCGGCCAACTTGACGGCATCCGCTTCGGTATCTGCGCGACCAATGCCCAGCAGGACGACGGCGCCGGGACCGATGCGGCCGGTCGCGCGCCCTTCGCTACGGACCTCCGCGCTGGCCACCCGCTGGAAGACCGCTTTCACGGCCCGCTCAATTGCCGCCCTTGACAAGCAACTCGATCGATTCCGTCTCGACGACGGCGCCGTCCAGGTGCCGGACGATGCGCGACTCGTTCTTGAACTGCCGGAACAAGCCGGTCTGCGTGTAGGCGTAGAGCTTGCCCAGGAAACCCGGCAGCGGCAGATGGCCGGCCTTCGCGCCGGTCACGACCAGATCCGATCCTTTCGGCCGCAGGTAGAACGTCGCGCTGAACGTCAGCGGCCCGCGGGCGATGGCCACGAACGCTTCCGCCCGCCCGGGGAAAAACCGCGCCCCGGCGTCTTCCAGCCGCGCCGCAAAGCCCTTCGCGGCCGGCTGGGCCGCGACCAATTCGCGCAGATGGGCGTTGATTTCCTTCTCTTCGATCACCTGGGAAGCCGGCAAGTTGCGGTTCAAGGCTTCGATCAGAAGTTCGCCCTTGAGCCGATAGCGCTTGGCGTCCATTTCGTCGCCGATCGTCCGCAGCATCTGCGCCGGCCAGATCGTCAGGAGCACCAGCAACAGCAGGACGAAGGCCACGCCCAGCTTGACGGCCAGGCGCAACTGGTCCAGGGGATCCGGCGCGGCGGCCATTTTCATTTTCTGCTCGGCCGACTCGAAATCCAGGCGCGCGCCGCATTTCTTGCAGTGCACCACCGGCAGCCGGTTCATTTCGCCGCATTGGCTGCAGCGCATCATCAAGACGTTGTCGTCCATGGTCCGCTCCTATTTCGCCGGTTTGTCCGGCTTGGCCTCGGTCTTGGCCCCGTCCGCCTTCTTTTCCCCGCCCTTGGCATGGGCATGGGTCGCGTTCGCCGTCTTCTTGTAGTCCGTCTGGTAAAAGCCGGAGCCCTTGAAAATGATGCCGGCCCCGCCCGACAGCAACCGCGCCACCTTGCCCCGGCATTGGGGACAGGTCTTCACGGGCGGCGCGGTAATGGACTGGAATTTTTCGAACCGATGGCCGCATTTGCGGCATTCATATTCATACGTGGGCATCGCGGAGATCTCCTGGCGGCGGGCGGAAGCCGCCCGATCCACCGATTTCAAACGGCGCGCATTCTAGCACAAACTTCCGGCCGCGCAAAACAACTCCGGGGGTCAAGGTCAAGCGACGGGCCGCCCGTCGCGCAGGACGACGTGGCGCCGGCAACGCGCGGCGACCGCCTCGTTGTGGGTGACGATCACGAGAGTCAAATTCCGTTCGGCGGCGAGCTCGAAAAGGTAGCGCAACACGTCCTCGCCGGTTTTGGAATCGAGGTTGCCGGTGGGTTCGTCGGCCAGCAGCAGTTCGGGGCCGTTCATCAAGGCGCGGGCCAGCGCCGCACGTTGCTGCTCGCCGCCGGAAAGCTCGTTGGGCCGGTGCTCGGCGCGTTCGGCAAGTCCAACGCGCGCCAGCAGTTCCGCGGCGCGCGCACGCAAGCGCGGGCCGCGCAGGCAGGCGCCGGCCGCGCTCAAGCCCGGCAACAGCACGTTTTCCAGCACCGTCAGCTCCGGAAGCAGGTGGTAGGCCTGGAAAACGAAACCGATTTTCTGGGCCCGGATCGCGGAGCGCTCGCGGTCGCCGAGAGCGTAGAAATCGCGGCCGCGGTACAGCACCTGGCCCGACGTCGGCCGGTCCAGGCCGCCCATCACGTGCAGGAGGGTGCTCTTGCCGGCGCCGCTCATCCCGGTGATGGCCAGCGATTCGCCTTCCGCGACGGACAGGTCCACTCCGCGCAGCACGTCCAGCGTGCGCGTTTCCACGGCATAGGACCGACAAACGGCGATGGCCTGGACGAGGCTACTCATAGCGCAGGGCCCTCACCGGATCGAGCTTGGCCGCCTGCCAGGCGGGAATCACCGCCGCCAGCGTGCAGATCACCAGCACGGAAACCGCCACCAAGGCGACATCCCCGGGCAGCGTATGCGCGGGCAATTCGGCCAGGTGGTAGAGTTCCTCGGGCAGCAACTGCATGCCGCAGCGGTCGTTGAGAAAATGCAGCAGGTCGTTGCGGTACTTCAGCACCGTCAAGCCGGTCGCGACGCCCAGCGCGGTGCCCAGCACGCCTTGGATCCAGCCCTGCCAGAAGAACACCCGCATGATGCCGCCCGCCGAAAAACCCAGCGAGCGCAGCAGGCCGATCTCGCGCGTCTTCTGCACGGTCACCGTGATCAGCGTGTTGGTGATGCCGAAGGCGGCCACGATGGTGATGAAAATCAGCAGGAAGAACATCATGTTCTTCTCGACGCGCAGCGCCGCGAAGAGCTGCTGGTTCTGGTCCATCCACGTGGTGACGTGGACCCCGGGGCCCAGTCGGCGGCGGATTTCGGCCGCCACTTGGTCGGCGGCGTAGGGATCGGTCGTCATGACCTGGATGGCTTCCAAGCCGGTCCCGCCGCAGAAATCGCGGGCGTCCCACAGCGAAGCCACCAGATAGCCCATGTCGAACTCCCACATGCCCATCTCGAAGATGCCGGCCACGGTCATTTCCGTCGGCAGGCGGATTTCATCCTTGTCCATGAAGGTCGCCGGCGAATAGACGGTCAGCGCGTCGCCCACGCCGACGCCGAGGCGGCGGGCCAGGTCGCTGCCTAGGACGACCGCGCCGTCGGCCACGTTGAATTCGCCGGCCACGAGGCTGGCGGGAATGCGGCTGACGCGCGCCTCGCGGACCGGATCCACGCCGCGGATCAGCGGGGTCTCGACCTGCCCGTTGGGTTTCTGGATGAACACGAGGCTCTGCAGGAAGGGCGCGGCGCCGACGACGCCCGGCACGGCTTCGATCTGCTCGCAGAGGCCGTCTTCCTCCTCCGCGAAGCCGCCCGGGACGGAAACCGTCACGTGGGAATTGAAATCGAGGATCTTTTCCCGCCACATCTCGTCGAAGCCGGTCATCACCGAGAGCACGATGATCAGCACGGCCACGCCCAGCAGCACTCCCAGCGTCGAGAGCACGGTCACCACCGAGAGGAACGTGCGCTTCGGCTTGAGGTACTTCAGCGCCAGGAACAATGAAAACGGCAGCGTCATTCGGCCTGCGGCTCTTCCGGCTTGGGTTCGCGGTTCTTCATCTGGGGAAACAGCATGACGTCGCGGACGCTTTCCTCGCCGGTCAGGACCATGACGAGGCGGTCGATGCCGATGCCCATGCCGCCGGCGGGCGGCATGCCGTGCTCGAGGGCGCGCAGGAAGTCCTCGTCGATCTTGGAGGCGTCTCCGGCGGCCTGTTCCTCGAGGCGGGCGCGCTGGTCGAGGGGATCGTTCAGCTCGGTGTAGCCCGGGCACAGCTCGCGGCCGCGCACCACCAGCTCAAACACGTCGACGACGGACGGATCGTCCTCGCAGCGCTTCGCCAGCGGCACCAGTTCGGCCGGCAGGCGCGTCACGAACGTCGGCTGCAGCAGGGTCTTTTCGACCAGCTTGTCGTAGACTTCGTGGGTGATCTGGGTGTGGGTCATTTCGTTGGGGACGTCCAGTTCCTGCGCCCGTGCCCATTCGCGCGCGGCTTCGACGGACTTTTCGAACCAATCCGCGCCGGCCTTTTCCAGCACGAGGTCGCGGTAGGTCGCCACGCGCCAGGGCGGGGTCAAATCGATCTTTTCCTGGCCTTCCTTGCCGACGAGCAGCGTGCCGCAGACTTCCTGCGCCGCGCCGCTGACGAGTTCCTCGACGAGCTTCATCATCGTCTTCACGTCGCCGTAAGCTTCGTAGATTTCCAGCGCGGTGAATTCGGGATTGTGCGAGCGGTCGAGGCCTTCGTTGCGGTAATTCTTGCCGAGCTCGAACACCTTGTCGTAGCCGCCCACCAGCAGGCGCTTGAGATAGAGTTCCGGCGCGATGCGCATGTACATCGACTGGCCCAGCGCGTTGTAGAACGTCTTGAAGGGATTGGCGATGGCGCCGCCCGCCATGGTCTGCAGCACCGGCGTCTCCACCTCGAAGTAGCCGCGCGCTTCCAGGAAGCGGCGGATGAACGAGAGGATGCGGCTGCGCGCGTTGAAGACCTTGCGCACGTCGGGATTGGCGATCAGGTCGAGATAGCGCTGGCGGTAGCGCACTTCCGTATCGCTGAGCCCGTGCCATTTTTCCGGCAGCGGATGCAGCGCCTTCGACAGCAGTTCCCACCGGAGCACCTTGACCGACTGCTCGCCGGTGCGCGTGGTGAAGAGCTCGCCCTCGACGCCGATGAAATCGCCGAGATCCACCGCCTTGAAGGCCGCGAACGACTCGTCGCCCAGCGCGTTCTTCTGGACGTAGATCTGGAACTTGTCCGTGCCGTCCTGCAGGTGGGCGAAAACGCTCTTGCCCATCTCGCGCACGGCCACCACGCGGCCGGCGACGCGCACGGCCAACCCCTCGGCGAACGCCGCGCGCACGTCGGCCAGCGAACCCGTCCGTTCGAACGCCCGACCATAGGGACGGTGCCCGGCGGCCTTCAGGGTCTCCAGATGGGCCAGCCGCTGGTTGCGGAATTCGATCTCGTGCGCGCTCAAATGCATGATGGTCCTCGCCTTGTAAAACGCGCCCACCCTACCCCCCCTTTTCCGCGAAATCCAGTCCTTTTCCCCGGTCGCCTTCCGCCCGCCGCCCGCGCGGCGAAAAAGAAGGGCCCCCGTTGCCGGGGGCCCTGCGGGGCTTGCGAAACTGGTGGAGGCGGCGGGAGTCGAACCCGCGTCCGCACAAGCGTCGCATCAGCGTCTACGCGCGTATTCCGCGATTGAGTTTCGCCATGCCGCCTGCCCACGGACGGGCCAGCGACACCGCAATCCACCTGTTGGTTCTCGCTCCTCGGCCCGGTAGCCCGGCCAAGGTCGCCAGCCTGCTAATGACGTCCGAATCCGCCCCGCAGGCATGGGCGGCCGAACGTCGCGGAACTAAGCCGCGAGGGCCAATTGTTCGTTGGCTTTTGTGTTTTTTCCCGGAGGTTTAACGAGGCCAACCGGTGTCCTCGGCGCGCGACCGATGCTTCAACTGGCACGTCGAAACCGGTCGCCCCCGCAAAAAAAACATACCCCGCCCCGGCCGGATGCGCAAATCGCCGGAGCCGGAGCGGGAATCCCGCCTCAATACTTGGCGCCGTTCATCGTCATGACCTGGACGACGATGAGGCCGATGATCACCAGCATGGAAACGATGGAAATCGCGGACCAAGCGGCGCCCGGACCTTCCTCTTCCTGGATGGTGAAAATGGGTTCGGGCGCGGAAACCGCGGAAGACGTGGCGCCGGAAACCGCGATGGAGGCGCCGCCGCCGGGGCGTTTCAGCTTGATCGTGGGCCGGCCGCCGGTTTCGGTCGGGGCTTCTTCCTCGGCCCGGCCCGGCGAAAAGGTCGCGGGCGCGGTCGCCCCGACGCGGACGGTCGGCCGGTTGCCGATGCGGATGGTCCGCGGCTGGGCGCCGGTAGCCGTGCTGAGCGGGATCTTGCTGGTGTCCAGCAGCGCCGTGCGGCGCTTGAACACGTCTTCGTCCGCCGGCGGCATGGCCCCGAGGCCGACGCGGGACGTCGCCGCCTTGCCGGCGCCGGGAATCGCATTGATGTCGATGCGCGACGTAGCTTTCTTGGGGTTGGCGCCGATGCGGATTCCGCCGGTGCCGGGCGAGACCGGAATGGTGGCCTTGCTGAGGTCGATGCGGGACGTCGCCGCTTTCACCGCGCTGACGTCCAAGGGCTTGAGTTCGTTATCGCCAGGCATGGAAAAACCTCCGTGTCTTCAAGACTGCGCGCACATCCTACGGTCCGCCGACCCGGTCCGTCAAACCAAATCCCGGCCGGCGCCTATTCCGCGGCCTTGAAGCACAGGGTCGCGTTGTGGCCGCCGAAACCGAGGGAATTGTTCAAGCAGGCGCGGATCTTGGCCTTGCGGGCCTTGTTGGGCACGTAGTCCAGGTCGCAGGCCGGATCGGGAGTGGTGTAGTTGATCGTCGGCGGCAGCACGCCGTCGCGGATGGCCAAGGCGCAGACGACGGATTCGACGCCGCCGGCGGCTCCCAGCAGGTGGCCGGTCATGCTCTTGGTGGAGCTGACGGCGATTTGGCGGGCGCGTTCTTCGCCCAGGGCGATCTTGATGGCCTTGGTTTCGCCGGCGTCGTTGAGGGGGGTGCTGGTGCCGTGGGCATTGATATAGTCGATGTCCGCGGGAGTCAGCCCGGCGTCCTGCATGGCCAGCTGCATGCCGCGGGACGGGCCGGAGGCGCTCTCGTCGGGCGCAGTGATGTGGTAGGCATCGCCGGTGCAGCCGAAGCCGGCCAGTTCGCAATAGATCTTCGCGCCGCGGGCCCGGGCATGGCCGAGTTCTTCGAGGATGAGCATGCCGGCGCCTTCGCCCATCACGAAGCCATCGCGGTCCTTGTCGAACGGGCGGCTGGCGGTCTGGGGACTGTCGTTGCGGGTGCTCAGGGCGCGCATGGCGTTGAAGCCGCCGACGCCCAGTTCGCAGATGGCGCCTTCGGAGCCGCCGGCCAGCATGACGTCGGCCTTGCCGCGGCGGATGAGTTCGAGCGCCTCGCCGATGCAGTGCGTACCCGACGCGCAAGCCGTCACGATGGCGAAATTGGGGCCCTTCATGCCGTGGTTGATGGAAATGATGCCCGGCAGGATGTTGGTGATCATCTGCGGGATGATGAACGGCGAGAAGCGGCCCGGCCCGCGCGACCGCAGCACGTCCATCTGCGACTGGAGGACCTGCAGGCCGCCGACGCCCGAGGCGGCGACGACGCCGACGCGGAGCGCGTCTTCCTTGGCCATGTCCAGGCCGGAATCGTCCACGGCCATCTTGGCCGCGGCGATGCCGTAGTGGCAGAAGGGATCCAGGTGGCGGGCTTCCTTCTTGGACATGAAGTCTTCGACGTTGAAGCCCTTGACCTGGCCGGCGAACTTCGTGTCGAACGCCGCCGTGTCGAAATAGGTGATGGGGCCGATGCCGCTTTCGCCGGCCTGGATGGCCGCCCAGAAGGAATCCAGCGTGCTGCCCACGGGGCTCACCACGCCCAAACCCGTCACGACTACGCGTCTATTTTCCGCCATGGCCCACCACCCTCTCTCGTTCGTTCGTATTGGAAAACGGGCCGAGCCTCCGCCTCGCGGCGAGCGGACCCGGCCCCATGTCGTCTCGGGACGAAGCTCGACCTACTTGTCGAATCCCTTTTCCTGCAGGTACTTGATCACCGCGCCGACGGTCGTCAGCTTCTCGGCGTCTTCGTCCGGAATCTCGGCCCCGAACTCTTCTTCGAAGGCCATGACCAGTTCGACGGTGTCCAGCGAGTCGGCGCCCAGATCCTCGATGAAGGAGGCTTCCGGAACGACCTGATCCTTGTTCACGCCCAGCTGCTCGACGATGATGTCTTTGACTTTGTCCGCAAGTGCCATTGTCATTCTCCGTTTTGGTTTTTCTTTTTAAATCACCACACCATGCCGCCGCAGACGGCCAAGGTCTGCCCGTTCACGTAGGCGGCGGCGTCGCTGGCCAGGAAGGCCACGGCCTTGGCGACGTCTTCGGGTTCGCCCAAACGGCCCAGCGGGACCATCTTGAGCATCGCTTCCTTCACCGGTTCCGCCAACTTGTCGGTCATCGCCGTGCGGATGAAGCCGGGGGCGACCGCGTTGACGCGGATGTTCCGGCTGCCCAGTTCCTTGGCGGTGGTCTTGGTCAGGGCGATCAGGCCGGCCTTGGAAGCCGTATAGTTCGCCTGGCCCGGGTTGCCCATGATGCCTACCACGCTGGCGATGTTCACGATCGCCCCGGAGCGCTGCTTCATCATGGGTTTCACCACGGCCTTGGTCACCAGGAAGGCGCCCTTGAGATTGATGTCCAGCACCGCGTCCCAATCCTCTTCCGACATGCGCATCAGGAGGGTGTCGCGGGTGATGCCGGCGTTGTTGACCAGCACGTCGATGCGGCCGAAATCGGCGAGGATCTTGGCGACGGCCTCGCCCACGGCGGCGCCGTTGGCCACGTCCATCGCGTAGCCTTCCGCCCGGCGGCCCAAGGCCTTCACCTTGGCGATCGTATCTTCCAACCACTCCGCCTTCACGTCGCAGAGGGCCAGATCGGCCCCGTCGGCGGCCAGTTGGAGGGCAATGGCCTGGCCGATGCCGCGCGCGGCGCCGGTGACCAGGGCGATTTTGTTTTCCAGGGGTTTCGTCATCTCGGTTTCCTAGGGTCAGACGAACAGTTTGGCGGCCTCTTGGGCCCCCGCCAAGTCAAAAATGCTGGCAATCGGCACCTCGGGGGCGATCCGCTTGACGAGGCCGGCCAGCACCGTGCCGGGGCCGCACTCGCAGCCCGCGGCCATTCCGGCCGCCACCATGTCGGCCACGCCGTCGGTCCAGCGCACGGACGACACGACCTGCGCGACCATCGCCGCGCGGATTTCGCCGGGCGTTCCGTGGGGCTTGCCGGTCGCGTTCGACCAAACGGGGCACTGCGGCGCGCGGAATTCGATGCCTTGGAGGAAGGCGGCCAGCTTGTCCGCCGCCGGCTGCATCAGGGACGAGTGGAAAGCGCCCGCCACGGTCAGGCGCAGGGCGCGCTTGGCGCCCGCGGCCTTCGCGGCGGCTTCGCCGGCCGCGATCCGGTCGGCGTGGCCCGACAGCACCGTCTGCACGGGCGAATTCAGGTTGGCGACTTCCAGGCCGCTGGCCTGGGCCACTTCCCGGACCTTTTCCAGCGGCAGGCCGATGATCGTCAGCATCCCGCCGGGAGTCGCCTCGCAGGCCTCCTGCATGAATTGCCCGCGGGCGCGCAGGACGCGCAGGGCGTCTTCGAAGGACACCGCGCCGGCGGCGTGGAGCGCCGCCCACTCGCCGAGGCTGTGGCCGGCCGCGCCGGCCACCCGGAACTTGTCGCCGGCGAAGTGCGCCAGCGCGGTTTGGGCGGCCACGCTCACCGTGAAAATCGCCGGCTGGGCGACGTCGGACTTCGTCAGCGCCTCGATCGGCCCTTCCAGGCACGTCTTCAGCACGTCGAACCCGAGGACTTCGCCGGCGCGCGCGAAGACCGCGCGGCACGCGTCGAGCCCTTCGGCCAGTTCGCGGCCCATTCCGACCGCTTGGGCGCCCTGCCCCGGGAACAACAGCATGATGCTCATAGCCACTCCACCACGGAACCGCCCCAGGACAGCCCGCCGCCAAAGGCCACCATGAGGATCTTGCTCCCGCTCTTGATCTTGCCGGCGGCGTAGGCTTCCGACAGCGCCAGGGGAATCGAGGCCGCCGAGGTGTTGCCGTAGCGGTCCAGGTTCAGGAACACCTTGTCCATGACGCCTTCGCCCAGGCGCTTGGCCACGGCTTCGACGATGCGCACGTTGGCCTGGTGCGGCACCATGAGATCGACGTCGGCCACGGTCAGGCCCGCGCGCGCGATGGCCTGCTGCGCGGCTTCCAGCATGGTGTTGACGGCGGTCTTGAAGGTCTCGCGGCCGGCCATGTGGATCGTGTGCAGATGGTTCTGGACCGTTTCGGCGGAGGCGGGCTGCTTGCAGCCGCCGGCCGGGATCGAGAGGAAATCGGCCTGGTTGCCGTCGACGCCCAGCAGGCTGGAGCGGATGCCGGGCCGGTCG
>DAOTNL010000084.1:0-11217 GCA_035450765.1 Kiritimatiellia bacterium | reverse complement strand
GGCGCCGCGAACGCCGCTGGAGTCGCCGTGCTTGTTCCGGACGACGGGGGTGTCCGCTTCGCCGCCGAAGACGTGCCGTGCCAGTTGCGGGGGCACCATTTCGTACAACTCGTCCACGTTGCTCATGCCGCCGCCGAGAACGATCACGTCGGGATCCAGCAGGTTGACGACGTGGGCGAGGGCGCGGGCGAGGCGGTTGGCATATCGGTCTAAGGCCGCGCGCGCGGCGGCATCGCCTTGGCGGGCGCGGGCGACGATCTGCTCGCCCTTGAGCCGGACGCCCGCGACGCGGGCGTAGTCGTCGGCGAACCCGGTGCCGGAAATCCACTTTTCGATGCACGACGTTTTGCCGCACCAGCAGGCCGGGCCGGGGAATTCGTCGGCCGTCGGCCACGGGAGCGGATTGTGGCCCCATTCGCCGGCGACGAGATTGGCGCCGGCCCACGGGCGGCCGTCGAAGGCGATCCCCGCGCCGCAGCCGGTGCCGAGGATGGCCGCGAAGACGACGCGCCGGCCCGCGCCGGCGCCATCGACGGCCTCGGACAAGGCGAGGCAGTTGGTGTCGTTCTGGCAGCGCACTTCGCGCCCGAGCGCGCGACCGAGATCGCGATCCAGCGGTTGGCCGTTGAGTGCGACGGTGTTGGCGTTCTTGACGAAGCCGGTCCGGGCCGAAATCGCGCCGGGAATGCCGACGCCCACGGTGCCGCGTTGGCCCAAGGCGGATTCCGCCTCGTGCACCAGTCCGGCGAGGGTCGCCACGATGGCGTCGTAGCTCGCGGCCGGCGTGTCCGTCCGCTTGCGAAAGAGCTCCCGGCCGCCGTCGCCGAGCGCGACGATTTCCGTCTTGGTGCCGCCGAGATCGATGCCGATGCGCATGGGCCGGCTTCCCGGAAACTACCCCAGCAGGGTGCGGACCACGTCGGCCGCGGTGAATTCGGTTTGGCCGGCGGGGCAGAAGCGGGCCAGGCCGGCGACGTCGTCGCCCAAGGTGACGAGCGGGAGTTCCTGTTCGCCGCCGGGCAAGAGCTGGGGCATGCCGATGTTGGCGACAAGGGCGTTGCACAGGCACTTGCGGCCGACCAGGTCGGCGGGATTCCCGCCTTTGGCCAAGTAGGCGCTTTCGGCTTCGGCCGCGCAGCGGTACCCGACGGTGCCGTCGGGCTTGCGGTAGACTTCGCGCAGGAAGCCCAAATCGCATACGCGCCGGCGCTGGCCGTAGACGGTTTCGTCCGACAGCGTGCCTTCCAGTTCGGCGACCTTGAACGGGAAGCCGGTGGGCGAGGCCTGGGGATCGGTGAAAACCTTGGCCGTCCCGGCCAGGGCTTTTGCGATGAGCCGGTGCCGCAGCGAGGGCTCCAGGCCGGATTCCGCGCAGAGGGCGAAGGGCGTGCCGACCTGCACGCCGGCGGCGCCTTGCGCGCGGGCCTCGGCCAATTTTTCGCGCGAGCCGTAGCCGCCGGCCAGCCAGAAGGGCAGGCCCAATTCGCGGAAGGCGTCCAGATCGATGGCGTCGCGCGGGCCGTAGACGGGTTGGCCGTCGGAAGTCAGTTGCAGTTGGCCGCGGGGCGGGGCGTTGTGGCCGCCGGCCACGGAGGTTTCGATGACGAAGCCGGCCAAGGCGTCTTTGATCCGCCGGACCAGCATGGTGGCGAGAGTGGCGGACGACACGATGGGCAGGAAGGCGGGCCGCTCCAGCGTGGACAGGGTCTGGCCGGGTTCCAGGAACGCGGCGGGGTCCAGCGTCATGCGGACAGGTTCGGCTTCGCGCGGGCCGGCGACGTTCAGCGCGTACGACGCGGGCTGGTGTTCGGCGAGCGCGTCGATGGCGGCGGGAAATTCCATGGGGATGCCCGCGCCGACGATGACCACGGCCGCGCCCGCCAGCATGGCGCCGTAGAGCGAGGGAAGATGCGGCATCTGGATTTTTTCGAGGAAGTTGATGCCGACGGGATCCGCATGGCCTTCGCGGGCCAGGAACACTTCGACGAAATTGGCGGCTACGCACAGCGCCTGCGCCGGCAAGTTGGCGCCGGCGACGTGCATGCGGGGCGTCTTGTACGGGGTGCCCGCCGGGCGTCCCTCGGGCAGGAAATGGGCATCGAGGATCTTGCGGGCGATTTTCGGAAAGGGAAAATGCTCCAGGGCCCGGCGGACGTGGCCGTCCCGGTCGCCGTCCTGCAGGCGGCGCGACAGGATCTGGTCGAGGCCCGTGCCGGCGACGATGCCCAGCTGGCCCAGTTTGGACACGGCGCGGGCCAGGCTCCAGTTGGAAACCCCGGCGCCCATGCCTCCTTGAATGATCGTTGGCAGTGACTTCAGCATCGAAGCAATCTAGCGCGTTTCCGGGAAATAGCGAGGAGCGATTTCGGCGGCGCCGAGCGTCAAGCCGGCCGCAGGGCGTCGAGGGCGGCGAAGAACTTGCGCTCGATGGCGGGCCAGGCGTATTCGCGGGCGACGAAGTCGCGGCCGCGCGCGCCGAGCGTGGCGCGGGCGTCGGGGTTGTCCAGGAGATACAGCAACTGGGTCTCGAAGTCGGGATAGTGGCGGAACCAGAGGCCGGCGCCGGCGGCGCGGCACTGGCTGACGAGCACGCGGCTCTTGGCGTGGACGAGGCCGGGGGTGCCGGCGAGGAACGCCTCGAGCAGGACGATGCCGAAGCTTTCGTTGACGGAGGGATGGAGGAACGCGACGGCGCCGGCCATGGCTTCGTGTTTTTCCTCTTCGCTCACGAAGCCGGCATCCAAAATATGCGGCCAGAGGCCGGCGGGGGCGTCGATGGCGCCGGAACCGGTGAAGACGAGCTTCACGTCGCGCCCGGTGCGTTCGCGGAAGGCGTGGACGTAGTCGCAGATCAGCGGCGTGCCCTTGAGCGGTTCGCGGCGGCCGGAATAGAGGACGTAGGGCGCGGTCAAGCCGTGGCGTTTCGCGAAAGCGGTCGGATCGGCCTGGAAAGCGTCGAGGCCCATGCCGACGATGCGGGACTTGGCGTCGGGATAGGCGAAGAGTTCGCCGGCGAGTTCGCGTTCGGCCTGGGCGTTGAACAGGCAGCCGGCGGTTTCGGCGAAGAGCCGCTTCATGCAGGCCAGCTTGGCGAAGGGTTCGTCGTGCAGGCAGGGCACGAGCAGCGACCGTTCCGGATGGGCCAGCGCGGTGAACCACGTCAGGCCGAAGAGATAGGGGCCGAGGAGAATCGCGCGGTAATCGCCGGCGTGCTGGTCCAGATGGCGCAGGAGCGCGGCGGAATTGACGCCGTTGCGCAGCCAGCGCAATTCGTCTTCTTCCGAGACGGGCCGGCCGCGGTCGATGGATTGCTGGATGGCCAGGAACGTGCCGACGTCGCGCTCGTCGACGGGGAAGAAATGGACGTCCATGCCGTCCATGCGCTTCACGCCGGCGGGGAGGGTGTTTTCCCAGGTGAAGTGGCTCTGGGCGCAGGTGGTGAGGAAATCGACGGCGACGCCGCGGGCGGCGGCGTGGAGGGCGAGGTTCTTCAGCAACGTCTCGGCACCGCCCACCGCGCCCTCGCCGGCGAGACGCGGGCAAACGAAGGCGAGGCGGTCAGGAGCGGCCATGGCCGGTTGCCTTTTCCAGTTCGACGAGGCGTTTTTCGAGGGCGGCGATGCGGGCGGCGGATTGTTCCTCCAGGCCTTCGAGCGCGGTGATGACGAGGCCGTTGACCTGGTTTTGCTGCGACCAGAGGCGGTAGGTGTAGAATTTCAGGAGCTTCCAGACGACCTTCTTGAAGGCGACGAGCAGCGGGCCGAAGAAGCGGCGGCGTTCGCGGATCTCGAAGTCCGAAATGTCCACGAAGACGGCGTCGCGCAGGCACGTCAGGTAGAACGTCAGGAAATCGTCGGACCCGCGCAGGTGGACGAGATTGGTCTTTTCGGCGCGGGCGACGCGGGCGTCCGCATAGACGCCGTCGCGGACCTTGCGGTCGACGGTGGCCTGGAGGTCGGCGACGAGCCGGTCGACGTCGAGGCCGGGGGCGCCGATGGAGAGAACGGGGGTTGCGCTCATGGCCGGAACGTAAGCCGAGGGGCGGGGGGACGTCAAGGCGGGAGGAACCGCGCCGTTTGGGCGTTGCCAGCCGCGCGCGCGACGTGATATGAATTTCATCCGCGAGTCGGGATTCGTACCGACCGAATGGAACGGAACGGAGATTCCGGTTGCGGAACGTCTCCGGCGCGGTTTTCCCGAGGGAAAACCCGCAATGGAATGGACATGAGCATGGACGACGAGGTCAGCCCGGCGGACGGCGCGCAAGAGAAACCGGAACTTGCGCTGGATTTGAATTTCGTGCCGACGTGGGCCCGCAAGCCTCCGGAGAATCCGTACGTGGGCCGCGAGGACGAGCGCGGCGACGACCGCGGGCGGCCCGGCCGGCGCGACGATCGCCGCGGTTCCTTCGGCGCCCGCGGCGGCGGCGACCGCCGCGGTCCGCGCCCCGGAGGTCCGCGCCCCGGAGGTCCGCGTCCGGGCGGTCCGCGTCCGGATAGCGGCTTCCGCCGTTCTCCCGGCGGCCCGCGCCCCGAAGGTTCCGGCCCGCGCCGCGAAGGCGGCGACCGCTTTGCCCGGCCGCGATTCGGCGACGACCGCCGCGGCCCGCGCCGCGACGATCGCCGGCCCCCGCGCGAAGCCTTGCCGCGCCTCGACGTGAAAGTCTCGTTCTTGCCGGACCGCGAACGGCTCGCGCTGGTGGTGCGCGACATCCAGGCCAGCCGCCGCGCGTTTCCCCTGATCGAAATCGCCAACCGGTTTTTGGGCCGCGAGGATCTCTATCTGGTCAAGCTCGAACTGGCCTCTCCGGCGCAGGCGCCGGAAGGCGCGCCGCGCGCGACGCTGGTGCAATGCCTGGAATGCAAGCGGGTGTTCCGCAACCGGGCCAACGCGGAAGCGCATCTGCTGAACGACCACCTGGACAAGTTCTTCGCCGTCGAGGAAACCGAGGTCGAGCCGCCGACGGGCGTGTTCACCTGCGTGGCGCGCTGCCGCCTGAGCGGCACGGTGCTGGGCCCGCCGAACTACCACGGCTACAACGAAAAGATCCAGGAACTGTGGGCGGCGCGGTTCGCGCACATGTCCAAGGCCGAATATCTGGGCCACGTCGAGACGGTGCGCGACGAAGCGCTGGTCGAGCAGTGGAAGGATTCGCTCCGCAAGAAGACGGTCTATCGCCTCAAGGAAGTCCCGGAAGGGCAGGAAGCCGCGCCGATGAGCCGCGCGGAGGCGCAGGACTGGATGCGCGCCGGCAAGCTGAATCCGATGCTGCGCGAATCGGCCCGCTGCCTGGTGCCGGGGCCGCAATCGCGCAAATTCGACGACGGCTCGCTGCGTTCGGCGGTGTCCCTGGCCTGGCAGAAGGAAACGCGGTTCCCGTTCACGCTGTCGCTGGCGCTGCGGCCGGCGTTCCGGCACATGCATCTGCACCTGTTCAAGGTGAACGCGCGGGAAACCTACGTGACGGCGGTGGCGCCGCTGCCCGTGGACAAGTCCACGGCGCCGGCCATCGTGAAGGAAATCGTGGAATACCTCGAAGCCCATGCCGGCGCGACGCGCCAGCAGGTGCTGGAAGGAATGCGGCCGGGGGCGGATCCCGAGTCGGCCGCGGCCGCGGAACTGCTGCTGCACCTCAACAACCTCATCGCCAACGGCGGCGTCATCGAGTTTTTCAACGGCACGCTGGCCTTGCCGCGCGCCGGCGCCCGCCCCGCGGACAAGCCGGCGCGGGCGGAAGCCCCGGCCGCGGCGGAATCCGCCGCGGAAGATTCCCCGGCGGCGGACGAGGTCGCGGAAATCGAAATCGCCGCGGAGGCCGAGCCCGCCGTGGAAGCGGTCGCCGCTCCGGCGGCCGCGGAGCCGCCGGCGGACGTCCCGGCGGCGCCGGAGGTCCGACCGGAATAACGCCATGGGCCTGAAGTACGCCATCCTGGGCGATATCCACGCCAACTGGGAAGCGCTTTCCGCCGTGCTGGCGGACGCGAAGACGCAGGGCGTGACGAACTACGCCTGCGTCGGCGACGTCGTCGGCTACAACGCGGATCCGGAACGCTGCATCGAGGCCGTCCGCGAGCTGGCCGGCGAGGCGGTGGTGCGCGGCAACCACGACCACTACTGCTCGCGGCAGGAGAACCTCAACGGCTTCCACCCGCTGGCGGCGGACGTGGTGGACTGGACGCGCAAGCGCCTCGACGAAGAGCAGCGCAACTGGCTGGGCAACCTGCGCTATTCCCGCACCGTCGAAACGTTCATGCTGGTGCATGCCACGCTCGACAATCCCGAGATGTGGGGCTACGTCTTCGACAAGCTCGAGGCGGAGGCGAATTTCGCCTACCAGATGTGCTCCGTGTGCTTCTTCGGCCACACCCACGTGCCGTTGGCGTTCGAGAAGGCCGGCATCGTGCGCGGGGGGCTCTACAGCAAGCTGCTGATCACCGCCGGGCGCAAGTACTACATCAACGTCGGCAGCGTCGGCCAGCCGCGCGACGGCGATCCGCGCGCGGCCTACGCCATCTACGACATGGTCCGCAACGTGGTCGAACTGCGCCGCGTGGAATACGACATCGCCGGCGCGCAGCGCAAGATCCTCGCCGCCGGCCTGCCGGCGCGCGCGGCTTCGCGGCTGGAAATCGGCCGGTAGGCCGCCGAAAAGAGGACGCGCCGATGAAACGCACGCCGCTGGGAATCCTGACGCTGCTCGCCTGGGCCGGCGCCGTCGCCGCGTCGGCGCAGGTCGAACTGACCTGGCAGCTGGCGCACCACCGGACGGTGCTGATGGAACCCGTGCGGGCGACCGTGACCATCGCCAACCGGACCGGCCAGACGCTGGATCTGTCGCCGCGCGGCAACGCCCGGCTGTCGTTCGACGTCGAAGACCAGCCGTCGTCGCCGGTGGCCGAAACCGGGCAACCCTTGCTGGCGCAGCCGGTGATCATTCCCGACGGCGACGTCCGCGTCGTGGACGTGAACCTGCTGACCGCCTATCGGCTCGTGAAGGGCCAGAGCTACATGCTGACGCCCATGCTGGAGTTCGCCGGCATGCGGTTCTTCGGCCGGCGCCTGTCGCTGGAAATCCAGCCCGGCCTCGAACTGGCGCGGCGCGACAGCGGCTTGCCCGCGGCGGGCACCGCGCGCACCGCGACCCTGCGCCTGCTCAATCGCGACCGCGGCGACCGGCTGTTTTTCCGGCTCGACGATGCGTCCACGGGCTATTGCCTCGGCGTCTACGACCTGGGCCGCGTGATCCGGTTCTTCGTGCCGCGCCTCGAACTGGACGCGGCCGGCGCGTTCCACGTGCTGCACCAGACGGGGCCCGACCGGTTCGCCCACTCGGTTTTCGGTCCCGACGGCGCGCCGCTGGGCACGACGTTCTACGGCGCGACCGTGGGCCGCATCCGGCTGGCGCGGAACGAGCGGGGCGATCTCGAAGTGCAAGGCGGCACGCCCTACGTCGAGGATCCGCAACAACCCGGCGTGCTCATCGGCCCCGAATTGCCGCCGTCCCATCCCTACAGCACGTCTTTGGGCGAGCCGGCGGCGCCCGCGCGCGCCGCGCCCCCTCCGCCGAAAAAACCGGCGGCCTCCAAGCCGCAACCCAGCGAGAAATCCCATGCCGGATCCGAATCTGTTTCTTGGTAAGTCGCTGCTCGGGCTGGGGGCGCTGGGCCTCGCGGCCGGCGCGCTTGCCCTTTTCGTGCCGGAACGGCTGCGCGCCGGCCTGCAGGCGTTTCCCCGGTCGAAGGCGCCGGGTTGGATCCTGGGAGCCATCGGCGCGTTCTGGGTGTGCTGGGTGATTTCGCACGCGGCGCTGGGCCGGTTCGAGGTCGTCAAGCCCTTCATCCCGGTGCTGGGGGTGGTCGCGTACGCGGCGATCGTGTTTTTCCTGGACGAGTTGCTGGCGCCGCGGATGCTGGGCGGCGTCCTGCTGCTGGTGGCCAATCCGCTGCTCAACGGCGTACGCTGGGCGGATTCCCCGTGGCGCTATGCCGTCATCCTGATCGCCTACGCCTGGGTGGTCGCGGGTTGCGCGCTGATGCTGCATCCGTGGACGTTCCGGCAACTGAACGAGAAGTTCGCGGGGTCGGCGCAGGCCGTGCGGCGGATCGGCTGGGGCAAGGTGCTGGGCGGCGCGGTCCTGCTGGCGGCGGGGCTCTGGCACCTGCGCTGAGGAGCGCGCCGTGGCCGAGCCCATCCGCACGCATGCGCCGCGGTTCCTGCTGCTGCGGGGCGGGGCCATTGGGGATTTCATCGCCACGCTGCCGGTGCTGCAGGCGCTGCGCGCGCAATGGCCGGCGGCCGTCATCGAAATCTGGGGCTATCCGCACGTGGCGGAACTGGCGGTGGCGGCGGGATTGGCGCAGTCGGTCGTTTCGCTCGACCGCGCGGAAATGGCGCGGTTCTTCGTGCCCGAGCCGCAATTCACCGATGCGCAAGTGGCGGCGGTGCGCTCGTTCGACCTGATCTTCAACTATCTGCACGATCCGGTGGGCCAGGTGCGCAGCAACCTGCTGCTGGCGGGGGCGAAGCAGGTGCTGTCGGGCTCGCCGATCGTCAAGCGCGGCCACGCGGTGCCGTTCCTGCTGGAACCGCTGCAGGCGCTGGCGCTGTACGATACGGAACTCGTGCCGACCTTGGAATGGCCCGCGGACCGGCGCGCGGCGGGCCGGGAACGGCTGCGGGCGCTGGGGTTGCGGGGGCGGCCCGCGGCGGTGCATCCCGGCAGCGGCAGCCCGGCGAAGAACTGGCCCGCGGAGCGCTTCGTCGAGATCGTCCGGCGCCTGCGGGCGGCGGGGCGGGAACCGGTGGCGATTTTCGGCGAAGCCGACGTGGACGCGGCCAAGGTCTTCGCGCGCGAACTGCCCGACGTGCCGGCGCTGGCCGGCCTGACGCTGCTGGAATTGGCGGACGCGCTGGCGGAATGCGGCGCGTTTCTGGGCAACGATTCGGGCATCGCGCATCTGGCGGCGGCGGTGGGGGTGCCGACGACGGCGCTGTTCGGGCCGTCGGACGCGGACGTCTGGGCGCCGCGCGGCCGGGGCGGCGTGCGCGTGCTGCGCGCGCCCGAAGGCGAACTGGAACGGCTGGAGATTTCCGCCGTGTGGAACGCCCTCGCGCAACCCTGATTTGGTTTGCGCGGCGAGACGGGGTGCGGTACAACCCTTCGCCGTATCAGGAGCCCTTGGATGAAGCCCGAAGCCTACTACGTCACGACGCCGATCTACTACGTCAACGACAAGCCGCACCTCGGCCATGCCTACACGACGGTGCTGGCCGACGTGCTGGCGCGCTGCCAGCGCCAGTTCGGGCGCGACGTCTGGTTCCTGACGGGCACCGACGAGCACGGCCAGAAGGTGCAGGAGGCCGCCGCCAAGCTGGGCATCGATCCGCAGACCCACGTCGACCGGACCGTGGTGCGCTTCCAGGAGGCCTGGCAGCGCCTGGAAATCCGCAACGACGACTTCATCCGCACGACCGAACCGCGCCACAAGACCATCGTGCAGGAAATCCTCCAGGATCTCTACGACCGCGGCGAAATCTACCGCGACGAATACGACGGCTGGTACTGCGTGCCGTGCGAGCGGTTTTTCACCGAGAAAGACCTCGTCAACGGCAACTGCCCGGAATGCGGGCGTCCGGTGCAGCGCGTGCGCGAAGCCAACTATTTCTTCAAGATGAGCGCCTACCAGGATTGGCTCGTCGAATACATCCAGGCCCATCCCGAGTTCATCCAGCCCGAATTCCGCCGCAACGAAACGCTGGGCTTCCTGCGCAAGCCGCTGCAGGACCTGTGCATTTCGCGGCCGAAGTCGCGCCTGGCGTGGGGGATCGAGCTGCCGTTCGACAAGGACTACGTCACCTACGTCTGGTTCGACGCGCTGGTCAACTATATCAGCGCGGTCGGCTACCGCCGCGACGAGGCGACGTTCGCGCGCCGCTGGCCGGCGATCCACCTGATCGGCAAGGACATCCTGACGACGCACACGGTGTACTGGCCGTGCATGCTGAAGGCGATGGGCGTGGCGATGCCCAGGACGATCTTCGCGCACGGCTGGTGGCTGATGGGCGCAGCCAAGATGAGCAAGAGCCTCGGCAACGTCGTGAATCCGCTGGACCTGATGGACCGCTACGGCGTCGATCCGTTCCGCTATTTCCTGATGGCCGAGATGGCGATGGGTCAGGACGCCTCCTTCACCGAGGAAGCGTTCATCCGCCGCTACAACGCCGATCTGGCCAACGATCTGGGCAATCTGCTCAACCGCGTGGTCAGCATGGTCGGCAAGTACTGCGGCGGCAAGCTGCCGGAGCCGCCGGCGGGCACGTTCGCGGGCGGTCCGGCCGCCGAGCTGTTCAAGCAGGTGGTTGCGGCGGCCGCGGGCCTGCAGACCGCCGTCGAGACGTTCACGCTCCAAGCCGGCGTCGCGCAGGTGATCGAGGCCGTGCGCGCCACCAACAAATTCATCGAAACCCAGCAGCCTTGGACGCAGGCCCGCGCGGCCGATCCGGGGCCGTTGCACGCCACGCTGTATGCCGCCGCCGAGTCGCTGCGCGTCTGCGCGGGGCTGCTGATGCCGCTGATGCCCACCAAGATGGCCGAGCTGCGCGCCGCGCTCGGCATGGAGAATCCCATGACCGTGAATCCCGACGAATTGACGCACTCCGAAGTCCTGAAGCCCGGCACGCCGGTGGCCGCGCCCGGAGCGTTGTTCCCGCGCATCGAGGCGCCGGCCCCCGCGGCGGAAACGAAGATCGAAACGCCGGCCGCGCCGCCGGCGGAGGGCAAGAAGGCCGCGCCGGCGCCGGGCACGATCGGCAATCCGGAAGGCGTGATCGCCTACGACGATTTCGCGAAGGTGCAGCTGCGCACGGCGAAGATCATGGGCGCGGAGCCCATCGAAAACGCGGTGAAGCTGCTGAAGCTGAGCGTGCTGATGGGCGACGAGCGGCGGCAGATCGTCGCCGGCATCGCGCTCTACTACAAGCCCGAGGAGCTGATCGGCAAGACGGTCGTCGTCGTGTCGAACCTCGCGCCGATCAAGCTGCGCGGCGTGGAAAGCCAAGGCATGCTGCTGGCCGCGAGCAAGGGCGAGCGCCTGCGCCTGGTGACCGTGGACGGCGACCTGTCCAGCGGCGCCGTCGTCAAGTAGCGGCGGCGACCAGGCTGAACGGGCCGGCCCAGGCGATGCGCACGCGTTCGCGCGGCACGACCGGGCGCAGTTT
>DAOTNL010000083.1:0-11227 GCA_035450765.1 Kiritimatiellia bacterium | reverse complement strand
CCGAGTTCCACCTTGGCCCGGTTCACCAGAGCGAAATAGTTCAGGATGCCCTGCGCGACGCCCAGCGCCACGGATTCGCGGTAGGACGGCGTCGCCAGCTTCTGCGCTTCCTGCGCGTTCGACAGGAACCCGCATTCCACCAGCGCCGCCGGCATCGCGGAATTGCGCAGCACGACGAACCGCGCGTGCTTCAGCCCGCGGTCCTCCGCGCGGGTGATGCCGACCAGCGCGCGCTGGAGCTGGTTGCCCAGCACGTGGTTCGAGTGGTTGAACTGGTTGTTCGGCACGGCCGGAAACTTGCCGGTGGCGGTTCCGGCCGTGGGGGGATGGTTCTCCGCCGCCGTCACGAACGTCTCGATGCCCTGCACCGTGCGCGACGCCGCCGCGTTCAGGTGCAGGCTCACGAACACGTCGCCGCCGCCGCGCGCGGCCAGATACGGCCGGTCTTCCAGTTCCCAGAACCGGTCGCCGTCGCGCGTCAGGATCACGCGGATGCCCGCCGCCGCCAGATGCGCCCGCGCCCGGAGGGCGATGTCCAGCACCAGATCCTTCTCCAGGTAGCCGGTGCGGGACGACGTGCCCGGATCCTTGCCGCCGTGGCCGGCGTCCAGCACCACCGTGCGCGCCCCGCGCGAGCCCAGATAGGCCGACGGCCGCACCAGCGGGTCCACCACGAACTGCGCGTCCGCATCGCTGATCGACCAGTTGCCGCGGACTTTGATGACCGGCACGTGCAGCCAGACCTTGCTGCCGTTGAGCACGGCCTCGCGGCCGTCCGCCGTGAACTGCAAACTCGTGTATTGCCCCCGGATCAGCAGCGCCTTGCCCCCCGGCATCGACAGCGGCAGCCCGTACATCGCCGCCAGATCCTTCAGCGCCACGTAGCGCTTGCCGGCCACGGCCACCGCCTTCAGCGTGCGGACCTGGCCGGACGCCGCCGGCGCCGCCGCCAGGCCAACGCCCAGCGCCAGCGCGAGAATCCATCCCATGGAACGCCAACCGTGCATATGAAGCGCGCATCCTACGGCACCGACCCGCCAAAGGCAATCTTTCCCGCCGCCGGTTCCGGCCTGCATTTGCTTGCGCCGCGGAACGGGATTCCCTATCCTGCCCGCCATGAAATCCATCTACGTTCTCCTGCCCCTCGCCGCCGCGCTGCTCGCCGCGCCCGGCTGCACCACCCTGGTCGATTCCGACGACGACGTGCCGCTGGCCACCCGCGCCGAAGTCGATTATCTCCGCGGCGAAATCCGCCGCCTCAACGACCGCCAGTCCGCTTCCGAATCCGAGCTCGGGCGCTTCCAGGGCGAGATGATGTCCGCCCAGGCCGGCCAGTCCGCGTTCGCCTCCGCCGCGCAGGTCCAGTCCCTGCAGAACCAGCTCGAAGACCTCCAGCGGCAGATCCGCGCCCTCGACGCCGCGCGCGCGCAGGACAAGAAGGAAATCTACGACGACATTTCCAAGAAGATCGCCACGATCCTGAAGGCCTCCGCGCCGGCGCCCGCGCGGGCGACGGCGCCCGCGCGGCCGCGGTCCGGCTCCCAGACCGGCATCGAGCACGTCGTGCAGCCCGGCGAATCCCTTTCCAAGATCGCGGCCGCCTACGGCGTCAAAATGAGCGTCCTCGTCGAAGAAAACGGCCTGTCGAGTCCCGACAACATCCGCGTCGGCCAAAAACTCTTCATTCCCGACTGATTTCCGCCCCCCGTTTCGCCACCCGTTGCGGCTCATGCCCCTCCGCGGCCCGAAATCGGCATTTTGAGGCGGTTTTGGCCATGGATCGCCTTCCGGCGTCTCCCCAAGTCCAGAAATTCCTTTCCGGCCGGCCTCCAAATCCGGAGCCAAGCGATCTGATGCAGCCTTCCAGGGCCACGGCGCGCGGCGACTTGGGCCAAGTCGCCTGCCCGTGCAGCGCAAGGCCAAGGATCCTGCCTTAACGCCCGGTCAGAACGTCGTCCAGGCGGCGGCTTTGCGGGCGCGGGCGCCGCGGAGGCCGACGCTTTCGAAACCGCCGAGGCGGCCGCCGTTCTTGCGGGCGGCCAGGATGCGCTTGACGGTCAGCGGGCCCAGGCCGGGCACGCGCAGCAGTTCGGCCTTGTCGGCCCGGTTCACGTCAACGGGAAAGCGCTCGGGATGCCGCTGGGCCCAGAATTCCTTGGGATCGACGTCCAGCGGCAGGTTGCCGGCGCCGTCGAAGCCGATTTCGTCGGGGCCGAATCCGTATTTGCGCAGGAGGTAGTCGGTCTGGTAGAGGCGGTGCTCGCGCGCGAGCAGTTCGGCGTTGGTGGCCGGGCTGTTTTCGCCGGGCAGCGAGGGGTCCCCAAGCCCGCGCTGGTAGGCGCTGAAATAGATGCCGCGCAACCCAAGGCGGCCGTAGAGCCCGCCCATGTAGCGCACGATTTCCCGGTCCGTCTCGTCGGCCGCGCCGACGACGAACTGGGTGCTGGTCTTGACCCGCTCGTAGGGCGCGCCTTTGGCCGTGAGCGCGGCGATGCGCTTGAGGGGGGCAATCACGGACTGGAGATAGTCCTTGCGCGTCGTCAGTTTGGCGAAGTGCTCGGCGCCGGCGGTTTCGATGTTGAGCGAAACGCCGGAGGCCAGCGCGAGGGCGCGCTCGATGGCGGCATCCGACGCGCCGGGGATGATCTTGAGGTGCAGGATGCCGCGGAAGCGCTCGCGGCGGCGCAGGATTTCGGCGGCGGCCAGCATTCGCTCCATGGCGGCGTCGGGCGCGCCGCACACGCCGCTGGTCAGGAACAGGCCCACCACCTGTCCGGAGCGCCAATACGGCAGGAAGGCGCGCACGATTTCCTCGGGCGCGAGCGAGCAGCGCGGCGTGGCATCGTGCCCCGCGCGCAGGGGGCAATACTTGCAGTCGTTGGCGCAGGCGTTGGAGACCAGCGTCTTGAACATCAGGCTGCGGCCGCCGTTCTGGAGCGTGACGGGATACAGCCAGCGGTTGTCCAGCCCCCGCCGGCGCGGATCGCCCGTGGCGCAGGAGCAGGCGCACGACAAATCGTACTGGGCGTCGGCCGAGAGAATTCCCAGCTTCGCTTGCAGATCGGGCGCGGCGCGGACGGTGACCATGAGGAAAGCCTATCTGAACCGGCGTTCCGTTTCAAGCGCGGCGATTTGGGCCCAATCGACCTGCCCGCGGGAACCCAGGCCAAGGAGAAGTGCAAAACCGGCCACAAGATTCATCCTTCCCATTTTTCCGCCGGATTGACGTTTGTGGACACGGAGCATACATTCTTTCCGTAGTTCTTTCCGGAAAGGATCTTGCCCATGCAAATGACAGTGAAGGATGCGGCGCAAGCGCTGAACGTGGCGGAAAAGACGGTTTATCGCTGGATCCAAACCGGCGGGCTGCCGGCCTATCGGGTGGCAGGCCAATACCGCATCAACCGCGCGATGCTGTTCGAGTGGGCAACGTCCAAGCGGATCAATTTTTCGGCGGCGGATCTCGCCAAAGACCCGGAAAACGCCCCCCTGCCCCCCCTGGCGGCGGCCCTGCAGGAAGGCGGCATCCACTACCGCGTGAGCGGCGCCACCAAGCCGGACGTGCTGAAGTCCCTGGTCGGCCTGCTCAAGCTGCCCGACTCGGTCACGCGCGACTTCATGCTCCAAGCCTTGGTCGCCCGCGAGCAGCTGCAATCGACGGGCGTGGGCGACGGCGTGGCGCTGCCGCACGTGCGCAATCCGGCGGTGCTGGAAATTGCGACGCCGTCGATCTGCCTGTGCTTCCTGGAAGTTCCGGTGCCGTTCGACGCGCTGGACGGCAAGCCGGTGAAGGTGCTGTTCGCCCCGCTTTCCCCCAACATCCGCGTCCACCTGCATCTGCTTTCGCGCATTTCCTTCGCGCTGCGCGATCCGACCTTCAAGGGCCTGTTGGCCAGCGAAGGCCGCCGCGACGAGATCCTCGACGCCGCGCGGGCGCTGGAACCGGAAAACGCCGCGGGCTGACGGACGTCGTTTCGCGCTGCGCACCCTCGAAACCCGGCGTCTTGGGCCGAATCGCCCTCCCTGGCCGGATCCACCGCCTATTCGGGCACGTTGACTTTCACGCGGATGAGCAGGTTCGAGGCCGTGAAGGCCGGCAGCGTGATTTCGCCGTTGGTGCTGGGAAGCGTGCTGCGGGTCGTCCAGTTCCAGTTGCTCTTGGCCACGTCGATCTGCTCGGCGGTTTCCAGGACGTAATCGCACTTTTGGCCGCCCACCTTGCGCAGGCGCAGGCGCGCGCCGATCCACTCCTCGATGCGCAGGTCGTCCGCCGCGTCCGGGTCGGTGCCGAGGAAATATTCGTCGCGGTCCCGGTGGGCATCGCCGTCCTTGTTGCTGTCGGCCGTGAAGTTCCAGCCCGGCAGGCGCTCCTCGATCCAGGAATTCGGCACGCCGTGGGTTTCGGTGGAATCCCCCGCCGGAGGCGCGACGCGCGTGCCGGTCAGATGGACCAGGTTGAACTCGAAGTTGCCCGAAGCCGGCATGTCGCCTTCCATCGTCGCGTTGTCGCCCAGATAGCGGCCGGAGATATACTGGTCGTTGCCCACGGCGTTGAAGTTGACGATGAGGCCCGACACGTGGAGGTTGGTCAGCGCGGCGGCGTTGGTGACGCCCAGCGTCCACAGCGGCAGGGAGCATTCCCAGTTCGCGGCGAGGCGGCTGTCGGGGCCGTAGCCGCCGAACTGCGATAGCCGGGCGTTGTTCACGGCCGAGAAAGTCGTGGCGCCGTCGCCCACGAACCAGACGCCCTGGCCCCAATTGACGCCGCCCGGCTTGTACATTTCGAACAGCGCCGAGTTGGCGTAGTCGCCGTACACGTCGCCCAGCTGGATCGCCACGAACGCAGGCTGCGCGAAGGTGACGTTGTGGAGCCGTTCGAGGCCGTTCGGATTGCCGTTCAAGGCCCACAGGTTGCCGCTGCCGGCGGCGGTGTCGGTGCTGAGGAAAACGACCATGGCGTTGTTCTGGCTGTCGCCGGGCAGCGCCGCGCCGGTGCCGCCGACGTACAGGTTCGTGTCGTCGCAGTTCAGGTAGATCTGGCCGAAACCGCCGAAGCCACTGCCGCCGGAGGTCGTGGCCGCGCCGCCGGAGGTATCGAAGTCGAAGGCGTCGCCGGGGTTGTCCGGCGTCCCGGGACCGCCGATTTGCGGCGTGTGGCGCACGATGCGGAAGGGCGCCAGCGCGCCGACGATGGCCGAATAGTCCAGGCCGCCGTTGTTGTCCCAGACCGTCGTGCCGTTGGGCAGCGTGCCCGACACGCAGTATTTCACGGTCGTGCCTTCGGGGTACGGGCCGACCGCCACGCGCCAGAGATCGTTGTTGTGCGCTTCGCCGGTCTTGGCGAAGTTGGTCGTGCCCCAGGTGGCGCCGCCGTTGGCGCTGAAGACCAGCGCGACGTTGGTGGAGGCGCCGATGGGCCAGCTTTCGCAAGTGACGACGATCGTATTCGTGGCGGCGATGGCGCCGTTGGCGGGTGCCTGGGCGACGTTGCCGACCCAGAGGACGGCGGACTCGCCGCCGCTGGCCGCCACCTCGACGTGGTAGTTCGCGCCGCCGTTGTTGTCCCAGTTGGTGGTCGTCCCGTCGGTGGCTTCGACGTAGTAATTCAACACGTCGCCGGCCGCGAACGGCCCGAGTTGGAGGTTGTACCACCGGCCGCCGATGGAAGCCCAGTTCGTGTTGACGGCCATGTTGGTGCGGATCCAGCCGTTTCCGTTCAGATAATAGCCCAGCGTCACGGCCGTCACGGTGCCGGACGGACCGGCTTCGACGTTGAAATAGATCGGATCGGCGTCGGTGACGTCGGCCGCGGCGGGCCACGTGTGCGTGCCGCGCAGCCAGATGTCCGGCGGAGGGACGACTTCGCCGCCGGTGCCGCCGGTCTGCTCGCCCACCCACACGTGGAGAATGTTCGACCGGTTGGTCTTCCCGTTGTTGTCGACGGCTTCGACGAAATAGTCGATCAGGCATTCGCTCTGGCCGGCGATCGTGGCGCGGTAGCGCATGGCGCGGGCGCTGGGATCGGGCACTTGGGGCCCCTTGACGGTCGGCCACCAGTCGCTCGCCATGTCCACGGCCTGCCAGGCGGTGACGCCGGCGCCCTGGGCGAAGACTTCGTTTTCGGTCGAGCTGAGGGGCCATTGGCCGTCGAGGTCGCGCCGCCAGTAGAGCTTGGCGCTCTGGACGCCGCTGACGTCGTCGATGAACGTCCAGACGACGAAATCGGACGGGGCGTTGGAGGTTTCGCTCCACATCTTGCCGCCGGGATTGTAGGGCGTGCGCTGGGGCGGGAAGATGCTCGGGCCGCGATTGTCGCCCGACGGATTGCGGGCGATGACCTTGTTGGCCTCGGCGATGGCCAGGTTGCAGGCGCGGGTCGGGTTGCCGTCCCACGGATTGGCGCGGTCGTAGTCCCAGTACCAGTAGCAGCTCGTTTCGCCGTTGAGATAGTAGTGCCAGGCCCGGGCCGTGTCGTTGCCGAGCCCCCACTCCACGTCGTTGACGTCGCGGGTGCCGGAGAGATAGCTGTTTTCCATGTCGTCGGCGGTGAACACGCGGTTCTGGGCGGCGACGAGCACGCTCCACGACCACATGTCGGGCATTTCGCCGTCGCGGTTCTCGTAGGACAGCCACTTTTCGTAGTACGGCGTGCCGCCGTCGATGCCGATCCAGCTGCCGGGCTCGACGTGGATCACGTCGTTGGGGTTCGGCGGGTACATGCCCAGGTAGTCCTGCACGCCGGTATACTCGAAATCGGCGTTGGCGTTGCACATGTCCACGAACGCCTGGTGCTGGCCGTTCCAGGCGTCGGAATTCTTCATGCCGTAGTTGTCGCCGTCGCTGTGGAGCAGCAGCAGCATGGGCTTGGCGGGATTGTTGTTCGCCGCGATCTGGCCGCCCCAGACGTTTTCGGGCTTGAAGGCGCCGTAGCCGCCGCGGCCGTTTTCGTTGCCTTCGTAGCGGCCGGCGGGGACGGCGATGATCTTGCGGACGGCGCCGGAGACGGGATCGACGTGGCGCACGTAGTGCGGCTGGTAGGACCAGGGCGCGAGCACCTTCGTCGGGGCCCAGACGTTGGGCAGCGTGACCCACGTGCTGGCGAGATTCGTCGAGCTGCCGTTGCGGACGTCGGCCTTGTTGGGCCGGCAGGAGCTGGCGCTGCTCCATTGGAAATCCTCGGCGGTGCGGAACAGGTGGCCGTTGTCCACGATGACCCAATCGAGACCCTCTTCCACCAGCGCGGGCACCATGGAATTGTCGAAGGCGCATTCCGGCGGCCAGAAGCCCTTCGAATACGCCCCGCCGGTGGCCCAGGCTTCCTTGTACTGCTCCTTGTGCAGCTTGATCTGCATGCGCATGGATTCCACGCTGGTCAGGGGCATCAGGCTGTGGTGGTAGGCGATGCCCACCATGTCGAGGCGCGAGTTGCCCAAGCTGGTCTTCAGGTTGTTGCGCGCGTTGCGGATGTTGCCGCCCCACCCCGAATAGTCGCCCCACAGGGATTTGTTGTTTTCCGCGAGCGAGCCCGAGTAGCTCATCTGCGAAGCGCCGTGGCCCGACGCGCGCCCGACCGCGCCGGCCGGCCAGTCGCGGTAGCAGCTGTAGCGGTCGCCGTCCCACACGCCCTGCACGCTGAAGTTGAAGCGGCCGTTGGCGTCGATCGTCCCCGGCGTTTCGTAGGGATAGTAGATCGGCTGGTGCATGTGCCACAGGTGCGTGACGTGGATCGGCACCGCCGGCGCGGCCAGCGCGCTCCCGATCAGAATTGCCGCCACGCCGATTCCCGTCCTCGTTTTGCTCATCGCCGATCTCCCGCTGGAAGTTGTGCCACGGACCGCCGCCAATGATGAAAAATCTACTCCGCCCCGCTCCGGGGGTCAAGCGTTTCACGCGCCGGAACGGCGAAGAAAAGGGCCGGCCCGAACGGGCCGGCCCAGAGGACCGAAACGGACCGGCGCCCTAGTGGCCGATCCGCGCGAACGGCGCGGTGAAGTTGTCGCTGTCCGCCCATTCGAACGAGGAGTTGTAGCTCTCGACGCCCGGCAGATCCACGGTGGTTTCGTCGTGCGGGAGCGAATCCATGCTGGACGTCGAGCCGGCGCCGACCATGATGCCGATGCCCGCGCCCGAATCGAGCTGCGCGGCCGTGATGCCGAGGTAGCTCAGCGGGATGCTCATCTCGTAGAAGCTGTCGCGGCTCGCGCTGTGGCCCTGGGTCAGGAAGTCGCGCGTGGGCGCGCCGGCGTCCTTGCGGTTGTCGCAGTCGTCGATGCCCCAGAGGCTGCCGGCGCCGAAGGTGTTGCCCTTGGCGGCCACGATGCCCGCCGCGGCGATCGTCTTGTAGTTCACGCCGCCGTCGTCGAGCGCGAAGACGCCGTTGACGGCCCGCGAGATGTAGCCCTGCCAGAGGCTGCCGGCCAGGTAGATCTGGTAGTCGGGCTTGTTCGCGCCGGTCCAGCTGTTCTTCTTGCCCCAGACGTCCGTGGTCGCGCCCGCGCCGGACACGGTGTCGAGCACCAGCCACTGCAGGATGCCGTCGTTGCTGCCGATCCGGCCGCTGCCGGCTCCACCGGCATTGGCCGGATCGATGACGTCGGTGACGTCCACGAACTGCCAGGCCAGGTACAGGTTGTTGTCGTCCCACGCGGCCCACAGGTGCGTGGCGTCGATCGGCGGCTCGTGCATCGTCCAGTTCGAGCCCAGCGAGCGCGGGTCGTCGTTGGCCATGTCGATCGCGACCAGGTGGTTGGTGGTCCAGCCGGAAGGGCTGCCGTCGATGGCCATGGTCTGGCGCTTGCCGAAGCTCGGGTTGGTCGAATAGGGCTTTTCGCCGCCTTGGGGCGCGGGCTCGGTGGAACCGATCGTCACGCGGTAGTCCTGGCCGCCGTTGTTGTCCCAGAATTCGGTGCCGTTGCCGTCCTTCATCATGATCGCGAACTGGACCCGCGTGCCGTTGGTGAGGACGTCGAGGTCCTTGTGCCACCAGTCGCCGTTGACCCAGTCGGGGATCCGTTCCATCGCGACCAGCGGCCAAGCGTTGGTGTCGCCTTCCACGGGATTGATGGCATAGACGACCCAGGCTTCGGTCGAAGCGCCTTCCGGATAGCCGGCCGAGTTGATGTAGACCCGGTTGTCGTCGCTGACCCAGTGGTGGGTGCCGCCGACGTGCGTCATGGCGATCTGTCCCGGTTCGTTGTAGGTATAGCCATAGGCCCGGTTGGCGGTCGCGCCGCGGCGGGTTGCGCCGTAAAGCGTCAGCAGGCCGGTCTGGTTGTTCGTCCAGCCCGCGCCGATCACGATCTTCTGGCCATTCGAGAACGCGGCCGGCGCGCCGCCGGCGACGGCGTAGGTCGAGGTGACGACGTTGACGCCGGACACGTTGAGCGTGACTTCGATGCCGGCGGCGTTGGTGAACGTCGTGCTGCCGGGCGTGGCGCTGACGGTCACCGTCTCGTTCTCGCCGGTTTCGTCGTAGAAGCGCACGCGGTAGAATCCGGACGGCGCGCCGGCGAGCGCGATTTCCGCGCCGACGTCCACGCCTTCGCCGACGTCCTGGAACGGCAGGAACAGGTTGCTGGTGAACTGCACCATGTAGCGGCGGTTGGTCGGGGCGCCGAAGGTGAACCGGTTGGCGGCGCCGGGCTGCATCTGGATGGGGGGCACGCTCGGGTCGTTTGGATCCAAATCCATCAAATAGGATTCATGGAACGTGTAGCCGTTGGGGGCGCGGTTGGTGGCCGGCGTCTGGGGATCGAGGCCATGCCCGGAGAGCCACGCGTCGGGCACGCCGTCGCCGTTGCTGTCGGTCGGCACGTCTTCGCGCGTGATCGTGACCATGGCGCTGAGCGTTTCGCCGCTGCCCGTGCCGGTCAGGGTCAGGTCGTCGACGTACATCTGGCGCTTGGGCTGATCCTCCGGCGCCCCGGGCACGCTGGAGGCGTTGAAGTAGAACTTGAAGCGGGTCGGCGCGCCGGCCGGCACGGCCAGCGTCTGGTCGTAGGTTTCCGAGCCGTCGCGGCCCGTGCCCCACACGCGGATGCTGCCGGAGGCCACGTACTCGAAGTGCAGGGTCATGGCCTGGGCGCCGTAGTTGTTGAACAGCGGGTTGCCGTTGATCTTGATGGCGGCGCTGTTGCTCATGTTGATGTAGAGCAGTTCGACGTCGCCGGCCAGCAGGCTGAAGCCGCGGTAGGATCCGGCGACGTCGCTGTCCCAGTTCAGGCCCAGCTTGAAGCTGAACGTCGAGCCCGCGGCCATCGCGGCGCTGAAGCTGCGCCGCACTTCGGCGTTGGCGCCCGACGCCGGCGGATTGGCGTAGAAGCCGAACGCGTTGGTGCTGCCGAAGCCCGATATCCCGGCCGCCGCCGGATCGCCCACGAAGGTGCCGGCATAGCCGGTGCCCTGCGAGTGGCTGAAGGTCCAGGGCCCGAAGCCGCTGCCCTGGTTCGAGCCGTCGGCCCAGCCGCCGACGTAGTTGTCGGCCTTGTCCGACAGCGTGAGGGCGCCGCCGCCCGAGGTCTGGCCGGACACGGTGATGACGTTGGCGCCCACGCCGAGCGCGACGTCGGGGATCGTCCACGGCGTCGCCGCAGGGATCTGGCCGGACGCGCCGGTCAGCGAATTGGTCCAGCGCAGGTTGCCGTTGGTCACGGCCGCGGCCGTGCCCTGCAGCGCGTAGGTCGCCGTGCCGTTGGCCACGGTGGCGTTGCCGGGCGGATTCGTGATGGCCAGGCCGGCGCCGCGGATCGTGATCTGGAAGTACAGGCCGCCGTTGTCGCTGACGACCGTTTCTTCCCCGTCCGTGGCGCGCACGAAGTAGCGCACCACGGTGCCTTCGGCGAAGGTGCCGAGATTGGCGTTGTACCAGGCGCCGCCGACGGAACCCCAGTCGGGGTTCAGCGCCATCGCGTTGGTCGTCCAGGTCGCGCCGTTCGTGCTGGCCACGACCCACACGCCCGCAACGCGGCCGGTCGGGCCGGCTTCCGCGTCCACGTAGATTTCCGTCGCGAACGTCGCCGCGCCGTCGAGGGGATAGTTCTTCACGCCGCGGACCCACGGGCCGTTGGCCGCACCCGGCGCGACCGTGAAGGCATAGTTCTGGCCGTTGTTGTTGTCGTAGGCCGAGCTGGACTCGCCGTTGGCCGCGACGAAATACTTGACCGCCGTGCCGGCCGGCAGCGTGCCGAGCGCGGCGTTGTACCACGCGCCGCCCTGGCTGCTCCAGTTG
>DAOTNL010000082.1:0-11259 GCA_035450765.1 Kiritimatiellia bacterium | reverse complement strand
GCAGTCCAGCGCCACGGCCGTCACGTCGTCCCGCGGATTGGCCAGCAGCCGGTTGGCCGCCCATTCCAGCCGCAGCCGCCGCAGGAACCCGAACACCGTCTCGCCCGTCGCCGCCGTGAAGATCCGATGGAAGTGGTAGGGCGAGAAGTTCGCGGCCGCCGCGATTTCCTCGAGCGACGGGTCGCGCCCGAGGTTGGCGCTGATGAAATTCATCGCCCGGCACATCCGCTGCCGGTAGTCCAATCCCGTCGTCTCGTTCGCCGATTTCATGCCGCGCATCCTAGCGGCCGGCGGAGCGGCCGACAACAGGATTGCGCGGCGCCCGGCCGTGCCGTAAGGTACGGGCAATCGTCCGGGCGGTTAGCTCAGTTGGTCAGAGCGCCATGCTTACACCGTGGATGTCGGGGGTTCGAACCCCTCACCGCCCATGTCCCCTCTCCCTTCTTGACGTCGACGGACCGCGCGGAGATGATGCCCCCGCATGCGCATTCCCGCCGTCCAGTCCCGCACGGTCCTGATCACCGGCTGCTCGTCCGGCATCGGCGCCGCCACGGCCGAGGCGCTGCGCGCCTCCGGCTGGCGGGTCTTCCCCACCGCGCGGTCCACGGCCGATCTCGACGCCCTGCGCGCCCGCGGCTTCGAACCCATCGCGCTGGACCTCGCCGATCCCGCTTCCGTCGCCGCCGCCGCGGCCGAAGCGCTCGCGCGCACGGACGGCGCGCTCGGCGCGCTCGTCAACAACGCGGGCTATTGCCAGGCCGGCGCCCTCGAGGACGTGAGCCGCGAAGCCCTGCGCGCCCAGTTCGAGACCAACGTGTTCGGCCTGCACCAATTGACCCGCGCCCTGCTGCCCGCGTTCCGGCGCCAGGGGTGCGGCCGCATCGTCCACGTCGGTTCGGTGCTCGGCCGCATCGGCACGCCGATGGTCGGCAGCTATTGCGCCTCCAAGTTCGCGGTGGAAGCCCTCGCCGACGCCCTGCGCATCGAACTGCGCGGGTCCGGCATCTGGGTGGCGCTGATCGAGCCCGGCGCCATCCTGTCGCGGTTCCGGAAAAACGCCGCCGAGACCCTCGACCGCAACGTGGATCGCGCGCAGTCGGGTTTCGGCGACGTCTACGCGCGCGAGATCGAGCGCCGCCGTCGCCAGGTCAAGAAGCCCGATCTCTTCACCCGGCCGCCGGAAGAAGTCGCCCGCAAGATCCGCCACGCCCTGGAATCGCCGCGCCCGAAACGCCGCTACGGCGTTACCCTGGCGGCGCCGCTGACCGAGCTGGTGGCCCGGTTCATCCCGCAGGCCTGGACCGATCCCGTTTTGGCGCGGCGCGTCCCACCGCGCCAAGCATCGCCGGAGCGCCAGCCGTGAAACACCGCCCGAAGCATTGGGCCGAATATCTGCTGTTGCGCGGCATCTGCGGAATCGTCGCGGTCATGCCCTATCGACCGGCGCTGATCCTGGCCGCCGTTTTTGCCCGCATCGGCTTCGCGCTGGCGGCTTCGCGCCGCAAGGAGGCCATCCGGCGCATCCGGCTCGTGCTGGGTGATGCCTGTTCTGCCCGCCAGGCCCGCGCCATCGCCTGGCAGTCCTTCCGCAACATGGCCTTCAATCTCGCGGAGATTCTCTACGTCGGCCGCGGCAATGGGCGCAAATTGCCGCCGCCCGTCGGCATGCCGGAGGCGTTGAGCCGGGTCCGGGACTTCGCCGCGCGCCATCCCGGCCGCGGCGCCGTTTTCGCCTGCCCCCACATGGGCAATTGGGAATTGGCCGGCATCATCGTCCCGGCCGCCGGAATCGACATGTTCACCCTGACCGGCGTGCAAAAGAATCCGCTGGTGCAGGACTATCTCCAACGCCTGCGCCACGCGCCCGGCGTCGAACTCCTCCCCCGAGGCTCCGGCACCACGCTGCGCAAGATTTTTTCCAATCTCCGCAAGGGCAAGTTCCTCGCCATCATGCCCGACCTCCGCTCCCGGCTGCCCGGCGTGCGCGTGCGGTTCCTCGGCGGCGAAGCCAACCTCTATCCCGGCATGGGGCATTTCGCCCGCCAGACCGAAGTGCCGATTTTCCTCGCCATCATGAAACGCCAGGGTTGGACCGGCCATTCCGTCGAACTCCACGGCCCGTTCGAGCCCGATCCCGCGCTGGACAAGGAAACCGACGCCGCGCGGCTTTCCCAGATCGTCATGGACATCGTCGATGCCGAAATCCGCCAGGATCCCGGACAGTGGTTCTGGTACAACAAGCGCTGGATCCTTGATCCGCTCGAGCTGGAAGCCAGCCCCGAACCGGCCCCGCCGGGGCCGGAGGCAACGATTCCAACCGCGTCTTAGGCCGGATCGGGCGCCGGGGTCTCCGCCGGCGCTTCCGCCGCCGGCTTGGCCTCGGCCTCGCCGCGGAACTTCACCGAGACGATCTTCGAAATGCCCTGCTTTTCCATCGTCACGCCGTAGAGCGCGTCGGCGCGGCCGATCGTCTGCCGGTTGTGGGTGATGACGATGAACTGGGTGCTCCGGATGAAGCCCTTGAGCATTTCGAGGTAGCGCGCGATGTTGCTGTCGTCGAGCGCCGCGTCGAGTTCGTCCGTCAGGCAGAACGCGCTGGGCTTGACCTTGAACAGCGAGAACAGCAGCGCCACGGCGGTCAGCGTGCGCTCGCCGCCGGAGAGCAGCGACACCGTCTGCAGCTTCTTGCCGGGCGGGCGCGCGATGATCTCGATGCCGGATTCCAGCACGTTTTCCTCGTCCACCAGCACCAGCTTGGCGTTGCCGCCGCCGAAGAGCTGCTTGAAGAGCTCCTGGAAGTTCTCGTTGACCTGGTTGAAGGTCGTCGTGAACAGCGACGTCGTCGTGTCGTTGATCTTGCGGATCAGGTCCAGCAGCTGCTGCTTGGCGTTGACCAGATCGTCGTTCTGCTGGCTCAGGAACGCGAAGCGCTCTTCCAGTTCCTGGTGCTCTTCGATGGCGACGAGGTTGACCGGGCCCATGCTCTGGATCTTGGTGCGGATTTCCGCCACCATCGTTTCGAGGGCCTCGCGGTCGGCGGGCTGGCCGCCTTCTTCCCATTCCGGCTCCTTGGATTTGAGCACGTCGGCGGGTTGCAGGCTGTATTCGGCGCTCATGCGCTCGACGAGATTCTGGCGGTGCAGGCGCTGGCGCGCGAGCTGGATGTCCACGCCGTTGCGCTTCTCGCGCACGGCGTCGAGTTCCGCCCGCTGCGCGTGCAGTTCGGCGTCGCTGCGGCCCAGTTCGGCGTTGCGGCTCTCGCGCTGCGCGCGGGCCTCCGCCAGTTCGGCCTGGCGGCGGACGCCTTCGGCTTCGAGGGGGGCGATCTGCGCTTCGGCCTCCTGAGTGGCTTTTTGCAGCGCCGCGACGCGCTCGCGGTAGGAATCGATGCCCGCCGCGCGCTCGCGGATGAGGCTTTCCAGTTCGCGGATGCGCGCTTCCAAGGGTTCGCCGCGGGCCCGCAGGCCGTCGAGCTGCTGCTTGTAGCCCGAGAGTGCCACGCGGCATTCCGTGGCGGCCTCGAGGAGGGCGTTGCGCTCGTCTTCGAGCTGGCGCAGCTTCTCGGAATCGGCCGCGGTCTGGGCGCGGACGTCGGCCTGGCGGGCGCGGATGGTTTCCATCTCGCCAGCCATTTCAGTCCGCCGCTGGGAGCCCGCGCCGGTTTTCTTGGTCAACGCCTCCAGTTCCCAGCCGATGGTCTCGGCGCGTTCGGCGGCCTGCTTGGCCTCGCGCTCCACCATGCGGATTTCGCCTTCGGCCAGGGCCATTTCGCGGCGATGGTTCTCCAGCGCGGTCTGGGCCGCTTCCAGCGCGGCGCGGGCGGCGGTTTCGTCCTGCTGGAGGGCGTCGGCGCGGGTCCGCGCCGCGTCGGCTTCCTTGCGCAGGCGATCCAGATCTTCCTGCCATTCGGCCAACTGGTGTTCGCGGGCCAGCGGATTGCTTTCGTTCTCGCCCGGGGCCCAGAATTCCACGGAGCCGTCGCCGCGCGCCACGATGCCGTCGCGGGTCACGTAGGTCAGGTCCGCCGGCACGTCGGCCGGCACGTCGGCCGCGGCCGGCACGACGCGCACGTTGCCCAGCAGGCGCCGCAACAACCCCGCCAGCGCGGCCGGGGCCTTCACGTGGTCCAGCAAGGGCTCGCCGGCGCCCGCCGGCGTCTCCGCGCCGGCCGCGCCCGCGGCGGACAGCAACCGCACCGCGCCGCCCTGGGCCGCCTGCAAGTTCTTCGCGATCGCCAGCGCGGCGGCCGCGTCCTGCGCCACCACCGCGTCCAACCACGCCCGCAGCGCGGCTTCCAGCGCGAGCTGGTGGTCCTTGTCCGCGCGCACCTTCTCGGCCAGCGCGCCCAGGACCTGCTTGGGATCGACGCCCGGCACCGCCGTTTTTTCCAGCAGCTTCTTCGCGCCGGAGGGAAATCCGCGCGCCTCGGCGCGGCTGCGGGCCAGCAAGTTGACCTGCGCTTCGCGCGCCGCGGCCTCGGACGCCAGCTTCGAAATTTCCTTCTGCAGCGCCGCCGATTGCTCGGCGCGCGCGGCCTGCGACTGCCGCAGGTCCGCGACCTGCCGCTGGGCTTCCTCGGCGCCGGCCTGTTTCTGGTCGCGTTGTGTCCCCATCAGGGCCAACCGCTCGGCGTAGGATTCCACCGCGCGTTCGGCTTCGGCCTTTTCGGCGGCGAAGCGCTCGCGGCGCAACAGGTCGGTGCGCTCGCGCGCCTCGATTTCGTTCCATTCGTTCTGCAAGCGGGCCAGGCGCGTTTCGAGGTCCAGCGCCTCCGTGCGCAGGTCCTGCAGCCGCTTGCGGGCGGCGGCGGTTTCCTGGTCGTGGGCGGCCAGCGCGGCCTGGCGCTGTTCCAGCTCCTGCCGCGCGGTCTCGTGGGCGTCCGTGGCCGCGATCAAATCCTTCTTCAGCGCGTCGAGTTCGTCCCGGTGGCCGGCGAGGCTGGTCTTGGCGCTTTCCGTCTCGCGCGAGTCGCGTTGGGAGAGCGTTTCCAGTTCCTGCGCGCGTTCCTGGTTGACGCGGATCAGTTCCCGCGCGCGGGCCAGCGCGCCGGAGGCTTCCGAGGCCGCGTCCATCGCGGCGGCGATGCGCCCCTCCACCGCGGCCATGTCCTGGCGCAGTTCGGCCGCGCGGGTTTCGGCCTTTTCCACGCCGACGCGGAGTTCTTCCTCGCGCGCTGCGTGGGTCTTCAGCTCGGTTTCCAGCGCCGCCAACGAGGCATCCAGTTCGCCCAGCCGGCCCTTGGCCAGCCAGACGTCGCACGCGCGCAACTGGTCCTGGAGGCTCTTGTAGCGCTTGGCCTTGCCGACCTGGCGCTGCAGCGAAATGATCTGGCGCTTCACTTCCTTGATGATGTCGCTGAGGCGCAGCAAATTCGCTTCGGTGTGCTCCAGCTTGCGCAGGGCCTCTTTCTTGTCGGCCTTGTACTTGCTGATGCCGCTGGCTTCCTCGAACACCTCGCGGCGGTCGTCGGGGCGCGAGCTGAGGATCTGGTCGATGCGCCCCTGCTCCATCACGCTGTAGGAATTGGTGCCTAGGCCCGTGTCCATGAACAGGCGCTGGATGTCCTTCAGGCGGCACGGAGTCTTGTTGATGAAGTACTGGCCTTCGCCGGAGCGGAACACGCGGCGCGTCACCGTCACTTCGTTGTATTCCGTTCCCAAGACCGCTTCGCAATCCGTCAGCGTCAGGCTCACCTCGGCCATCGCCAGCGGCTTGGCCTGGTCGGTGCCGTTGAAGATCACGTCGGTCATGGCGCCGCCGCGCAGCGCCTTCGGGCTCTGTTCGCCCAGCACCCAGCGGATCGCGTCCGACACGTTGCTCTTGCCGCAGCCGTTCGGGCCCACGATCGCCATCATTCCGGGTTCGAACACCAGCTTCGTCCGCTCGGCGAAGCTCTTGAACCCGACCATTTCGAGTGCTTTTAGATACACGGTTTCTCCTTGCGCGGCCGGCGGTTTCCCGCGCCGCGACACAGCCGGGCATTCACGCAAAAAACGCCCCCGGAATCAATCTCGTAGTTCGGCCCTCGGCCGCCGCCGCGCCCGCCCCATCAACGGGTATTGTTTTATAAAACAATACCCGTTGAGCCCGACCGTCGATTCGCCGGATCACGTTCATTGCCCGTCGAGCTGCCCCAGCGCCAACGCCATCGCTGACAGGGCATTGGGCCGGCGACGCAAGGACCGTGCTCCATCCGATGAGCGCGGCTTGGGGTGCCCGCGTCTAGAACTGGAAGTAGATGTAGGGCGCCTGCTGGTTGACGGCGCCCAGATAGGTCAGCACGACCAGCGCACCCCAGGCGGCGGCCCGGACCGGCCACGGCACGCGCGCCCACTTCTCGTTCAGGCGCCCGTACTCCTGCGCCATTTCGAAGGCCAGGAAACCCGCGATGATCAATCCGTATCCGACCAGCGGCCAGCCGACGGGCGTCACGGGTCCGTCGTGCAGTCCCACGCAGGCGCGGCAGATCTTCCCGATGGTCGCCACGTCCGGACTGCGGAAGAAAATCAAGCCGACGACGTTGCAGAAGAACGTCGCCCCCACCGAAAGCCCGAGGACCCAGGCGGAATCGTTCTTCGGCGCGCGGCGGCCGCGGCGTTTCCGGTAGAATTTACAGGTAGTAGCCCGTCAGCAAGACGGCGTGGTAGGCGCCCCAGAACACGAAGTTCCAGCGCGCCCCGTGCCAGAACCCGCACAACACCAGCACCGTCGTGGCGTTGAGGATCGCGCGGCGTCCGCCCTTGCGGAACCCGCCCAGCGGCAGGAACACGTAGTCGTGGAACCACCGCGTCAGCGTCATGTGCCAGCGGTTCCAGAAATCGGCGATCGACGCCGACACCAGCGGCCGGTGGAAATTCTCCCGCAACCGGATGCCGAACATCCGCGACGTGCCGATCGCGATGCTCGCGTAGCTGGCAAAGTCGAAATAGATCTGCCCCACGAACGCCATCAGCGCCAGCCAGGTCGCGCCGGCCGAGTGCGTGCCGGGCGCGGCGAACACGGAATCCACCAGGATGCCCAGCCGGTCGGCCACGACCAGCTTCAGGAACAATCCCGTCAGGATGCGCTTGGCGCCGGCCACCAGGTTTTCCAGCAGGATCGGATGCTTCACGCACAGTTGCGGCAGCAGGTGCGGCGCGCGTTCGATCGGGCCCGCCACCAGCTGCGGGAAGTAGCAGACGTACAGCGCGAAGGTCCATAGGCTGCGTTCCGCCGGCAGCTGCCGCTTGTAGACGTCGATCGAGTAGCTCAGCGTCTGGAACGTGTAGAACGAGATGCCCACCGGCAGGATGAAGCCCATGGGTTCCCAGTGCCCCGCGAAGCCCAGCAGGCGCCCGAGGCCGACGAGGTTCTCCCCGAAGAAATCGCCGTACTTGAAGAAGCCCAGCATCCCGAGGTTGCCGAGCAGGCTGCAACCCAGCAGCGCCTTGCGGCCGCGCGGGTTTTCCGTTTTTTCCAGCCCCAGCCCCACCAGGTAGTCCAGCACGGTGGACGCGAAGATCAGGATGCCGTAGACCGGGGTTTCCCAGCAGTAGAACAAATAGCTGGCCGCGAGCAGCAGAATCTGGCGCCCGCGCAGCGGCAGCGCCACGTGCAGCAGCCAGACCGCCGCCAGAAAGACCGCGAAGGTGTACGTCGCGAACAGCATGGCCTATTTCCCCGCCTCCGCTGCCGCCGCGATGCGGTCCGCCAGCCATTCCGCCATCCGCCGGTGGTTGCGGTCGTGGAAATGGTTGCTCGTGATGAATCCGTCGGCCGGCAACAGGCTCGTCAGATCCGCGAAGGGCAACCCCCGTTCCGCCGCCAGCCGCGCCAGGTCGCGCCGGAAGGCGGCGACCCACTCGCCGTCCGGCGTGCCCGCGAAATCGGATTGCAGCGGCGCGGTCGCCACCAGCTTGTGGGCCGCGGGGATTTGCGCGAGCTGGTCGAGGAATTCCGCCAGCATTTCCGTCGAGCGCGCGTCGTAGGTCAGGTCCAGCCGGCCGCCGGTCCGGTCCGGAATCGGATCGGGCACGGGCGGCGTGCGCGCCTTGCCCGGCAACTGCCAGAAGCGGTAGGTCGTGCGCGGCGCGTAGAACGACTTCTGCGCGCCCGGAAAACGGGTGTCCAGCCAGCTCCACAGATAGTCGCGCGCGCGCAGCAGCGGGAAGCGATGCGCCACCCACGCCGCCAGCGTGTCTTCCACCCGGCCATGCCGTCGCCAGAACGCGCCCGGCAGCCGCCGCGCGATCCGCGCCTCCGTCGGCAACCGCACCAGATCGGTGCGCGGAAACGCGAAACCCTTGGTGTAATTTTCCGCGCGGAAGTCCGCGCTGCCGGACACGGAGATCAGCCACAGCGGCCGCTCGTCCCGCAGCCGCGCGCCCAGCGCCATGTATTCCAGCGGCGTCACCCCGTCGATCGACAGGTTCAGCACTTCCCAGCGGTCGATCCCGCCCGGCTTCCGCTCGTTGAGCAACGCCTCCAGCCGCGCCGGATAGCCGTTGCGCGCGGGATACTCCATCCCGTACGCCTGCGAGTCGGAAATCAGCACCACGCACGCCGCGCCGTCCGCCGATCGCAAACCGTCCACGTAGGCCGGCCAATCCCGGAAGCGGTACGGATTGCGCGGCGCTTCCACGCAGTTCGCCGGCGGCGGAAAGGCGCGCCGCGCCAAGCCGGTCGCCGCCGCGACCGTCGCCAGGCCGATGGCGACCGCGGCCGCGACCTTGATTCTGTATGCGCGCGTGGACATGGGACTTGCGTGGGGTAGCATCCCCGGCTTTGAAAATCAAGATTCAACGCCGCGCGCCGGCGCGGCGGCCCGCCCTACGGATAGATGCCGCGCAGGGTCGCGGCCTTGGCGACGCGGCTGACGGCCAGGATCTGCGCCGCCGTGCGCAGGTCGCACTTTTCGCGCGCCGCCAGGTCGTAGACGTCGTGGAAGCTGCGCATCATCAGCCGGTCGAGGCTGCGGTTCACGTCTTCCTCGTCCCAGAAATTCGCCTGCAGGTCCTGCACCCACTCGAAATAGGACACCGTCACGCCGCCCGCGTTCGCCAGGATGTCCGGCACGACCGTCGTGCCGGCCCGCGCGAGAATCTCGTCGGCCTCCGGCGTCGTCGGGCCGTTGGCGCCTTCCACGACGATCTTCGCCTTCACGTCCGCGGCGTTCTCGGCGGTGATCTGGTTTTCCAGCGCGCACGGCGCCAGGATGTCCGCCGGCAGCGCCAGCAACCGCGCGCTGGCGGCGGCGTGGCCTTCCACGTATTCGCCCCCGCCGAAGCCCTTGATCTGGTGGTGCGGACTCTGCCTCGCGTGGGCCAGCAGCGCCGGCACGTCCAGCCCGCGCGGATTGAACAGGCCGCCGCCGACGTCCGTCGCGCCGACGATCTTGAACCCTTTTCCATATAGGAACTTCGCCGCCGAGCTGCCCACGTTGCCGAACCCCTGGATCGCCACGGTGCTCTGCGCGGGATGCAGCCCCAGCCGCTCCGCCGCCGCGATCATCACCGTCGCCACGCCCCGGCCCGTCGCGTCGGCGCGCCCCTGGCTGCCGCCGATTTCGATGGGCTTGCCCGTCACCACGCCCGGCACCGAATAGCCCACCGTCATCGAATAGGTGTCCATCATCCACGCCATCGTCTGCGGATTCGTGTTCACGTCCGGCGCCGGAATGTCCTTGGCGGGGCCGATGATGATCGAAATCTCGCTGGTGAAGCGGCGCGTCATACGTTCGATCTCGCCCGCGCTCATGGTGGCCGGATCGCACACGATGCCGCCCTTGGCGCCGCCGTAGGGCAGCCCGATCACGGCGCACTTCCAGGTCATCAGCATCGCCAGCGCCTTGACCTCGTCGAGCGTCACGCCGGGATGGTAGCGGATGCCGCCCTTGGTGGGCCCGCGCTCGGAATTGTGCTGCACGCGGTAGCCCTCGAACACCTGCACGCGGCCGTCGTCCATGCGGATGGGCACCGACACGATCAAGGCCCGTTCGCAATGGCGCATCTTGGCATGGATGCTCGGGTCGAGGTTCATCCGCTGGGCTACGCGGTCCAACTGCTGGCAGGCCATGTTCCAAAAACTGAACGACGCGCTCATGGGGACTCCTCCGGGTTTGCGGCTTTCAACGGGAAAGCATAGTCTTCCCCCCTCGCCTTGCAAACCAATTCCGCCGCCGCCCCTTGCGTCTTAACCGATTCGGAACAAGGAGTTCCGTTGACACGGTTCCGTCCGTGCGCTACGGTCGTCCCAGTTAACCCCGTATTGCGAAAAGCCATGGCCAAGATCCTGATCATCGACGACGACGAAGCGGTGCGCGACTATCTCGCCACCCTCGTCACGCGCCTGCACCACGAAGCCTGCAAGGCGTCCACCTGCGCGGAAGGCCTCGCCGGGCTCGCCGATCCGGCCGTCCAGGTCGTCATCGCCGACATCTATCTGCCCGACAGCCCGCCCCTCAACGACTGGGTCGACCAGCTCAAGCGAGCGGCGGCGGGCCGGCCGATCATCCTGATCACCGGCGAACCCTCCGAGGCGCTCGCCGCCAAGGCCCAGCGCGGCGAAGTCATGGCGTTCCTGTCCAAGCCCTTCGAGCTGGCGTTCATCAAAGGCCTCCTGGCCCGCGCCACCGGTCCCGGAACGCCCCCCGCCGCCGTCTAGGCGTCCGGCCTGACCTTGCCATCCGCCCTTGCGGACGCTACCCTGTCCGCATGAATCCGCAGCTCGTCCAGGAATCCCTCGCGCGCGTCGTCTGGTCCGGCGCGGGACTGACCCTCACCTTGCGCGACGTCCTCCTCGCGCTGGCGCTCGTGCTGGGCGGCGGCCTCGCCAGCCGGCTCGTCGCCGCCGGCTTCCGCCGGCGCATCGCCCCGCACATGGCGGCCTCGCGCCAGACCCGCGAACTCGCCCCCCGCTGGATCTTCCTCGGCGTCTGGGCGCCGTTCCTTCTCGCCGCGCTGCGCGTTTTGGGCGTGCCGCTGACGGCCTTCAACTTCCTCGGCGGCGCCATCGCCCTCGGTTTCGGCTTCGGCGCGCAGAACCTCTGCAGCAACCTCATCAGCGGCGCCATCATCCTCGTCGCCCGCCCCTACAAGGTCGGCGACATCGTCGAAGTCGACGGCCAGGCCGGCACGGTCCTCTCCATCGGCCTGCGCGCCACCGAAGTCCTCACCTACGACGGCGTCAATCTCCTCGTCCCCAACTCCAACTTCCTGTCCAACGTCATCGTCAACCGCACCAACTTCGACCGCTCCCTGCGCGGTCTCGTCACCGTCGCCG
>DAOTNL010000081.1:0-11277 GCA_035450765.1 Kiritimatiellia bacterium | reverse complement strand
CCACAACTGCGAGGTCGGCGACCGCGTCGTCATGGCCAACGGCGTCTTGTTGGCCGGCTACGTTACCGTCGGCGAACGCGCGTTCCTCGGCGGCGGCAGCGCCGTCCACCAGTTCTGCCACGTCGGCCGCCTCGCCATGGTCGCCGCCGCGTCCATCCTCACCAAGGACCTTCCGCCGTTCTGCATGTCCCGCGGCATCGAAAACAGCCAGGTCGCCGGCCTCAACGTCGTCGGCCTGCGCCGCAACGGCTTCGATGCCGCCCAGCGCGCCCAGATCAAGCAGGCGTTCAACCTGCTCTACCGCTCCGGATTGAACGTCTCCCAGGCCAAGGAACGCCTCCGCTCCGAAACCGGCAATCCCTTCGCGGCCGAATACGCCGACTTCCTCGACCACGCCAAGCGCGGCATCTGCCGGCCCTCGTTCGGCGCCTCCGGCGAAGAGTCCGATGCCTGACGCCCCGTCCATCCGCACCGCCCTCGGCGGTTTCCCGGACTACGAGCTGATCGATTCCGGCCGCCGCTGCAAGCTCGAACGCTTCGGCAGCGTCACCGTCATCCGCGGCGAGCCCAAGGCCTGGTGGGAACCCAACCTGCCTCCGGAGGCCTGGGACAAGGCCCAGGCCGTCCACGACGAAGACGACGGCTGGGATCTGCGCCCCGGCTGCCCCCGCGAATGGAAGCTCCGCTACGGCGACCTCACCTTCCTCGCCCGGATTTCCGACACCAGCAAACATCTCGGCGTCTTTCCCGAACAATCGCCCCACTGGGAGGCGATCCGCCAGACCGCCGCGCCCGGTGCGCGCCTGCTCAATCTCTTCGGCTACACCGGCGCGGCCACGCTCGTCGGCGCCGCCGCCGGCTGGCAGCCCACGCACGTCGACGCCTCCAAGCCCGCCATCGCTTGGGCGCGCGAAAACCAGGCCGCGTCCCGCCTCGACGACAAGCCCATCCGCTGGATCGTCGAAGACGCCGTCAAATACGTCCGCCGCGAAATCAAGCGCGGCTCCCGCTACGACGGCATCCTGCTCGATCCCCCCGCTTTTGGGCGCGGCCCCGACGGCAACGTCTGGAAAGTCGAGCGCCAACTCCCCGAACTCCTCGAACTCTGCCGCGAAGCCTTCTCCGCGCAGCCGCGCCTGCTGCTGCTGACCACCTACAACGTCGAAGCCTCCGCCCTCATGCTCCGCAACCTCGTCGCCGATCTGATGAAGCCCTACGGCGGCCAGATCGACGTCGGCGAACTCGCCCTGCCCCACTCCTCCGCCCCCGACCGCCTCCTGCCCCTCTCCATTTACGCGCGCTGGACCGCCCAGACCCCCGCGGGCTTGCCCCGCGGGTGAATCAGGTCAGATGAAAACCCTGCGCGACATCGGCGAAAACGGCCTGCTCCGCGGCATCCTGCCGCTCCTGCCGCAGCGTCCCGACGTGGTCGTGGGCCCCGGCGACGATTGCGCCGTCGTGCGCGCGCCCGGCGCGCCGCACGACTGGCTCTTCACGACCGATCCCGTCATCGAGCGCCGCCATTTCCTGCCGGAAACCCCGGCGCGCCTCGTCGGCCGCAAGGCCATCGCCCGCGCCGTGTCCGATATCGCCGCGATGGGCGGCACGCCCCTGTGGATCCTCGTCGATCTCGTCGCGCCCGCGGCCACGCCCCTCGCCCGCATCCGCGGCCTCTATGCCGGGATGATCGCCGCCGCGAAAAATTGGAACCTCGCCATCCTTGGCGGCGACACCGCCGAGGGCGACGTCCTCGAACTGCACATCACCGGCGTCGGCCGCCTTCCGCGCGGCGCCGCCGTCCTGCGCTCCGGCGCGCGCGCCGGCGATCTCGTCTACGTCACCGGCGCCCTCGGCGGCGCCTATCTGCCCGGCTGCCGCCACCACCTGACTTTCGAACCGCGCCTCGCCGCCGGCCGCTTCCTCGCCGAACGTAAATTCGCCACGGCGATGATGGATCTCTCCGACGGCCTCGCCGCGGATCTCCCGCGCCTGCTCGACGCGTCCAAGCGCGGCGTGCGCCTCGAAGCCGCCGCCATCCCGCTCTCCCGCGCGGCGCGCAAAACCAAGCAGCCCCTGCACCACGCCCTTTGCGACGGCGAGGATTTCGAACTGCTTTTCACCGTCGCCCTGAAAAACCGCGCCCGCTTCGAAGCCGCTTGGCGGCGGGCCTTCCCGAAACTCCCCGCCGTGTGCATCGGTGAAATCCTCGCCGACCCGAAACGCCGCTGCCTGCATTTCCCCGGCGGCCCCGCCGTGCCCCTCCGGGCCGGCGGGTACCAGCACTTCCTCGCCCACCGGAGCCGCTAACATGTCTTCCGTCGAATATCCCGCCGCGCTCGAAACCCATTGGCTGGCCGTCGCCCAGACCGAGACCCGCGGCGGCGCCCCCCGCGACGCCCTGCACCGGCTGTTGCCGGACATCCGCCGCCTGGCCGATCGCTTCACCGTCGCGCGCCCTGCCGAAGGGGCCGCGGGGCCCTACCTGCGCGACACGCGCGCCTGCGCCGCCTACTCGCTGTTCTTCGCGCCCCAGACCCACGCCCGCATCGCCCATATCCTCGCCGAACTGCCGCCCTTCCCCGAAACCGCGCTGCCGCTGCGCGTGCTCGATCTCGGCGCCGGCACCGGCGCCGCGGCGTGGGCGCTGCTCGACCATCTCGGCCGGCGGCCCGTCGCGCTGACCGCCTGGGACCATTCCCGCCCCGCCCTGCGCTGCCTGCACGACCTCTTCACCGAGCTGCGCAACGCCCGCTGGCCCGACGCCACGCTCCGCACGAACTGCGCGCCCCTCGAGGAATTCGCCCCCGGCGCGGACAAGTACGACGTGGTCTTGCTGCACTACGTCCTCAACGAACTCGCGCCCGACGCCCGGCGCGCGCTCCTGGCCCGCGCCGCGCGCGCGCTGGCGCCCGGCGGCCGCCTGATCGTCTGCGAACCGCTGGTCCACGAGGCCGGCGACTACCTGCGCGAGCTGCGCGCCTACGCCCTCGGCGACCTCAAGCTGCACGTCTTGGCGCCGTGCCCCCACGAACAGGCCTGCCCGCTCGGCGAGCCCTGCCACGACGTCCGCACCTGGAAGATTTCGCAGGCGCTCCAGATCCTCAATTCCGCGCTGCACCGCGACCTGCGCCACCTGGCCTTCGCGTTCCTCGCGCTGACCCCCGCCGTGCCCGCGCCGGCCGCCGCGCTCCGCGCGCGCGCCGTGGGTTCCCCGAGCCACGCCAAGGGCCAGACCCTGTGCCCGGCCTGCTGCGCCGACGGCCAGGTCCACCGGCTCCAGCTCCTGCACCGCGATTTCGACCTCGCCGGCCGCAAAACCCTCCGCCACCTCGAACGCGGCCAGGTCCTGCGCCTCGCAAGCCTGGCCCCGCTGGCCGACTCCACCCTCGTCCGCGCCGCCCCCGCCCCCGATTTTACGTAGTACGTAAAACGAGCCGCCGATTTTTTACGTAGTACGTAAAAACTTTGGGCGATTTTTACGTAGCACGTAAAAACTTTCAGGGAACGGGTTCGGCGTAGACCGCGCGGGGGGGGCGCGCGGGCAGCGCGCGGCCGGTCTTCTGGGCGTGGGCGAGATCGGCCGCCGCGTCGGGGTCGTACCACCAGTACGAGTGCGCGCTGCGTTCGTCGCCGTGCTTGCCGAGGGGCGCGTCGGGCATGCCGAACTTGTTCCACCACAGCAGGCGCGTGCCCTGCTTGTACCACAGCAGGACGTAGGGCACGTCGCGCGCCAGAATCGCGTCGATCCGCCGGACGATCTCGTGGCGCTGGACGACGTCGAACTCCGCGCGCTGCGCGTCGATGAGCGCGTCGACTTCGGGGTTCTTGTAGCCCGTGATGTTCTGGCCCGAGGGCCGGTCGGCCTCTTTGGACGCCCACATGCTTTCGGGATTCTTGAACAGGCCCGCGCTCCAGGCGGCCCAGGTCAGGTCGTAGCTGTAGGCGTCCATGTCCTTGGCCCACGCCGCCCAGTCCTTCTTGTCCACGACGAGCTCGATGCCGACGTCCTTGAGATCCTCCTGGAAGATGGCGGTGAACTTGTCGTCGGTGGCGCCGCGCGAGAGGTAGCGCAGACGCAGCGGCCGGCCGTCCTTGGCGAGCAGGCCCGTGGCGGGGTCGGCGGCCCAGCCGGCCTCGGCCAGCAGCGCGCGGGCCTTGTCCTTGTCGAAGGCGAGGAGTTCGTTCGGGCACGGATGCGCGGCGTCGTAGAGGTCTTCGTAGTAGGAGCGGTGCAGGACGTAGGCGTTGTGCATCAGCGTCTCGTTCATCTTCTCGCGGTGGTAGAGATGCGCGAGGGCGCGGCGCACGCGCGGATCGTCCAGCGGCGGGCGGCGGCGGTTCAGCGCGAGGCCCTGGAAGCCCACGGGCTGGAGGTTCGCGATTTCCTGCTTCACGATCCAGTTCCGATCGAACTTCTCGCCGGAGGTCTGGTTGGCCCAGACGTGCGCGGTGTAGACCGGAAAGAGATCGAGCTCGCCCTTCAGGAAGGCCTCGAACGCGTTGTCGCGTTCCTCGAAGAACCGGAACCGCAGCACGTCGAAGTTGGCGATTTTCCGGAACCGCGGCAGGTCGGCCGCCCACCAGTCCGGCCGCCGCTCGAGCGTCGTTTCGAGCCCCGGACGCAGCTTCCCGAGGCGGTATGGCCCCGACACCACGGGAAAATCGAAATTCAAGCGGTTGAAGTCCCGGTCCGCGAACGCGTGCTTGGGCAGCACCTGCAGGCCCACCAGCGTCAGCAGGTTTTCCCAGTGCACTTCCTTCGCGACGAACCGGATGGTGGCGTCGTCGATCACCTCGGGCGGCTCGAAGCGTTCGAGGCCGATCTTGTGCGGTCCGGTCAGGTTTTTCGGATCCATCACGGCCGCGAACGTCCAGCGCACGTCTTCGGCCGTGACCGGCCGGCCATCGCTCCATTTCGCCAGCGGGTTCATATGGAACGTGAAGGTCCGGCGGTCGTCGCCGACGACGCAGTGGTCAGCCAGCATCGGCTCGGGCTCCAGCGTGAGGGGATGCAGCGCCATCAGCGGCTCGTAGAACTGGCCGAACAGTTCCGCCGACATCACGTTCTGGTCGAGGTAGTAGTTGAAGCTCTTGGGATACGGCCCCAGGTAGGCCACGAGCATCCCGCCCTTTTCCGCGAATTCCGACGCGAGCGGATTCGGGGCTTCCTGCCAGCCCGGCCGCGGAAAAATCTCTTCGGCGGCCGCCGAAAATCCCAGCAGCGCCAGACCCCATCCCAACACGATGCGTTTCATGCGGGCATTGTCCCAAGCGCGGCCGGGCTTGGAAAGCCGGAATGGCGAAATACCGCAGCCAAACCGCCCGGCACGAGGTCGTGCCGGCTCCAAACAGCCTTGGATTCTCGTCTTTGGCGCCCCCGACGACCCCGTCGGGGGGGGCATCCCGCGCTACGGCTCGTCGAGCAGGACGCGGATGACGCCGAACCAACTGGTCGGGGCCACGTTGGTGATCACCATGCCCGGCACGCCCCAGCCCAGGTTCGACCGCACGAGCGTGCCGGCCTGGTTGGTGATGTCGGTGCAGTATTCGAGCTGGTAGAACCGGTTGGGGCTGGCCGGGAACGAGAACTGGTCCAGATCGGCGCTCAAGCCCTCCAGTTTCAGCACGCTGTTGGAGGACGCCGGATCGGTGTCGGCCAGATATTCCTCGTAGGTCGTCTGGCCGTCGCCGTCGACGTCGGCATCGAGACCGAAGTCGGGATCGGCGGGATCCTCTTGCTGGTCTTCCACCCATTGCGTGAACTCGTTGGTGGCGGCCGCGGAGTAGACCTTGACGCTCATGAGCTGCGGTGCGCTGGCGCCGTCCTTGTCGGCGGCGGTGAAGCTAAACCAATTGGTGCCGATTTCGCTCGCCGTCGGAATGAACAGGAAATCGCCCGTGTTGGCATCCAGCTCCCAGGTGGCCGCGTTCACCGCGCTGGTGCAGGCGAAGGTCACGACGTCGGCGTCGGGTTCCTGCGCCGTCACCGCGTAGTCGAGTTCCGCGCCGACGTAGGTGGTCTGCGCCGGGATCGCGTCCAGCGTCGGCGGCGTGCCGGGCACGGCTTCTTCCAGCGTCGTCACGCTGGCGGTTGCGGAGTTCGCGCTGGTGCCGAAAGCCGCTTCCGTGCGTACGCGGAAGTAGTAGGTCGAGTTGGCCGTCAGCCCCGTCACGCTCTGGCTCGTGCCGGCAACGGCGCGGTTCGAGTAGCCGGGGACGTAGCTGGGCGTTCCGCCCCCCTGCGAGATCAGCCAATTGTCGAGATAGTAGCGCTCGTTGGCGGCGTTCAGCGCATACAGGCGGACCTTGCACGCCGCCGTTCCGTTGGTGATCAGGTTGGTGTACGTCGTCATGGTGGCCGTCAACGCGACGTTGGCGCCCGATTGGACGAAGTTCACGCCGTCGGTCGCCACGTAGACCTGCACCACGGAGGCATCGCTCGCCGAGTAATACCGCGCGTCGAACGTGAAGACGGCCTGCCCCCCGTTGGACGATAGATTCAACGAAGGCGAGGTCAGGATGCCGCGCGCGGAGCTGCTGCCCATTTTGGCTTCGCCGGCGTTCTCATACACGGCCGCGCCGGTCCAGCCGGTCGTCTGCAGGTAGGTGTCCAGCGACCCGCTGCGGTCCGTTGAACCGCCCAGGACCGTGAATCCGGCGAAATTTTCCGACAGGACGGAGGCGCCGCTCCCCCCGCCCGCGAAGGCGGCGTCGATCGCCACGTCGAGCCGGTAGCCGGTCGCGCCGGAGACGGCGTCCCAGGCGGCGGTGAAGTCCGTCTCGTTCGTCGCGCTGGCGCGGAGGTTGCCGGGGGCTTGGACGGGCGCGATGGCGAAGGTGGCCGTGAACGGCCCGTTGGTGAGGATGCCGGGCACGCCCGTGCCGGCGACGGTGAACATCACCTTGAGATTGTAGGATCCGGAAACCAGGCCGGACAGCGCATCGATTTCGGCGCCGAAGTTCGCCCAGGTCTGGTTGCCGCCGCCGTCGTCGCTGGTCCAGCCGACCGCGCGCGTGGAATAGGTGCCGGGCTCGGCCGAGCCGACGTCCCAGATCTTGTAGTGGAAGGTCGTGCCGGTCACGTCGCCGGAGCCGGTCTTCCAGGTCTTGATCGCGGCGCCCTTGAGATAGATCTGCGAGCGCGTGCCCAGCGCGCGGCCGTTGAAATTGGAACCCTTTTCGGTGACGTCCGCCCCCAGCCCGTCGTACCAGTAGGTCAAGGTCGGCAGGTTCGCGCCGGCGTCGTCGCGCATGCCGTAGTCCGGCTCGGCCGGTTCGTCGGCCGGCCCGCGCACGACGAGGGCATAAGGCTGCGGGCTGCCGGAGGGCACGGTGCGGGCGGCCACGACGACCGTGTAGGTGCCCGCCTCGTCCGCGGCCAGTTCGACCATTTCCACGTTGTTCGTCGCGTCATTGCTCGTGCGGCCGTTGGCGAAATTGGTGGTTCCGCCGGGCTTGATCACGGTCAGGTCGAGGTCGTTCACGAGCTGCTTGCCGGAGCCGATGGTGCCCCAGTAGTCGGCGTAGGCCAAGGTGGCGATGAACTTGTTGGTGGAACCGGCCGACACGGAGTAGGTGAAGACGTTGGTCTGGCCGGTGGCGAGGCTGTTGGTGTCGTAGAGGTCCAGGAACTGGTTGGTGGCCGGCTGCAGCGCATTGTAGAGATCCACGTGGCCCCAGCCCTGGGACTTGTCGGGCCGCGCGAAGATTTCCTGCTTGGTGCCGGAGAGGTACTGGCCCGGGGCCATGTCGCGGGCGCCGTTCAACAGCAGCGCCTTCAGCAGCGCGGCGCTGGGATTGGTGATGCCGCCCGCGGTCGTGACCCACTGCCGGGCCAGGCCCGCGGCGCCGGCCATCAGCGGCGTTGCCATGCTCGTGCCGCCCATGTAGAGGTAGTTGGTGTTGGGTCCGATGCCCCACCCCGTATCCGTGGCCCGGCGCGACCGCGTGGAGACGATGTCCGTGCCCGGCGCCACGATGTCCGGCTTGATGCGGCCGTCGTTGCAGGGGCCGCGGCTGGAGAACGCCGCCAGGCCCTGCACGTTGTTGCTCATCGGGCGCGACGCGTAATCCGAGCGGATCGGATTGGTCGGATAGTCGGACGGCCACAGCTCGATGCCCCAGCGGTAGGTCGAATAGCCGCCGGTGGTCCGGTAGTTCTCGGCCGCGCCGACCGTCAGGCAGTTCTTGGCCGTGGCGGGCGAGGCCACCGACATCGGATCGATCACGCCGTCCACCACGTTCGAGTCGGTGCCGGAATTGCCGGCCGCAATCAGGATCAGGAAATTCCGGTTGCTCCAGACGTACTGGTCCACGGACCGCGAATCCATGTTGTAGTAGCCGTGGTCGTCGTAGCCCCAGCTGTCGGAATGGATGCGCGCGCCGTTCGTGTAGGCCTGGCGGAAGAGCTCGGCCAGATAGTAGGGAATGCCGCTCAGGTCTTCCTGCGAGCCCTGGATGACGAGATTCGCCTGGTAGGCCACGCCCTTGAACTGGCCGGTGGACATCGTGCCGTTGCCCAGCACCGAGCCGGACACGTGGGTGCCGTGGCTGTCGTAGTCGGCCCAGCTGTAGGCGGCGGAATAGGCGCCGTTGCTCCAGCCGTAGCCCGTCACCCGGTTCGTGAAGTCCGGATGGAGCGTGCCGACGTTGCCGGTGTCCAGGCCCGTGTCGCACACGGCGATGGTCTGGCCGGCGCCCGTCAGCCCCAGCAAGTTCCAAGCGTTCGACACGTTCATCATGTTCGTGCGCACGGCCACGTCGTTCCATTTCTTCGGCGGGCTGTAGGGCTCGATCCAGTTCACTTCGCCCCAAGCGGTGACTTCCGCGACCTGCGCGGCCGTCAGATCGGCGCGGATCATTTCGCCCACGGCCGCCGCCACGGGCGCGCCCGTCAGCGCTTCGATCCGCGCCGCCACGGCGTCCCGGTCTTCCGCGGCAAACAGTAATACGCGGTACGGCGCTGCGGCGTCGGCTTCTTCGCCCTTCTGCACGCGCGCCAGCTTGGCGCGCACCTTGGCCGCGCGCTTGTATTCCGGCAGGAACTCGCCGACGTAGGCCACGTGCGCCAGCGCGGCGATCGCCGCGATCTGCTTGGGCGTCGCTTGGATCAGAAATCCGTTTTCCGGCATGTAGCCCTGGATCTTCGCGCCGGCAGCTTCCAGCCCTGAGCGCCATTCGTCCTGGACCACGTCGTCGAACTGCACCAGCCACGGCGCGGCGCCGCGGGCGTTCAACTGCTGGACCGTCGTCGCGCGCCCCGCGGCGCGGAGGACCTGCGTCGCTTTTTGCTGTGCGGTGGCCGAGGTGTCGAGCGTGCCCCAGTCCAGGATCAGCGGCGCGCCGGCGGCCCACGCGGAACACGCCCACAACCCGATCAATCCGAAGCTCAAGAATTTCCTCATGACGCGCCTCCGCGGGATACGATCCATTATTTGCCCCAGATTAAGCTCCGCAAACAACCAGTGCAACCCTGCACGACAAAAAACGACCGGCCGCTCCCGACGAAAAAGGCCGGGCCTTTCGGCCCGGCCTTCGTTAACGCCTTCTAGGGCTTGATAATGCGGTAATAACGCTGGCCATCGACCGGATTCGCGTCGTCCAGGGTCACGTCCAAGCCGGTGCCGTTGGTCGTCGCCGCCGGCAGCCAAGTCGGGGGCTGCGCCATCAGGTTGGTCGTGTACTGCAACTGGTACGTGACGCCGAGCGTCGAGGGAATCTGCACCGACATGGACGAGGCGCCGCCGCCCGGGCCATGGCCGATGACGATCGGTTCGGGAGCGGGAGTGGTGCCGCCGCCTTCCGCGGGCGTCGTCGCCGAGACGACGTCCGACCAAGTGCCGCCCGTGCCGCGGACGCGAACGTAGTAGGTCGTTTCCGGGACGAGGCCCGTCGCGCCGTAGGTCAGCGCCGCCACCGTCTGGTCGATGACGACCGAGCTGCCGCCGACGGGGCCGGCGGTACCGCTGACCACCACGTCGTCCAAGGCGCAGTTGTAGCCGTTCTTGGTGAACGAGAACTTGAGCTGGGTCGTTTGCGCGGGCATGGCCACTTGATAGGTGGCGCCGCTGACCGCAATGGCCACCGTGTCGATCAAGGTCCAAACGCTGCTGACCAAACCGGAAACCGCGATCGTGCTGGCCGTTCCGCTGCCGTTGCCGAACGCCCAGAACTGGAGGTTCGTCGCGCCGGCGGCGAAGGTCGGACTCTGCAGCCACTGGCCGGTCGCCTTGAACTTGTAGGACGGCACGGCCAGCCCGAAATAGGGCGAGCTGACGTAGTCCAGATCGGACGCGCCGCTGGTGGTCCAGCCCGCCGGCACCGCCGCGTCCGTCAACGTGGCGAAGTCCTCCGACAGCAGCACGTCCTTGGCGGACGCGCGGGCCACGAAGAGAGTATCCGTCGCCACCTGCACCTGGTAGGTCGTGCCCCCGGTGATGGCCGTCCAATTCACGGTGAAGGACGTGCTGGCGAGATTGGCGATGCTGGCCGTGGGCACCAGCACCGGCGCCGCGGAGACCGTCACGCTGACCGTCTGCGTCGCCACGCCGGCGACGTTGCTGGCGGTGAAGGTGAACGTCCGCTCGCCGAGATCCGCTTCCGGCGGCGTGTAGCTCAGTTGGCCCGTGCCGGCGGTGAAGACATAGCCGCCCGAAGCCGTCGTGCCCTGCAACGCCAGGGTCGGGGCGGGATTGCCCGTGGCGCTGACCGTGAACGATCCCGCTTGGCCGACCGTCGCGCTCTGCCCGCCGAGGGCGTTGAACGCCGGCGCCGAAGTCGTCGCGCCGCCGCCGCCGCCGAAGGTGTGGCTGCCGAGATAGGCCACGGTATCCTGGGGGTAGGCATCCCACTCCGTCGCCAGCGTCGGGAAGCCGCTGGCCGGATTGGCCGTGACGCCGCCCGCCACCGTCGATTTGCGGACCAGCGTCTGGTTCAAGGTCGAAAGGGATCCGCTGGTCCAGGCCGTGCCCGGGTCTTCCCCGATGCGGCCGACGATGTCGACGTACGCCGCCGACGAGATCTTGTAGAGCGCGACCGCATCGTCGCCGTTGAAATTCACGGCGGTGTTCGCCTCGCCCGAATAGTTCGAGGCGGACGTGTTCCGGTAGACCTTCACCGCCCCGTTGGCCAACGTGCCGGAGAGCGTCACGCTCGGATTGGCCACGTTGGTGCCGTTGTTGAACAGCTGCAGCCGGTAGTTCGACAGATCCACGTCGGCGCCGGTGCCGTTGAAGATCTCGATGTACTTTTCGCTGCTCGACCCTTCGACGTATTCCG
>DAOTNL010000080.1:0-11304 GCA_035450765.1 Kiritimatiellia bacterium | reverse complement strand
CGACGAGCCGCTGATCGATCCGGCGCTGATCGACCGCGTGGCCGGCACGCTGCTGGACGCGGCGGACTGGGACATGGCGACGGCGGCCGCGCCGATCGGTTCGGCCGAGGAGCTGCACAATTCCGACGTGGTGAAGGTGGTGCGCGCCCGCGACGGGCGGGCGCTGTATTTTTCGCGGTCCGTCATTCCGCACGTGCGCGGCGCGGCGGCGGGGCATCCGCCGGCGCCGGGCGCGCATTTCCGGCATATCGGCCTCTACGGCTACCGCCGCGCCTTCCTGGAGCGGCTGGTGCGGGAACCGCCCTGCGCGCTGGAAAACCTCGAAAAGCTCGAGCAGCTGCGCGCGCTGGATCTCGGCTGCCGCATGGCGGTGCTGGACACCGAGGCGTTCGGCATCGGCGTGGATTCGCCGGCGGACGTCCCCAAGGCCGAGGCGCTCCTGCGCCGGGCCGGCCTCCTGTGAGTTTTACGTGGAACGTAAAAACTTTGCGGGGAAATTACGTGGAACGTAAAAACTTTCGCGCGGTTTTACGTGGAACGTAGAAACTTTGAAACCCGGCGGGGTCAGGCCTCGCCGGTGATTTCGCGCAGGACGTCTTCGAGGGTGATGAGGCCGATGACCTCGTAGCGGTCGTCGGTGACGAGGAACAGCGGCAGGCGCGTGACGCGCATGCGGGGCAGGAGGTGGTCGACGGGCAGGTAGGAGGCCACGAGCTGGGGCGGTCGCATGTAGTCGGCGGCGGTCTTGCCGGCCGGAGCGTCGTCGGCCAGGACGTCGAACACGTGGACGACGCCGACGAAGGACTTCTGGTCGGGATCGTAGACGGGCAGGCGGTTGAATTCGCGGACGCGGGCGAGGGCGAGGATTTCGGCGGGGGTGGCGGCGACGGTCACGCAGGCCATCTTGTCGCGGGGCGTCATGAGGGTGGCGCAGGTCTTGTGGGTCAGGTCGAAGACGCCGTGGATCATTTCGGATTCATGCTTGGTGAGCACGCCGGAGCGTTCGCCCTCGCGGGCCAGGTGCAGGAGTTCCTCGCGGGTGACGAGCATCTTGTCCTCGACGTTCTTGGCGCCGCGGCGCGGCAGCAGGCCGCGGACGACGAGGTTGACGAGGAAGCTCAACGGCCGCAGCAGGGTCGCGGCGGCGCGCAGGAGGCCGGCGAAGGGCAGGGTGCGGCGGGCGGGCGCGGCCTGGAACCAGGCTTTGGGGATGTATTCGCAGCAGACGAGGACGATCAGCAGCAGGGCGGCGCCGGCGGCGGCCGCGCCGGCGGGGCCGCCCAGCCGGCGGCCGATGGAGGCGGCCAGGATGGCGCTGATCACGTGGAGCAGGTTCGTGCCGATGAGGGTGGTGCCCAGCAGGAGGTCGGAGCGGGTCAGGAAATCGCGGATGGTCTTGGCGCCGGGGACCTGCCGGCGCACGAGATGCTGCAGGCGCAGGCGGTTGATGGAGATGATGCCGGTCTCGATGCCGGCGAAGAACGCGCTGCCGGCCAGGCAGAAGACCAGCAGGAGAAGTTCGAAGGCCATCATGCGGCGGGCCCTCCGCGCGGGACGTCGGTTTTCTCGAGGTGGGCCAAGGTGACGCGCAGCCGGATGGTCTGCATGACGCGGACGCGGACGCCCTGGGTCTGGACGACGTCGTCCTGCTTGGGAACGCTGCCGAGATGCTCGGTGATCCAGCCGGCGAGCCGGTCGGACGTTTCGGCCCGCAGGTCGAGGCGCAGCTTGCGGTTGATTTCCTCGAGGGAGATGTTGGCGTCCACGAGCCAGGCGTAGGGGCCGGCGGACTGGAAAATGGGGCGGGGCTTGGACAGCTCGTTGTAGATGTCGCCGGTGATTTCCTCGAGGATGTCGCCGCGGGTGACGACGCCGGCGACCCCGCCGTATTCGTCCACGACGATGGCGATGCGGATCTTGTCCTTCTGGAACCGGACGAGCAGGCGGTTGAGGGGCACGCTTTCGGGGACGAAGGCGGGCGGCAGGGTGGCGGCAGCGAGGACGTGGGCGGGATCGAGCAGGAACTTGCGCACGTCGAGGAATCCGGCGATGTCGTCGAACTGGCCATGGTAGAGGATGAGGAAGTTGCGGCGGGACTTGCGGGCGATTTCGACGGCGTCGGCGGCCGGATCGTCGAGATCGAGGCCGAGGAAATCGACGCGGGGCGTCATGACGTCGGAGGCGTGCATGTCCTCGAGGTCCACGATGGCCTTGATCATGGCCAGTTCGTCGGCGTTGAGGATGCCTTCCTCGCGGGAGATGTCGAGGACGGTCTCGAATTCCTCCTCGGAGAGCGTTTTGCCGGCCGGCTTGAACAGATGGGCAAGGCGCCGGCCGACGAGATCGAGCGCGAAGCGCAGGGGCGCGAGCAGCCGTTCGACGAACCGCAGCGGCGGTCCGTAGAGGCGCACGAGGACGGAGGTGTAGAGCAGGCCGACGTTCTTGGGGCCGATCTCGCCGAAGAAGATCAGCAGGAGCGTGACGGCCGGGATGGCGATGGCTTCCGCGTAGGCCGGCGTCCAGATTTCCGCGAGCGCGTAGCCGACGTTGGCCAGCGAGAGGTTGACGAGCGTGTTGCCGATGAGAAGGGTGGACAGCAGGCGGGTCGGGTTGGCCAGCAGCGCGCGCAGGCGTTCCGCCGTGGCCGGATGCTTTTCCCCGATGCGCCGCAGCTGGATGGGATCGACCGAGAAATAGGCCGTTTCGGCGCTGGAAAAGAAGGCCGAACACGCCAGCAGGGCCAGGAAAACGCCGAGGAGGAGCACCGAAGTCATGGGTGCGCCGGCCGCCGTGCGGGATCGTAGTTGCCGTCAGGTTTCACTTTTCGCCATCTGAAACAATGCGTATAGTAGCGGCTCATGGTCAAGATTTCCATCACAACTTCGCGGCGCACGGAGCTGGTGCCCGTGTCGCGGGCGATCCAGGCCGCGCTGGCGGAACTGCCGGCGTGGGACGGCCTGCTGCACGTGCATTCGCCCCATACGACGGCAGGCGTGACGGTGAACGAACAGGCCGACCCCGACGTGGCCGCGGACATGGAGCGGGCGCTGGCGAAGCTGGTGCCTTGGAACGCCGGCTATGCGCATGCGGAAGGCAATTCGGCGGCGCATATCCAGACCGCGCTCGTGGGCGTTTCCGCGCTCGTGCCGGTGCGGCGCGGCCAGCTGGCGCTGGGCACCTGGCAGGGCCTGTTCCTGTGCGAATTCGACGGGCCCCGCACGCGGGAACTGTGGCTGACGCCGGTCAAGGAGGCAGGATGAGGGGAATGAAGTCCGAGGTCAGAAATCCGAGGTCCGAAGTCGGCTGGCCCCTGTTGGGGCTTGTGGTTTTGCTGCTGGCGGGTTGCGGCCCGGCCACGCCGAAGCAGGACTTCGAAGCGGGGCTCGCGCTGCTGAAGAAAGGCGACGTGGCCGCGGGCAAGGCGCGGCTGGAAGCCGCGCTCGAGCGCGCTCCGGAAGCGCCGTTCGCGGCCGAGGCCCAGAACTGGCTCGGGCTGGCGAATTGGGAACTGGGCCTGACGGCGGAGGCCATCGCCAACTTCGAGGGAGCGTCCAAGCTGGATCCCGCCGCGTTCGCGCCGGTCTTCAACCTGGGGTGCCTGACGCTGGAAGCGAACGACATGCAGAACGGCATCAAACTGCTGCGGCGGGCGGCCGACCTGGACCCGAAGGACGTGCGGGCCTTGCTGCGCATCGGCGACTGGACCACGCGCAACGGCCGCTGGGACCTGGCGCGGCGCATGTATTTCGAGGCGCAGAAGCGGGAGCCCCAGAACGCGGCGGCGGCGACGGGCCTCGGCCGGATCGCGCTGCTGGAAAACAACCTGCCCCAGGCCGAGACTTTCTTCATGCAGGCGCTGGAAATGAGCAAGGACTATCCGCCGGCGCTCTACAACCTCGGCGTGCTGCATGCGCAGATCGACGGCCACGGCCAGCAGGCCAACGAGTATTTCCGCCAATACCTGCAGGTCGCGCCCAAGGGCGAGCGCGCCGCCGCGGCCGCCGAGCGCATCGGCGGGCGGACCTACGAGCAGACGTCGTTCCAGGCGCAGGCGCCGACCCAGCCGAAGATGACCGCGGGCATTCTCTGGACGCAGGCGCGGGAGGCGCTGGCCGCCGGCGACCGCGAGGACGCCTACGCCAAAACCCTGCGCGCGCTGGAACTGGCCCGCGGCGGCGGCGATCCGGCCCAGACCGGCGAGATCCTCAAGCGCGCCCTCGAAGCCTTCGGCGACCGCGTGCCGGTGCTGCTGGAAGCGGGCGAACACGAAATGCGGCAGGGCCGCGCGCGGGACGCGCAGGAATACCTGCTGCGGGCGCAGGCGCTGGAGCCGGAAAACCCGATGGTGCTGCTGGATCTGGCGCGGGCGAGCAGCGCGCTGGAGGAATACGACACGACGGTCATTTCGCTGCGCAAGCTGGTGCAGGTGGAGCCGGGCAACGCCGACGCGCTGTGGGAACTGGCGGGCGCCTACGGGGACAAGCTGGGCATGACCGGCAAGGGCGTCGGCGCCTACCGCGATTTCGAGCGGCTATTCCCGTCCGATCCCCGGGCGGCGGAAGTCCCGGCCAAGGTCCAGGCGCTGGAAGCGGCCGCGCAGCCGCTGCCGGCGCCCTAGGAGCGCGCGCCGGCAACGCCAAGGAGCAACGGCCATGAAATCCAATCCCGAAATCCTCGCGGCGCCCGTTCCGATGCGCAGAGTCGGTCCGGTCCGGCTGGCCGGTCCCGACGCGGAAGGCGAGTTCCTGGTGCCGCTGGCGACGTTCGAGACCCCGCTGTGGCCGTCGGTCGAGCGCGGCGCGCGGGTGACGGCGCAGGCGGGCGGCATCCGCGCCGTGGTGCTGGACGAGCGCATGACGCGGTCGGTGCTGGTGGATGCGCCGGACGCGGCCGGCGCGCGGGACCTGGTCGCGTTCGTGGAGGCGCGGCGCGCGGATCTCGCGCAGGTGGCCGCCGGCACGAGCCGGTTCGCGCAGCTGAAGGACGTCCACTGCCAGGTCGTGGGCCACCTGGTCTTCGTCCGGTTCGAGTTCACGACCGGCGACGCGGCGGGGCACAACATGGCCACGCGCGCGGCGGACGCGCTGCTGGCGTGGATTCTCGAAAAACGGCCCGAATGTACATACGGGTCGATTTCGGGCAACTTCTGCTGCGACAAGAAGCCGTCGGCGGTGAACGGTCTCCTCGGCCGCGGCAAATCCGTCGTGGCGGAAGCGGCGATCCCGCGCCGGCTGGTGGAGCGCTACCTGCACACGACGCCGGAGAAGATCGCCGAGCTGAACGTGCGCAAGAACTGGGTGGGGACGGCGCTGGCGGGCGGGCTGCGCAGCGCCAACGCCCATTTCGCGAACATGCTGCTGGGCTTCTACCTGGCCACGGGGCAGGACGCGGCGAACGTCGTCGAGGGCTCGCAGGGCTTCACCTTGGCGGAGGTGCGGGGCGAGGATCTGGTGTTTTCGGCGACGCTGCCGAACCTGATCGTGGGCACGGTGGGCAACGGCAAGGGCCTGCCGTTCGTGGAAGAGAACCTGCGGGAACTGGGCTGCCTGGAAACGCGCGAGCCGGGCGCCAACGCGCGGCGGCTGGCGCTGATCTGCGCGGCGACGGTGCTCTGCGGGGAGCTGTCGCTGCTGGCGGCGCAGACGAATCCGGGCGAACTGATGGCCGCGCATCTGCGGTTGGAACGCGGCACCTAGTGGCCGAAGAGCAAGTCATCCTGGTGGACGCCGACGACCGCGAGATCGGCACGTTGGGCAAACTGGCCGCGCACGAGAACGGCGGCGTCCGCCACCGGGCCTTTTCGGTGTTCATCGTCGATCCGCAGGGCCGCTGGCTGCTGCAGCGGCGCGCGGCGGGCAAATACCATTTTCCGGGGCTGTGGACGAACGCCTGCTGCAGCCATCCGCGGCCGGGCGAGGCCACCGCGGATGCCGCGCACCGGCGCCTGCGCGAAGAGCTGGGCTTCGACTGTCCCCTGACGGAACGGTTCCAGTTCGAATACAAGGCCACCTCGGCCGCGGAAGGATTGACCGAGCACGAACTGGACCACGTCTTCACGGGGACCTGGACCGGGCCGGTCGCGCCGGATCCGGAAGAAGTGGCCGCGACCCGCTGGGTGGCGCCGGCCGCGCTCGAAACCGAGGTGCGGGCCCAGCCGGAAAATTTCACGCCGTGGTTCAAGATTGCCTTGGAACGGGTCCGGGATGTTTTAGAATGACCCTCGGACGGATCCGTGCGGTTCGTCCCACGTGAAGGAGCAACAGCGATGAAAACGACTTGTTTGGACGGGCTTTGGCAGCAAGGACGCGATTTCCTGGGCACCCGCTATCCGATCATGTGCGGGGCCATGACGTGGATCAGCGACGCGACGCTGGTGAAGGCGGTGAGCGACCAGGGGGGCTTCGGCTGCCTGGCGGCCGGCAACATGCCCGGCGAGGCGCTCGCGGCGGAAATCGACAAGTGCGCCGCCCAGACCGACAAGCCCTTCGCGGTCAATCTGGTGACGATCGCGCCGAATTTCCCGGCCCACAAGGAAGCCGTGCTGGCGTCGAAGGCGAAAACGGTCATCTTTGCGGGCAATTTCCCGAAAAAGAACGACGTGGCGCAGATGAAGGCGGCCGGCAAGAAGGTGCTCTCGTTCGCTTCGACGGATTCCATCGCGGAGCAGATGGTGCGCTTCGGCGTGGACGGGCTGATTTTGGAGGGCAGCGAGGCGGGCGGGCACATCGGGCACGTGTCGCTGATGATTTTGTTGCAGCAGGTGCTGTTCAAGAATCCGGGCGTGCCGACGTTCGTGGCCGGCGGCATCGCGACGGGCCGGATGATCGCGCACATGCTGCTGATGGGCGCGGCGGGGGTGCAGATGGGCACGCGGTTCGTGATGAGCGAGGAATGCACCGCGCACCCGAACCTCAAGGCGCGCTTCGTGAAGGCCCGCGCGCGCGAGGCGATGAGCACGCCGGAATACGACAAGCGCCTGCCGATCGTGGCCGTGCGCGCGCTCAAGAACAAGTCCACCGAGGAATTCGGCCGCCTGCAGCTCGAGCTGCTGCAGTTGATGAACGAGAACAAGATCGGCCATGCCGAAGCGCAGTACAAGGTGGAGAGCTTCTGGATGGGCGGCTTGCGCAAGGCGGCGGTCGACGGCGACGTGGACCGCGGGTCGTGCATGGCCGGCCAGAGCGTCGGCCTGGTCGACAAGGTCCAGCCCATGAAGGACATCTTCGCGGAGCTGATCGGCGACGCCGAGGCGGAACTGGAAGCCGTCCGGGCCCGGCTGGCAGCCATCCGCGTCTGAGCGGATCCCCGCGTGCATCTGACCGTCGCAGGCAAGGACCGGAGCGGCGACCTCGGCGTGGAGGTGGCGGCCGCTGCCGCGCAACTGCAGGCATCCGGATCCGTCGGCGCGCTGGCGCCGGAACATTCGGCGTTGGTTCTGAAAGCGGCGGCGGACCGCGCGGACTACCTGCGGCGCTATCTCGGCCTGCTGGGCCTGCGGCACGGCGTCCGGACGGCGGACTACTACGTTCCGCGCGGTCCCGGCTGGCGCGGCCGCATCGCGGCGGCCATGAAGACCGCCCTGTGGAAACTGCTTCGCTACCAGCACGACCGCATCGCGTTCCAGCAAAACGCCGTGAACGAACTGGCGATCGCCGCGCTGGAATTCCAGCGCGAGGAGACGGAGCGGGAGCTGGCGGAATTGAAGCGGCGGCTGGCGCTCCTGGAGCGGGAGCGCGGAGGCCCGGCCCCGTGAAATTCGCGGCCATCCACCAGATCGCGGCGGGATTCGCGAAGGGCGACGCGATATCGCTGGAAGCCGTCGCGATCCGCGATCTGTGCCGCGATCTGGGCGTCGCTTCCGAAATCTACGTGCCGGCCGAGCGGATCGCGCCGGACTGCCGGACCGCCGCGCGCGCGCTGGAGGACTATCGGCCGGGCGCCGGCGAACTGCTGATTTTCCACTATTCGATCCAGTCGCCGGCGACGGAAGCGTTCCGGCGTTCGCCGGCGCGCAAGGTCGTCGTGTACCACAACGTCACGCCGGGGGATCTTTTCCGGGCGTTCGACGAACCGCTGGCGGCGCGGCTGGAGGCGGCGCGGGGCGAGCTGGCGGAGGTGGCGCGGGCGGCGGACGCCGTCTGGGCGGATTCGGCCTTCAACGCGGCGGAAGTGGCCGCCTTGGGCCTGGGCGGCGTGCGGGTCTTTCCGCTGCTGTTTTCGGCCGCCGCCTTCGACGTGGCGCCGGACCCGGTCGTGCGGCAGGGGTTGTCGGGACCGTCGAAAAAAATCCTGTTCGTCGGCCGGATGGCGCCGAACAAGTGCGTGGAGGAACTGATCGAAGCTTTCGCGTGGTACCACAAACGCCTCGAACGCCGCAGCGAACTGATCCTGGTGGGATCCGAGCGGGCCTGCCCGCGCTATTTCGCGATGCTGCGGATGTTCGCCGCCGAGCTGGACCTGATGGCCGTGAGCTTCGTCCGCTACGCTTCGCCGGCGGGACTGGTGGCGTACTACGAGGCGGCGGATCTTTTCGCGACGGCCAGCCGCCACGAAGGCTTTTGCCTGCCGGTGGTCGAGGCGATGTCCAAGGGGGTGCCGGTGCTGGCGCGGAACGTCGGCGGGGTGCCGGAGGCCATGGACGGCGCGGGCGTCCTGTTCGACGGCGCGTCGCCCGCGGAACTGGCCTGCCTGATGCACCGGTTGATTTCCGATTCCGCGCTGCGGGGCGAAGTCCTCGCTTCCCAGCAGGCGCGCATCCGGCGCCTGCAGGCGCGGCCCGTGCGGCAGGAATTCGAGGCGCTGCTGGCCGCGCTGTGAGCGCGGCCAGGACAAAACGCCCCGCGGGATTCCGCGGGGCGTTTCGTTTTCCGGGCGGGCGGGGAACCTACCGGATTTCCGCCTGCTGGTAGAAATCGCGTCCGTCGTAGCCGTTCGGGCCCTCCGTGCCGCGGCGGAAGAAGAGCTGGACGATCAGCCAGATCGACCACGAGCAGAACAGGAGCAGCAAGCCCCAGGCCCACCAGACCGCGTGGCCCTTTTCGGCGAGATGGAACAGGTCGATCATGCGCCCGGCCGCCCAGAAGGGAACGGCGACGGCCCAGAACATGCCGCCGGTGCGGCCCAGGTCGTGGAAGCGGCGGACGACGTGGAGGATCGACCAGAAGACGGTCCAGCCGAACAGCAGCCAGGAGAGGACCCAGAGCGGCCAGGGCTTGCCGATGAGCCAGCTGTTCTGGGCGTCGTGGACGACGTAGAACAGGGCGGCGGCGAAGAAAACGTCCTGGGCGAACTCGAAGCGGGTGCTGCGGCATTCGAACAGGGTTTCGACGTCGATGCAGAGCTGTTTCAGCATCCGCTGGAACGGCGAGACGGGCGCGGGGACGTGTGCGTTGTTCATGGGGGAACTCCGTTATGGGGCGGGGGCTTGGGCCGCGGGCTTCTTCGACTTCTTGCTTTTCTTGTGCGCCTTCGGCTTGGCTTTTTTCTCGAAGGTGTCGTCGTCCATGGCCGGCGCGATCCGCTTGGGAAGGGCGGCTTCGGCGGCGGCCTTGGCTTCGGCTTCGGCGGCGGCCGTCGCTTCGGCTTCGGCCTGGGCGGCGGCTTCGGCGGCGACCTTGATCTCGTGGGCGGCTTTTTGCGCGCGGTACTTGGGCACGCCCAGGCCGACGGCGGCGACGACCAGCAGCGCCATGCCGGCAATGACGGCGCGGCTGGCGGCGCGGCGGCCCTGCTGGCGGAAGAGCAGCGCCAGCATGGCGCAGCCGCCGAAGAAGGCAAAGCACGTCATGATGCCGAACATGTAGGTGTAGTTGCCGTCGGAGACCCGCAGCAGGCGGCCGGTGACGAACAGGCCGATGGCGGCGCCGTAATACTGGAAGGAGTCGATGACGCCCGCGGCGAATCCGGCCATCTTCTTGCCGCCGATGTCCATCGGGGCGGCGGCGCCGACGATGGAATGCGTGCTGTTGGCCGTGATGGCGATCAGCACGAGGAAGAGGCAGCCGAGGAGGATGCCGCCGGCGGACGGGCCGATGAACTTGTTGGCCATGACCACGGTCGCGACGGCGATCACGACGGATTCCATGTAGTAGAGGAACATCGCGACGGGATAGCGGTGGCCGCGGAAGAAGCGGTCCGAGACCCAGCCGGATAAGACCGAGCCGGCGACGGCCACCATCGGGATCAGCGCCAGGGTGCCGACCGCGATTTCGGGCAGGTTGGTCTTCATGTTGAAGCCCAGCACGTCCTCGAAGTAGAGGGGCGCGAGCTGGTCGGAAGCGTGCCGGACGGCGCCGGTGCAGGCGTAGGCCACCGCGTAGAACCACACCAGCGGATTCAGGAAGATGAACTTGAACGACTCCAGGATCGGCACGGTGGTTCCGGCGGAATTGTCCACGTCGTCGTGGATGGCCTTCTCGTAGCCGGCTTCGTCCGGGGAGGGCGACGAAATGAAGTAGAAGGCGATGGCGACGAGGGCCACGCCGATCGGCGGGAGGGTGAAGAGCATGCGCCACTGGCCGGGGCCCACCACGAAGGCCAGGAAGGTGAAGCCGTTGAGGATGACGGGCACCAGCAGGCTGATCATCGTCTGGCCGGATTGGATCATGAAGCCGAAGATGCCCGAAAATACGCCGCGCTCTTCGCGATTGAACCAGGCGGCGTTGGTCTTGACCATGCCGGGGGCGCCGCAGGCCTGGATGTAGCCGTTGATCATCCACAAGGTCGCGAAGGCGAGGAAACTGGACGTCCAGGGCGAAAAGCCGATGACCAGGTTCACGATGATCGAGCCGATGGCGCCGATCAGCATCGTGGCCCGTCCGCCGATGCGGTCGCTGAACAGGCCGTTGACGAGTTGCCCCGTGCCGTAGGCCAAGGAGAACCAGCCCGCCAAATCGGCGATCTGCTGGGGGTCCCAAAGGAATTCCGCGCGCATGCCGGGGCCGGCGAAGCGGAAATTGTAGCGGCACATGTAGTACATCGAATAGAGCAAGCCGACGGTGAACCAGTTGAGGCCGCGGCGCGCGCGGAACCCGGGGGGGTGGACGTGGGCGTCTTTCCATTCCGACTTGGCTTTTGGGGCGATGGTCATGGGCGTACTCCTCTGTAGTGGACCGGTTCCGAAACGTCCTCGGCGGTCGTCGCCGCGGAATCGACGTCCGCGGCGCCCGCGAAGGCGTATTTCTCGAACCAGACCCGGCGGTTTTTGTAATCGAAGGTGACGGCGTAATCGGCGAGCACGCCGAGGCCGAGGCGCGCGGGGAAGTCCGCGGGCAGTCCGAAGTCGGCGGCCGCGGCGACCTCCAC
>DAOTNL010000079.1:0-11524 GCA_035450765.1 Kiritimatiellia bacterium | reverse complement strand
ACCAGGCGCGCCTTTGCCAACGGCAGGGGGGCGCATTTACATTGTCAATTCACCCATGATTGGATATTGAGATCCATTCTCTTCTTTCCCCTTGTCCGCCCTGCGCCCGCGTGCCATGCTTTCCCCGTGCATCCGGAACAGGTCAAAATATTCAAAGCCATGCCGGCGGCAAAAAAATTGGAACTGGCCGCCACCTTCTATTTCTCGGCCCGGCACCTCAAAACCCAAGCGCTGAAACAGCGCCACCCCGACTGGCCCGAGTCCCGGCTCCGCCGGGAAGTCAACCGGTTGTTCCTCCGTGCAAGCCGCTGATTTCTTTCTGGCATTCACCCAGCCGCTAGAACGAGCGGGCATCCGTTACATGGTGGCCGGATCCGTGGCCAGCATCGTCTACGGCGAACCCCGCTTGACCAACGACGTGGATCTCGTGGTCGTCCTCGACGATTCCCAAATCCGGAACATGCCGGCGCTGTTTCCGATGGACCGGTTCTATTGCCCCCCACCCGAAGTCATCGCCACCGAAGCCCGCCGTCCGAGGCGCGGACATTTCAACGTCATCCACCATGATACGGGCTTGAAAGCCGATCTGTATCCCGCGGGAGACGAACCGCTGCAAGCCTGGGGACTGGCCCATCGCCGTCACGTGGAACTCGGCAACGGCCAGGCCATCTGGATTGCGCCGATCGAATACGTGATCTTGAAAAAACTGGAATATTTCCGCGAAGGTCGATCCGAAAAACACCTGGCGGACATCCGCGGCATGCTGGCCGTATCCGGCGACGAAATCGACGCCTCGTTTTTGGAGCCCCAACTGGCCCAGCTGAGCCTGAAAGCCGAATGGGAATTGGCCCGCCAGAGCTCGGACTGATCGAATTCAAAGAACCCAGGTCCGCTCCGGCGACTACCAGAAGTGGATCGCCGCCCACTACGGCTGAGCCGGCCCCGCCGGTCAGCCCGAGCCCGTCGAGGGATCTCGGCCTCGCCCTGTAGCGGAGCCGTTTCCCGCCCTTTCCCGCTTGCAAAACGCCCTTTCCCGGCCTAGCTTTACCGGCCACGACAACCCCGAAAAACCCATGAGCACCAAGACCTTCCCCCTCACCCGCGAACAGACCGAAGCCCTGACGCAGCGCTTCCCCACCCCCTTCCACCTCTACGACGAAGCCGCCATCCGCGCCAACGCCCGGCGCCTGACGCAGGCCTTTTCCGTCTTCCCGAGCTTCCGCGAGTATTTCGCCGTCAAGGCCACCCCCAATCCTTTCCTCCTCAAGATCCTCGCCGCCGAAGGCTTCGGCGCCGATTGCTCCTCGCTCGCCGAGCTGCGCCTCTGCGAGACCGTCGGCCTGCGCGGCGACCGCGTCATGTTCACTTCCAACGAGACCCCCGACGCCGAATTCCGCGCCGCGCGCGACCTCGGCGCCATCATCAATCTCGACGACGTCACGCACATCGACGCCCTCGTCGCCGCCACCGGCTCGCTGCCCGAGACGCTCTGCTTCCGCTACAACCCCGGCCCGCTCAAGGCCGGCAACGCCATCATCGGCCATCCCGAAGAAGCCAAGTACGGCCTCACCCGCGACCAGCTGTTCGAAGCCTATGCCAAGGCGCGCGACCTCGGCGTCAAGACCTTCGGCCTGCACACCATGGTCGTCTCCAATGAACTCGACGCGCAGTACCACGTCGAAACCGCCCGCATGCTCTTCGAGCTGGTCGTCGAAATCAAGAACCGCCTCGGCGTGCGCATTTCCTTCATCAACACCGGCGGCGGCATCGGCATTCCGTACCGCCCCGAGCAGCAGGCCGTGGACTATGAAGCCATCGCCCGCGGCGCGCGCAAGCTCTACGACGAAATCATCGTGCCCGCCGGCCTCGACCCGCTCGCCTACAACATGGAATGCGGCCGCGCCATCACCGGCCCCTACGGCTGGCTCGTCACTCGCGCCCTGCGCTGGAAGAACACCTACCGTTCCTACGTCGGCGTCGATGCCTCCATGGCCAACCTCATGCGCCCCGGCATGTACGGTGCCTACCACCATATCACCGTCCTCGGCAAGGAAACCGCCCCGGCGACCAAAACCTACGACGTCGTCGGCTCGCTGTGCGAGAACTGCGACAAGTTCGCCATCCAGCGCCAACTGCCCGAAATCGCCATGGGCGACCTGCTCGTCATCCACGACGCCGGCGCCCACGGCCACGCCATGGGCTACAACTACAACGGCAAGACCCGCTCCGCCGAGCTGCTCCTGCGGCCCGACGGCTCCGTCGTCCAGATCCGCCGCGCCGAAACCCTCGACGACCTTTTCGCGACGCTGGACATGAAAGGCGTCGCCGATTTCAAGTAGGCGAGCCGCGTCCATCCATATTGCGGCCCCTGGCCGAAATATGCTATAAGCGTTGCATGAATCGAGACGCCGTCAGAACCTTGCGGCGGACGGATCTGACCGTCCGGAACGACTATGTTCCCGGCACTCCCAAAAGCCGGTTGGCCATGGTCTGGCCTTTGACGCGCGAAGTCGCCTCCCTGAGCAAGCACCACCATGCTGAACGAAGACTACAAAGAGATGTTGCAGTGCTTGTCCGCCGAGGACGTTAAGTTCCTGCTGGTCGGTGCCTACGCCATGGCCGCCCATGGCTATCCCCGGGCAACCATGGACATCGATCTCTGGGTCATGCCTTCGCCGGACAACGCGGCGGCCGTCCTCCGCGCCTTGCGCAAATTCGGCGCCCCTCTGCAGGGGCTGTCGCTGTCCGACCTGCAAAAAGACGACACCGTTTTCCAGATCGGCGTCGCCCCCCGGCGCATCGACATTCTCACGGGCGCATCGGGACTGCGTTTCGACGAGGCCTTCCGGCATTCATCCCCCATCGAAATCGAGGGCCTTCAAATCCGCATTCCGTCGGTCGCCGACCTCATCCGCAACAAACGCGCATCGGGTCGAACCAAGGATCTGGCGGACGCGGAAGCGCTGGAGGCTTTGCGGGATGCCGGCGATTCGTCCGAATCGCCTCGCTAGCTTCGCGCGCGGCCATGGGCGTCACCCTCCATTATCGCGGCACCCTCGATCATCCCGACCGCCTCCCCGACCTCTGCGACGAACTCGCCGACGTCGCCCAGGCCATGGGCTGGTCCGCGGTCCGCATCGACGACGACTACGACGATCCGCTCGACGCGCGCCTGAACCACGATTCCAGCGGCGCCCGCATCGACGGCAACGTCGGCTTGAAAGGCGTCGTTCTCACGCCGGACGACGGCAGCGAATCGCTGTGGTTCTGTTTCGATCGCGAAGGCCAGCTCCGTTCCCTGCTCGGCCAGGTCCTGATTCTCGACGGCACCCTCAAGCCCGAAGAATCCTGGGCCTTCACCAAAACCCAGTTTTCCTCCCCCGAGCGGCACGTCTGGATCGTCGGCCTGTTGCGCTACGTCCAGAAGCACTACGTTTCCAACCTGGAAGTCCGCGACGAAGGGGGCTATTGGGACACCGGCGACCTCGCCGAACTCCGCCGGCGCATGGATCTCATCAACGGCATGATCGCCGACATGACGACCGCTTTGTCCTCGCCCCGATTCGCCGCCTTGGCCGGCCAGTCGGACGAGGACGTCGTCGCCGCCATCGAAAAACTCGCCCAAGATCTGCATAAGCCCCCTGCCGACGCGAATCCGCCCGACCAACCGGATCGGCGGTAGGGCGGGTTGGCTCAACCCGCCGGGCTGTTTCCTTGTTTCTCTTTCCGCCTCGGCGTATGCTCCGGCCATGAACCGTCTGCACGGCTCCGTGTTGGCTTTTGTTTTGTTCGCCTCCTCCGCCTTGGCCCAAGACCTAGGCTCGCTCCCGCAGCTCGACGGCACCACCTTCCGCGTCTGGGCCCCGTTCGCCGAATCCGCGGCCGTCGCCGGCGAATTCAACGAGTGGCAGGCCGCGCCCATGGCCCGCGACGAATCCAACGGCACCTGGTCGCTCAACGTCCCCGGCGCCCACCCCGGCCAGCGCTACAAGTACGTCTTCAACGGCTATATTTGGAAACGCGATCCGCGCGCCCGCCAGGTCACCCACTCCAACGGCGATTCCGTCGTCTACGATCCGAACGCCTTCGATTGGGGCGACGACCGCGCGCCCGACATCGCCCGCAACGATCTCGTGATCTACCAGCTCCACGTCGGCACCTTTGCCGGCAAGAACCCGCCCGCCACGTTCGACGACGCCATCCCGCGCCTCGATTACCTCCGCGATCTCGGCTTCACCGCCATCCAGCTCATGCCCGTCAACGAATTCCCCGGCGGCCGCAGCTGGGGCTATAATCCGTCCGATCCCTTCGCCATCGAGACCGACTACGGCGGCCCCGACGCCCTCAAACGCTTCGTCCGCGCCGCCCACGCCCGCGGCCTCGCCGTCTTCGCCGACGTCGTCCACAACCACTACGGCCCGACCGATCTCGATTTGTGGCAGTTCGACGGCTGGTCCGAAAACGGCCTCGGCGGCATCTATTTCTACAACGACGGCCGCGCCTACACGCCGTGGGGCTCCACCCGGCCCGATCTCGGCCGGCCCGAAGTCCGCGCCTTCATCCGCGACCAGATTTTCATGCTGGCCGACGAATACCGCATCGACGGCTTCCGCTGGGATTCCGTCTATCACCTCATCCACACCGACCAGGGCCGCAACGACCAAGGCGTCGATTTCCTCCGCGAAATCAACGCCGAGCTCGCCGCCGAACGGCCGCGCCTGCTGCGCATCGCCGAAGACCACGCCTTCGAAGCCGACATGGGCTTCGACGTCCAGTGGGACGTCGGCCACCGCTGGGCGCTCTACAACCAGCTCGCCACCGCCCACGATCCGGAGCGCGACCTGCGCGTCGTCGCCGGCACCCTCTTCGACTGGCCCGGCTTCCAGCGCATCGTCTTCACCGAAGCCCACGACTACGTCGGCGCGCTCAACGACAACCGCAGCCGCGTCCCGACCATGATCCATCCCGAAGATCCTGAAAGCATCTGGGCCCGCAAGCGCGCCCTCCTCGGCGCCAGCCTCGTGCTCGCCACGCCCGGCATCCCCATGATCTTCCAGGGCCAGGAAATGTTCGAAACCCAGGCCTTCCACGACGACGTCCCCCTGCGCTGGGACCGCACGAATTCCCACGCCGGCATCGTCCGCGCCTATGCCGATTTGATCCGACTGCGCCGCAACCGCGACGGCGCCACCCCCGGCCTGATGGGCGCCGGCGTCCACGTCCACCATCTCGACCACGACAACAAGATCGTCGCCTTCGTCCGCTGGGACCAAGGCGGCCAAACCGACGACGTCGTCTGCGTCGCCAATTTCTCCGACGTCGATTTCGACCGCAACGACTACGAAATCGAATTTCCCTCCGCCGGCACGTGGTACCGCCACTTCAACGGCGATGCCGCCCGCTACGCCCCCGACTTCCGCGACGTCGGCGCCGACCGCGTCGAAGCCGCCGGCGAGCCCCCCAAGGCCACCGTCGCCCTGGGCCGCTATTCCCTCCAGATCTTCTCGAAAAATCCCCCCGCCTTCCCCGCGCCGTACTGAGCTCCCCTCCTAATCCTGATCATAATCCTAATTCGTGATCTTAAACGTAATCCCCATCGCAATCCCGCTCTCATGAATCTTGAACTGAAATTCGACTGCTCCAACGTGGATTGGGCGTTCGTGTCCGACACGCTCCGGCGCGTGGGCATGGCGACGCGGCCGCCGGAGCTGCTGCAAAAGGCGTTCGCGGCCAGCGCGGTCGTCGTCTTCGCCTACGCCGACGGTCGGCCCGTCGGGTTCGGCCGGGCGATCTCGGACGGCGCCTACCAGGCCGCCGTATATGAAATGGCCGTCGTGCCGGAATTCCAGAAACAAGGCATCGGCGCCCAAATCATGCGCGCCATCCTGGAGCGGTTGCCCGGCTGCAACGTGATTCTCTACGCCTCGCCCGGCAAGGAGGACTTCTACCGCAAGCTCGGCCTGCGCCGGATGAAAACCGGCATGGCCCGCTTCCAAAATCCCGACGCCATGACGCAAAAGGGCTTCACGGAATAGGCCCATGTCGGCCGCTTCGTTCCATGCTCAACCGGCACCGCAGGGCACCCGTCCTGAGAACGCCGCAATCTCGGGTCGGTTTGCGCCGAAGCAAGTGCCCCTCTGGGGCGGATTCAGCAAGGTTTACCTTTCCGAATGCCACGTGCAGCTGTCCACCGGCGAAAACATGGTGCTCGGTTATCGGGGACACGGTCGGAAACGAATCTATTTTGCCTTGGATGCAAACGGCGAAATCCTCGCTCGTTCGCACCCCGTCCATGCGGCCGGCTGGCGCTCGTTCGTAAATTCCAGCCTTTGGTTTGCGGATGCGGCCGGCACGCCAATCATGGAATTTTCAGGCCGGATTTTCCCCACCGCCCTGCGTTTCGGCGATGTGCCCGTCCCTTGCCGCACTTTCATCCGCAAGTGGTTCCGCTCGATCCTGGAAAGCGAGTACTTCGAGTTCGAACAAAAAGGTCTCTGGCAGGTCCGTTTCGTCGTCAAGCAACCCCGCTACCTGCTGCCGGCGCTGTGCTTCGGATATCTCGTCTACGTTTTCCAGAACGAAAGCTGAAACGCGATTTTCCGCCTGACGCCGGCGCCCGTTTGGGCTAGGCTCCGGACAACCACCGGAGACTGCGCCATGAACGTCCTCGCCATCGTCGGCAGCTACCGCAAAGGACATGCCATCGACACCCTCGTGGACCGCGTGCTCGACGGCGTCCGCCAAAACCATCCCGACGCCGTCGTCGACAAGATTCACCTGGCCGACCGGCACATCGAATACTGCCGGAATTGCATGGCGTGCAAACGGGACGACCCCGCCAAGCCCATCGCCGCCTGCATCCTCCACGACGACATGGAAGAACTCCTGGCCAAGCTCGTCGCGGCCGACGCGCTCGTCGTCGGCACGCCCGTCAATATCGGCACGGTCACCGCCGTCCTGAAAACGTTCCTCGAGCGCGCCTGCTGGACGCTCGCCAAGCCTGGCCACCGCCCCATCGCAGGCTGCCCCGTGCCGCGCACCGCCAAGCCCCGCCGCGCCGTCCTGGTGATTTCCGCCGGCACCGTTCCGCCCTGGCTGCGCTGGTTCTGCGACGACGCGACCAAGCTCCTCAAATCCTGGTGCGACTCCTGCCTCGGCGCCCAGGTCGTCGGCTCGCTCTACGCCGGCGCCGTCCTGACCCGCGGCGTCGAACCCTACGCCGCCAAGGCCCGCGCCCTCGGCCGCAAGCTCTAGCGGCCGCGCGTTCCGCGATTTGCCATTTCCCCGTTCTGCGGTAGAATAGGCGGACAAACAGGAGCCCACATGAACATCGTTCGGTTGATCTACGCGAGCCGCCTGAAAAAGAAACTGGACCACGCCGCCGTCGAGAAAATCGCGGACGTTTCCCGCCGCAACAATCGCAAACTGGGCGTCACCGGCGCGCTGTGCTCTTCCCCGCGCGGCTTTTTGCAGATTCTCGAAGGCCCGCCCGAGGCCGTCAACGAGCTCTACAACCGCATCGTGCGCGATCCCCGCCACGCCGACGTTACCTTGCTCGAATACGTGAAGGTCCCCTTCCGCGAATTCGAGAACTGGTCCATGGCCTACGTCCGCACCGACGAAATCGCCCAGGCGCTGCTGCACAAGTACAGCACGCACCGCGTCTTCGATCCCTTCACCATGGGCCCCATGCAGGCGCGGGTGTTCCTCCTGGCCATTACCGAGCTGCGCGCGCACTACCTCGCCAAGCAGCACGCTGGACGCGGCTAACAAGTCAACTCGTCTTCCCGCCCATGCCGTTCACCGCCCCGAACTGGCCGCGCCTGCCGCGGCCCATCCGGAACCGCCCGAAACGCCAGGACCGCCTGCGCGCGTTCGGCGTGCAGTTCTTCTTCGGCGCGATCCTGGGCTCCGTCCTCGGCCTGGCGTTCTGGGCCATCTTCTTTTCCGCCGACAAGTCGGCCGCCGTCTGCCTCCGGTGCCTCGGCGGCGGCGCGCTGCTGGGCGGCCTCGCCGCCGGCATTGCCAAGGACGAATTCTGGCGCGATCTCCGGTAGGAACGGAGCGCCCGGCCAAGCCATGAAAGCCCTCGTCACCGGCATGCGCGGCACGGTGGCGCCCGTCCTCGCGCAGGCGCTGCGGGCCGGCGGTGGCACCGTGACGCCGTGGGACCGGACCCTCCACCCCATCGATTCTCCCGCCGCCGTGCGCGACTTCATCCACGGTGAACAACCCGCCCTGTTCTGCCATCTGGCCATGGGCAGCCCCGACTGGGCCGGCTGGGCCGCGGAGGCTTGCGCGGAGAACGGCATCCCGTTCCTCTACGTCAGCTCCGTCTCCGTCTATGCCGCGGCGCAGACCGGTCCGTTCACCGTCCGCGACGTGCCGGTCCCCGACGACGACTATGGCCGCTACAAGCTCGAATGCGAGCGCCGCGTGCTCGCCGCGCATCCCCGCGCGCACGTCGTGCGCATCGGCTGGCAGATCGGCGACCCGCCCGGCGGCAACCAGATGGTCGACCATCTCGACCGCACGCACCGCGCGCACGGACGCATCGACGCCAGCACGCGCTGGTTTCCCGGCTGCTCGTTCCTGGCCGACACCGCCGATAGCCTGGTGAGCATCCTGCGGCTTCCGCCCGGCCTCTATCATCTCGACGGCAATCCCGGCCTGAATTTCTTCGAAATCGCCGCCGGCCTCAATCGCCTGCTGGGGATGCCGTGGACCGTGGTGTCCGTCGCCGGCCTCGTCCAAAACCGCCGCATGCTCGATCCCCGCGTTTCCGTGGCGCCGATTTCCCGCCGCTTCCCCGATCCGCGGAGTTGAATTCGCCCGCCGGCGCCGCGCTGCCGCAACCGACGCTTGCGCCGGCTTGCGGATCGCCGTATAACCCTATGCGGAAAGCGCGAGGTCACCGATGTCGCAAAAAAACGTCCGCTGGCTCCTGGGTGAATTGCCGACGCTGCTGGAAAACGGGGTGATCGACGGCGCCGCCGCCGAGCGCCTGCGCCGCCACTACGAATCGGCCGCCGGCCCGAGCCGCAACTGGGCGCTGACGATCTTCGGCATTCTCGGCGGCACCCTCGTCGGCCTCGGCGTCATCCTGCTCCTGGCCCACAACTGGGCCGATCTCTCCCGCGCCGCGCGCACCGCGCTGGCCTTCGCGCCGCTGGTCGCCGCGCAGCTGCTGGCGTTGTGGATTTTCCGCGCCGGCAAGAAGTCCGCCGCCTGGCGCGAAGGCCTCGGCCTGTTCTGGACGCTCGCCGTCGGCGCGGCCATCGCGCTGGTCGCGCAGACCTACCATATCCCCGGCGACGCCGGCCGCTTCGCGCTGACCTGGATGCTGTTGACCCTGCCGATCGTCTACCTGCTGAACGCCACCGGCCCCGCGCTGGTCTACCTGGCCGGCATGACGTTCTGGGCCATCGACGCCCAAAACAACGCCGGCCAGGCCCTGCCGTTCTGGCCGCTGGCCGCGCTGATCCTGCCCCACGTCGTTTCCGCGGCGCGCGGCAATCCCTACGCCGCCCGCCCGGCGCTGCTGTTCTGGGGAATCGCCTTCGCCCTGTGCGTCGCCGTCGGCGTCACGCTGGAAAAAATCCTGCCGGGGCTCTGGATCATCGTCTACGGCGCGCTCTTCGCGGTCCTCTACCTGGCCGGCGCGTTCTGGTTCGGCGAGGCGCCGTCGGCGTGGCAAAAGCCGTTCCAGACCTTCGGCGAGATCGGCGGGGTCGTCCTGGCCTTCCTGCTCACCTACGACTGGCCGTGGAAAGAAATCGGCTGGCGCTACTGGCGCCACGGCGCGGCCTACCACGGCTTCGCCGCCCTCCTGGACTATTCCCTCGCCGCGCTCCTGCCGGCGGCGGCCATCGTTTTGCTGGTCAGCAGCGTGCGGCGCGGCAAAGCCCACGCGCTGTTCATCGGCGCGCTGCCGATCCTGGCGGTCCTCGGTTTCGCGCTGGTGGCGCAGACCGGCGAGGAAGCCGCCGCCCTGGCGCTCTTCAACCTCTATGTCTTCGCCGTGGGCCTCGGCCTGCTGGTGCAGGGGTTCCGCGCGCGGCGGGCCAGCACCGTCAACGCGGGCCTGCTCGTCGTCTTCGCCCTGATTCTGTTGCGCTTCTTCGACGAGGATCTCGGCTTCGTCTTCCGCGGCGTGGTGTTCGTCCTGCTCGGCCTCGCTTTCCTCGCCGTCAATCTCGTCCTCGCCCGGAAGAAAGGAGCGGCGCAATGAAAACCCGCCTGTTGCTCGCGCTCTTTGGCTTGGCCATCTTCGCCCAGCTCGCCGTGCCGGCTTCCATGATCCTCAAGCGCGAGCGCGTGCTCGCCCACGGCCAGGCCTTCAAGTTCCGCACCGCCCCCGTCGATCCCTACGACGCCTTCCGCGGCCGCTACGTCGCGCTCGGGTTCGACCAGCGCTCCGTCGCGGCGCCGCCCGGCCACGACTTCGCGCGCGGACAAACCGTCCACGTCCGGCTCGAAGAAGACGCCGACGGCTTCGCGACGTTCGCGGAAATCCTCCGCGAGCAGCCCGACGCGGCGCCTTATCTGACCACCAAGATCCAATACGTCGGCGGCGACCTGGTCCATCTCCGCCTGCCCTTCGACCGGTTCTACATGGACGAAGACGCCGCGCCGGCGGCGGAACAAGCCTATTGGAAATACAGCGCGCGCAGCAACCGGAACGCCTACGTCCAGGTCCGCATCGAAAAAGGCTTCGCCGTGCTGGAAGACCTCTACGTCGATGGCCAGCCGATCCGGGACTATCTTGCCGCCCATCCTCAAGCTGGCGCGCGCTGACGGCCGCCCCCCCCGCCCCGCAATCGCGCTTGTCCCGCCCCGATCCGGGGTCTATGATGGCCGCGTTTTCCGGAGAAATGCCATGAACGTCATCCAGACCGACCAAGCCCCCGCCGCCATCGGCCCTTATTCCCAAGCCGTTTCGAAAAACGGACTGCTTTTCGTTTCCGGCCAGCTCGGCCTCGATCCCGCCACCGGCGCGCTGGTCGAAGGCGTCGAAGCCCAGACCCGCCGCGCGCTGCAGAATCTCGTCGCCATCCTCGCCGCCGCCGGCCTCGGGCCGAAAAACGTCCTCAAGGCCACGATCTACGTCGCGAACATGGACGACTTCGCCCTCGTGAACAAACTCTACGCCGAAACCTTCGCGCCGCCGTTCCCGGCCCGCGAAGTCGTCCAGGCCGCGCGCCTGCCCAAGAACGGGCTCGTCGAAATCTCCGCCATCGCCGCGCCATGATCATCATCGAACCCCATATCCACATGCTGTCGCGGACGACGGACGACTACACCGCGATGTACCATGCCGGCATCCGCTGCGTCGTCGAACCGTCTTTCTGGCAGGGCTCCAACCGCCGCTTCGCCGGAACGTTCTTCGACTACTTCCGGCTCTCGCTCGAATTCGAGCACACCCGCGCCCTCCGCTACGGCGTGGACCACTACTCCTGCATTTCCGTCAATCCCAAGGAAGCGGAGGATCTCGCCCTCGCCCGCGAAACCCTCGCCGGCATCG
>DAOTNL010000078.1:0-11662 GCA_035450765.1 Kiritimatiellia bacterium | reverse complement strand
TCGGGATCGTGGTGTTCTTCTCGATCAGCTTGGTCATCACGCCGCCCAGGGTCTCGATGCCCAGCGACAGCGGCGTCACGTCGAGCAGCAGCACGTCCTTGACCGTGCCGGCGAGCACGCCGCCCTGGATCGCGGCGCCGACGGCCACGACTTCGTCCGGGTTCACGCCCTTGTGGGGTTCCTTGCCGAGCTGCTTCTCGACTTCCTGCTGCACGCGCGGCATGCGGGTCATGCCGCCGACGAGGATCACCTCGTCGATCTGGCTCTTGGAGAGGCCGGAATCGCGCAGGCAGTTCTCCACGGGGGCCATGCTGCGGTCGATCAGGTCGCCGACGAGCTGCTCGAGCTTCGCGCGGCTCAGGGCCACGTTCAGGTGCTTGGGCCCGCTGGCGTCGGCCGTGATGAACGGCAGGTTGATGTCCGTGCTCTGCGCGCTGGACAGCTCGCACTTGGCCTTTTCCGCGGCTTCCTTCAGGCGCTGGAGCGCCATGGGGTCCTTGGACAGGTCGATGCCGTTCTCCTTCTTGAACTCCGCCACCAGCCAATCCATGATGCGCTGGTCGAAGTCGTCGCCGCCCAGGTGCGTGTCGCCGTTGGTGGCCTTCACCTCGAACACGCCGTCGCCGATTTCCAGGACGGAGATGTCGAACGTGCCGCCGCCGAGATCGTACACGGCGACCTTTTCTTCCTTCTTCTTGTCGAGGCCGTAGGCCAGCGAGGACGCGGTCGGCTCGTTGATGATGCGCAGCACTTCGAGGCCCGCGATGCGGCCCGCGTCCTTGGTCGCCTGCCGCTGGCTGTCGTTGAAGTACGCCGGCACGGTGATGACCGCCTGGGTGATCGTTTCGCCCAGGAACGCCTCGGCGTCCGCCTTCATCTTCTGCAGGATCATCGAGGAAATTTCCGGCGGCGAGTAGGTCTTGTCGCCGATCTTCACGTGCGCGTCGCCGTTGGCGGCGCGGACGACCTCGTACGGCACGCGCTTGATCTCCTGCTGCACTTCGTCGTACTTGCGGCCCATGAAGCGCTTGATGGAGAAAACCGTGTTCTTCGGATTGGTCACGGCCTGCCGCTTGGCCGCCGTGCCCACCAGCCGTTCGCCGCTCTTCGTGAACGCCACGATCGACGGCGTCGTGCGGCCGCCTTCCGCGTTCGGCACCACCGTCGGCTGGCCGCCTTCCATGACCGCCATGCAGGAATTCGTCGTCCCCAAATCGATGCCCAGTACTTTTGCCATTGGATTTCCTCTTCTTTCCTAAATTGCGTTGCGATACAACCCTTCGCCGATTTAGATGCAAGGACCATGCCAAAGTTGCCTGATATATTGCATTACATTGCACATCATGGTGTTATATCCATTTCGAGAATCGATCCGTTCTCCCGATTCCCCACGGTTTGCGCCATTATGGCACAGTTCGATGCGTCAAATGGCACACTTGGTCCATTCGGAATTTAGGATCACGCCCCGCCGGCTAGCGGCCGGCCCCGGTCCGCGCCGCGAGTTCGGGCGCCAACCGATCCAACGGCAGGGTGACCTGCTCGCCGGTCGCCATGTCCTTGAGCGCGGCCACGCCCTGGGCCAGTTCGTCGTCGCCACGGATCACCGCGAACGCCGCGCCGGACTTGTTGGCGGCGCGCATCTGCGACTTCATGCTGCCGCCGGTCGCCATCCGGCAGGCGATCTTCGCCGCGCGCAACCGCTGCATCAGCGCCAAGTTGCCGTCCAGCGCCGCGTCGCCGAGCCCCACCAGCCACACCAGCGGCGGCGGCGGCGCGATCAGGTCACGGTCCCGCCCCAGCGCCTGCAAGACGCCCACGACGCGCTCCAGCCCCACGGCGAAGCCCACGCCCACCAGTTCCCGGCCGCCGATCTGCATCCGGTAGCGGCCACCGCCGGCGACGGCGTTCTGCGCGCCGAGCGCCGAACTGGCAATCTCCCACACCGTGTGCTCGTAGTAGTCGAGCCCGCGCACCAGCAGCGGATCGATCCGGGCCTTTACGCCCAGCGCATCCAGATGCGCGGCCGTCTGCGCCAGGTATTCGCGCGACGCCGCGCTCATGAAATCGGTCGGCGGCGGCAGCGTCGCCACGATGGCCTGGCAACCCGCGTTCTTGCAGTCGAGCACGCGCAGGACGTTCTCGGCAATCCGCCGGCGGCAGTCGTCGCACAATTCCGCTTCGCGCGCGGCCAGCGCCGCGCGCAAGCCCGCCGCGACGGCTGCCTGGCCGCCGCTTTCGCCGCGCGTGTTCAACCGCACTTCGCAATCGCCCAGCCCCCACGCCCGCAGCAGATCCACCTGCAGCGCGAGGATCTCGGCGTCCACCCGCGGCGACGGCGGCTCGAGGCATTCCACGCCGCACTGGTGGAACTGGCGCCGGCGCCCGGCCTGCGGGCGCTCGCTGCGGAACATCGGGCCGACGTAGTACCAGCGCGCGCCGTCCGTTTCCTGCGCGCCCAGCCCCGCCGCGTGGCGCATCACCCCCGCCGTGCCCTCGGGCCGCAGGCACAGGCGCCGGCCGCCCTTCTCGAACACGTACATTTCCTTCTGCACCACGTCCGTCGTCTCGCCCAGCGAACGCGTGAACACCGCCTCGAATTCCACCACCGGCGTGCGCAGTTCCTCGAAGCCGTAGAGTTCCAGCGTTTCCCGCGCGAGCTGCTCGAGCCGCTGCCACAAGCGGACTTCGGGCGCGGCGATATCGGACATTCCCTGCACGGGCTGGTTGGCGGTTGACATAATAATCCTGCGTGGGCGCGCGGACGCGCGCAATCAAAAGGAGCGACGGCCTGGACGAAAGCGTCCTACTTGAACATTTCCTTCATCGTCTTGCCGGGCCGGAAGCGCACCACTTTGCGGCTCGGGATCACGACGACCTGGTCGGGCTTGTGCGGATTGCGGCCGATCCGTTGCCGGCGTTCGCGCACGTCGAACACGCCGAACTTGCGGAATTCGATCGTCTGCCCCGCTCGCAGCGCGTCCACGATGGAATCCAGCGTCTTCTGGATCACCGCCACGACCTGCTGCTGGGTGAGGCCGGTTTCTTCGGCGATGCGGATCGCCAGGTTGCGTTTGGTCAGGTTCTGCATGTTTTCGTCCATTTCAACCTCGCCTTCCCTCAGAACGGCATAAGCCCTTCGACAATTGGAACATTGGTCTCCCCGCGGAGTTGCGTCAAGAAAAACGTGCCCGCAAACCGGTTTTTAACGTCCCCCCCGCCCCGGCCGGATCAGGGATCCCGCGGCCAAGGAGCCAGGAAAGGGAAGAGCACGTCGAGCCGGCCCTGGAAATCGTGGGGCAGATCGCACCCCTGGGCATCGAACGATTCCACCCGTTTCCCGTTGGCCAGCACCTGTTCGGGCCGCACCTGGCGGGGCCACCAGACCCGGAAGCCGCCCGGAGGCCGGGCGCCGCCGCCGACATCGACGAGAAACTGCTGTTTATGCCAAAAACCGGCCAGGTCCAGCGGTCCGAACGCCGTGGGCATGCCGTAAACCCGGAAGCCGTCCCCGTGCTGCAGCCACTCGGCGGGCGCGCCGCAGAACAGGTCCAGTTTCTTGCCGTTTTCCCGGGCCGCAAGGCCGCGCGCGCCGATCACGTAGGCCGCTGCCGCCCGCAGGTCGGGCATGTCGCCGATCGCGCCGGGCTGGCGCAAGTCGGCGCCCCGGCCCCCGGCCCAGACGTTCCAGCCCGGGGGCTGGCGCCGATCCAGCAGCGCGTAGAGCACTTCGCGCGCGTAGTCCCCGCGGCCCATCGTCGCCAACGGCACCAGCAGCGCCGCCTCGTCCGCCGGCGCGACGGCCTCCCCGCCGGGCTGGAGGCGCGCGAGGAAATCCTCGTAGAACGCGTCCAGGCTGCTTTGCAGCTCGTGAGGCTCGACCAGATCCGTCTCTTCGCAGGGCCAGACCAGCAGCGCCGCCGAACCGGCGTCGAAACGGCTTTCTTCGGCCGTCGCCGGAATCCACGACGCCTCCATGAGGTCCATGCGCGCGCGCAGCGAGCGGCGCACGGACGACTTGAGCGCGCGGTAGTTCCCGTCCGCCCAGACGGCGTCTTCGTCGTGCCCCAGCAGCGCGGCCGCGGCGCGCCCTTCCTTCCAGCCCAGCAGCGCCCAATACTGGTCCGCGTACCGGCGCAACGCGCGTCCGCCTTCCCGCGCGGGCGTCGGCGGCAGCAAGCCTTCCACGAGCGCGCCCTCGTCCGCCGCCAGCTGCCACTCGGTCTTTTCCATCTCTTCGCGCAGGCGTTGCAGCACGCGCAGGGCCTGGACCAGCTGCGGATAGATCTGCTGCAGGAACGCCGCGTCCTGCGTGAAACGGTAGTATTCCATCGCCATGAAGACGAATTGGCCCTGCTGGGCATGCCGGCCGGTGAATTCGTCCGCCGCGGCAACGCCGGCGGACGCCAGGCGATCCGGCACCCAGCCGTTCGAGCGCATGCCGGCCGCCGCCCGTTCGATCCAGGTTCGGGCGGCTTCGGTCTGGCCGGCCCGCAACAGCGCCGCCACCCGCCAGGCCGTCGTCTCCAGGAGTTCTCCGTCGCCGCCGCGCCGGCCCAGCAGCCAGCCGACCTGGGCCCGCAGGCAATCCATCGCGTCCGGCCGCGCGATCCGGGGATAGAACGGGCTCGTCTCGTCGCGCCACGCCCACGCCGCATCCACCCAATCCCGGTCGAAGGTTTCCGCCGCCGCCGCGGCGTCCAGATCGGCCGGCGCCCAGGGAAAGCGCCGGATGACCGGCGCCGGCGCCGACTGCGCGTTGGCCGCCACCACCAGGCTCGTTTGCGCGCCCGGTTCCAGCGCGAAATCCAGCCACCAGGCCGCCGACGCCAGCCCGTGGTCGTCCGTCGCCGACCGCGCCGACGGCGTTTCGCCGCGGCGGAAAAATTCCGCCGCGTCGCCGTCCGCGAACGGCGCGGCGCCGAACGGCAGATCCAGCCGCGGCACCGCGTACAGCGGCGCGTCGTTCACCCGCGCCTCCAGCCAATCGCCGGCTTCCGCCGCGCCGATCCGGTGGATCGGCGCCAATCCGCTCCGGCCCGCGCCCGGCCCCGGCGGGGCCAGCCGCACCGGCCGCACCACCCAGACCAGCCGGCCCGTCTGCGCCATGAGCGATTCGTTGGCCAAATCGTATTTCACCCAGGTCGTCGGCTGCGGCGCTCCCGAGCGCGGCAGCGCGCGGATCCGCAGCGCCAGGCCCGACGCCAGCTTCCAGGTCGTTTCCGGCAGCGGCGCGCCGTCGCCGCCCAACCGGTATTCCCGTGCCGCCGCCTGCTGCGCCGAGTACAATTCGCCGCCCGCCGCGATCAGCGGCGCCAGCGTGGGGGCGCCCGCCTGCGGCGCGAACGTGCCCCACTCGTCCAGCAGGCTTTCCGCATCGCCCGGCCGCGGGCCGGCGGCCGCCGCCCAATAGACCTGGCGCTTGCGGAACACGTCGGGATACAGGCCCGGGGGCGCGTGCTGCGCCGCGACTTCCAGCATGGCCCAGGGTTGCGCCGTGCCCTCCTCGCCGCGCAACGCCAGGCCCGCCACCTCGAAGCCGTCCGGCGACGACGCGCCGGAAAACGCCAGCCGCACCAACCGCGCCGGCGCCGCTTCCGCGCGCATCAGCACGTCGAAATCCCCCGTCTGGGCCTGGATGCGCCCGAAGGAATACCAATTCGTTCCGTCGGCGGAGGTCTCCACCACCACGTTCGAGGCGAAACCCGCCGCGCCCCAGTCCACCCGGATGCTGCCCAGCGGTTTCGCGCGGCGCAGATCCAGCTCCACGGTGGCCGCCGGCCGCGCGCAGCGCCAGCTCGTGGCCGCGGCTCCGTCCAGCAAGGCGGCCGCCGCCGGGTCGGACGTCCCGTCTACCGTCATCCGCGGCTGGTCCACCACGTCGATGATTTCCAGCTCGGCCAGCGCGATGCGCCGGCCCTGCGCGCTTTTCAGCGCCGTCACGCGCAGGAAGCGCGCCAAGACCGGTTCGATCGCCGCCTGGTCCCAGTCGCCGTCGCCGTTTTCCGTTTCATAGGCCAGCGTCCATTGCCGGCCGTCGAGGCTCGTTTCCACCGCGAACGCCGTCGCGTACGGCCGGCCCCATTGCAGCGAAAAGCCGCAAACCATCGCCGGGCGCGGCCAGCCGACCTGGATCCAATGCGGGCCTTCGTCGCCGCTGCGCCACCAGGTGTTCGTCCGGCCGTCCACCGCCAATTCCGGACCGTTGCCCGCGTCCGCCGCCGAGGCCGCCACCGTCCAGCGGGCCGGCTCCGGCACCGCCAGCCGGTTCGCCTTCACGCTCGCGCAACCCGCCGCGAACGCCAGCAACAAGCCCGCCAGCGACGCTTTTACGCAGCGTGGAAACCGTTTTTCCACGCTACGTAAAAACGGCCCAAAGTTTTTACGTTCTACGTAAAACCCGCGCAAAGTTTTTACGTAGTACGTAAAACGTTGCCGCGCCTGCGCCATCGTGCCAGTTCCTCAGCCGCCGTAGAGTTGCAGCGTCCGGCGGATGCGCCGCAGGACGCGTTCCTTGCCCATCGTCGCGAGCATGTCGAAGAGCCCCGGCCCCACGCCCGTGCCGGAGACCGCCACGCGCACCGGATGCACCAGGTCGCCCATCTGCCGGCCGGTGCGTTCGCCCAGCGCGTGCAGCGCGGCGTCGGCGGCCGCCGCCGTGAACGGTTCGGGCACGGCCTCCAGCGCGGCCAGTTCCTCGCGAAGGATGCCGAGCGCGCCGTCCTTCAGCAGGCGCTTCTTCACGCTCTTCTCGTCGTAGGAAAATTCCTCGTCGAAGAAAAACGCCGCCTGCTCGCCCATGTCGGAATAGAGCCGGATGCGCTCGCCCATGCAGGCCACCGCGGCCTTGAAATAGGCCGGATCGACGTCGTCGCGCCAGAGGCCTTGGCGCCGCATGGCGGCTTCGCAGCCGGCGGCGATCTCGTCCAGCCCGCGCCGCTTCAGGTGCTGGCCGTTCATCCACAGCAGCTTCGTCATGTCCAGCTGGCTCGGCGCGCTGCGCACGCGGTCGAGCGTAAAGAGTTTCACCATCTCCTCGCGGCTCATCACTTCCAGGTCTTCGCCCGGCGACCAGCCCAGCAGCGCCAGCGAGTTGAACAACGCCTCCGGCAGGAAGCCCTTTTCCTGGAATTCGCCGACGTAGGCCGCGCCGTCTCGCTTGGAATACGGCTTGCCCTGCGCATTCACGATCATCGGCAGATGCGCGAACTTCGGCGCCGGCGCGCCGATGGCCTGGTACATCGCCACGTGCTTGAACGTGTTTTCCACGTGGTCGTCGCCGCGGATGACGTGGGTGATGCCCATGGTGATGTCGTCCACGACGTTGCCGAGGTGGAACACCGGCGAGCCGTCGGAGCGCACGATCACGAAATCCTTCAGGTCTTCCGCCTTCTTGGACAGGTCGCCCTTCACCTCGTCGTGGAACGAGATGCCCGTGCCCGGCATCTTGAAGACGATGCACTCGCCCTTGCCGGTGCCGCCCTTGTCCTCCCGGTAAGCCGCGCCTTTGGCCAGGAGCATTTCCGCGATTTCAAGGTGGTGCGCCCGCTGCGTGCTCTGGTAGAGCGGCTCGCCGTCGTAGTCCAGCCCCAGCCACGCCAGCGAATCCAGGACGGTCTTCACCGCCGCCGGCGTCGAGCGTTCGAGATCGGTGTCCTCGATGCGCAGGAGGAATTCGCCCCCTTCGTGGCGGGAGAACAGCCAGTTGTAGATGGCGGCCCGGATGTTCCCGATGTGGACGTTGCCCGTCGGGCTGGGCGCAAAGCGCGTGCGGATCGTCATGTCTTCCAAATCCTTTCGAAAAATCGACCGTCGGCATCCTACCCCCTCCCCGCCCTTCCCCGCAAGCTCCGCCGCCCCGCCCGTCGCCGGGGATTGTTTTATAAAACAATACCCGTTTTCCGGTGGGCGGGGTTCCGGATTTGGCTTTCCTTCCCGAGGCGGTTTCCCGCATGCTGTGAATGATGGACTGCCCCCTGCCCACCGCACGCTACGATACGGTCACCCTCGCCCACGGCGGCGGGGGCACGCTCACGGCGGCACTGATCCAGGAGATTTTCCTGCCCGCGTTCGGCACCTCCGGCGCCGCCCCCCACGACGCCACGCTCTTCCAGCTCGGCGGGCGCCGGGCGGCCTTCACCACGGATTCCTACGTCGTCCAGCCCCTGTTTTTCCCCGGCGGCGACATCGGCACGCTGGCCGTCAACGGCACCGTCAATGACCTGCTCATGGCTGGCGCCAGGCCCGCGGCCCTCACCGCCGGGTTTATCCTCGAAGAAGGCCTGCCGCTCGACACCCTCCGCCGCGTCGTCGATTCCATGCGCGCGGCGGCGGAAGCCGCCGGCGTGGCCATCGTCGCGGGCGACACGAAAGTGATCGGCCGCGCGAACGGCGACGGGCTCTACGTCAACACGAGCGGCGTCGGCGAAATCGTCGCGCCCGAGCCCTTGGCGCCGGAGCGCATCCGTCCCGGCGACCGCATCATCTTGACGGGCGACGTCGCCCGGCACGGCATCGCCGTCATGGCCCAGCGCCACGGGCTGGCCTTCGAGCCGCCCGTCGCCAGCGACTGCGCGTCCCTGCATGCCCCGTTCCTGGAGCTGTTCGCGCGCGGACCGGCGCCCCATTGTGCGCGCGACCTCACCCGCGGCGGCCTCGGCGGCGCGCTGTGCGAGCTGGCCGCGGCCGCCGGCGTGGCCATCCAGATCGACGAAGCCGCGGTGCCCGTGGAACCGCCCGTGCGCGGCGCCTGCGAGCTGCTGGGGTTCGACCCCCTGTTCGTCGCCAATGAAGGCTGCGCGGCGCTGTTCGTCGCCCCCGGCGACGTCGAGACGGCGCTGGCCGTCCTGCGCCGCCATTCCGCCACCGCCCGGTCCGTCGTCTGCGGCGAAACGGCCGCGGGCCGCGGCGTTTCCGCCCGCACCGCGCTCGGCACCGTCCGGCGCCTTGCGCCGCCGTCGGGGGAACAGCTGCCCCGGATCTGCTGACAAAAGGCCGGGCGTTTCCGCCCGGCCCTTCTGAATCCTGAATTCTGGATTCAGGACTCTTTTCCTACTGTTCGTGGTCTTCGAAGAAGACCTCGCCGGTCTGCGCATGGGCGATCCGGAAGTCTTCGATGTGCAGGTTCACGTCGCTGACGAACGTCAGGTGGGTGCGGCAGCGCTTCTCGAGATCGATCAGCACCTGTTCGTCCTCCCGGCGCAGGCGTTCCATGATCATCGGATTGATGGAAATCCGCAGCGGGATTTCGCCGCGGTGCTGGTTCTTCTTGATGACTTCGAGGATGCGGCGCTGGATGCGCACGCTCATCGAGAGGTTCGAGAGCACCTTGCCGCGGCCGTGGCAGTACGGGCAGTCGGCGTAGTTCGCGGCGCGCAGGCTTTCTTCCATGCGCTGGCGGGTCATTTCGATCAGCCCCAGCTGCGAGACCGGCAGGACGTTCGTGCGCGCCTTGTCGTTCTGCAGCGCCTCCTTGAGGGTCTTGTGCACCTGGGTCTGGTTCTTGCGCGACTTCATGTCGATGAAGTCGATCACGACCAGGCCGCCGATGTTGCGCAGGCGCAGCTGGCGGGCGACCTCCTGGGCGGCCTCGAGGTTGACCTGCAGGATGCTTTCCTCCTGCGTCTTGCCGCCCTTGTGCCGGCCGGTGTTGACGTCGATCGCCACCAGCGCTTCCGTCTCGTCGAAGATCAGGTAGCCGCCGGACTTGAGCCACACCTTGCGGCGGAACGCGCTTTCCAGCTGTTTCTCCACGTCGAAGTGCTCGAAGATCGGCACCGCGCCGTCGTAGAGCTTCACCCGGTTCTTGACGCCGCGGGAGATGCGCGCGGTCATGTCGCGGATGCGGTCGAAGGTTTCGCGCGAATCGATCACGATCCGGTCGACTTCTTCCGTGAGCGAGTCGCGCACCACGCGCTCGACCAGGTCGGGCTCGTGGTAGAGGCAGCACGGCGCGGGCTTGTTCTTGATGCCGTCCTCGATCTTCTGCCAGATGTCCAGCAGCCCGCGCAGGTCGCGCGCGAAGCTCGTGGCCCGCGAGCCTTCCGCGGAGGTGCGGATGATCAGGCCGATGCTCGACGGGATCGGCAGGCGCCCCAGCACCTTTTTCAGGCGCTCGCGCTCCTTGTCGTCTTCGATCTTGCGCGACACGCCCTTGAGCCGGCTGCCAGGCATCATCACCAGGTAGCGGCCCGGGATGCTCAGGTTGGCCGTGACGCGCGGGCCCTTCGTGCCGATGGGCCCCTTGGTCACCTGCACGATGATCTCGCTGCCGGGCGGGAACAGCTTGGCCATTTCGCCGGGCTGCGATTTCTTCTTGCGCGGCCGGTTCGCCGCGATGCCTTCCTCGGCTTCCAGCCGCGCCGCGTCCTCCGGGATCATGTCCCAGTAGTGGATGAACGCGTTCTTCTTCATCCCGATGTCCACGAAGGCGGCCTGGAGGCCGTCCTCCATGTTCTGGATGCGGCCCTTGTAGATGCTCCCCACGATGCGCTCCTCGGTCGGGCGCTCGATGGCGAATTCCTCCAGATGGCCGTTTTCCATGATCGCCACGCGGGTCTCGAGGCTCTCCGCGTTGACGATGATTTCCCGTTTGGTCTTCTTGCGCAATCCGATCATTTTCAGCCATTCCCACATGATTACACCTCGCGCCTCATGCGGCGCACATGCACGCTCTGCACGAGCCCGAAGCCCGCCAGCGTGCTCACCATGAACGACCCTCCGCTGCTGACGAACGGGAGCGGCAGCCCCGTGATCGGCAGCAGGCCGATGGTCATTCCGACGTTCACGAACACGTGGCAGAACAACAAGCCCGCGATACCCGTTGCCAGCAGGCTGCCGGCCGGGTCGCCCGCCGTCCAGGCCGTGCGCAGGTAGCGCGCCAGCAGGAAGGCGAAGACCAGCAGCAGCGCGCTGGCGCCAATGAACCCCGTCTCCTCGGCGATGACCGGAAAGATGAAGTCCGTGGGCGCAACCGTGCGGGGCAAAAACCCCAGCACGTTTTGCGACCCGTTCAAATACCCTTTGCCCCAGAAGCCGCCCGAACCGACCGCGATGGCCGACTGCAGGGCGTTCCAGCCCGCGCCCAGCGGATCCCGCGACGGATCCAGGAACGTCAGGATGCGCTCGTGCTGGTAGTCGCTGAGCAGGAAATGCCCCAGCGGGGAGAGCGCGAGACCGACGCCGGCGGCGCCGAGCAGGGCCAGACCCGCCAGATAGCGGAAAGCCGCGCCGGCCGCGAACAGCATGATCGCCGCCGTCGGCACCAGCACCGCCGCGGTGCCCAGGTCCGGCTCGACGAGGATCAGCAGGAACGGCGGGGCCAGCAGCAGCAGGCCGACCGCGATGGTCCCGAACGACCGCGGATCCAGGGCCCCGCCGCCCAGCACGCGGGCCAGCAGCACCACCAGCGTCACCTTGGCGAATTCCGACGGCTGGACCAGCACGCCGAAGACGTTCAGCCACCGGTACGCTCCGTACACTTTCGTGCCCGCGACGAGCACCAGAGCCAGCAAGCCCAGCGACGCCACGTACAACCACCAGGCCGCGCGGATCCAAACCCGGTAGTCCAGCGCCGCCAGCACCGTCGCCAGCGCGGCGCCGAGGGCCACCCACCAGATCTGGCGGACGAACCACGCGCCGACGATTCCCGTTTCCTCCCCGCGCC